>JBBDSX010000001.1:0-13379 GCA_040904725.1 Egicoccus sp.
CGGCGGTGCGCTCGCCGAGCATCAGCGAGTACTCCTTCTTGATGTAGGAGATGATCGCGTCGTCGAGTTCGTCGCCACCGATGCGGATCGACTGGCTGGTCACGATGCCGCCCAGCGAGATGACGGCGACCTCGGTGGTGCCACCACCGATGTCGACGACCATGTTGCCGGCCGGCTCGTGGACGGGCAGACCCGAACCGATCGCGGCCGCCATGGGCTCTTCGATGATGTAGGCGGCGCGGGCGCCGGCCTGGATCGTGGCCTCCTCGACGGCGCGCTGTTCGACGCCGGTGATGCCGGACGGGACGCAGACCACCACGCGCGGCTTGGCCAGGAAGCGCCGCTTGTGCACCGCCTGGATGAAGTAGCGCAGCATCTTCTCGGTGACGTCGAAGTCGGCGATGACGCCGTCCTTGAGCGGCCGGATCGCCATGATGTGGCCCGGCGTGCGGCCGATCATCCGCTTCGCCTCGGCACCGACGGCGAGGATGGCGCCGTTCTTGGTGTTGATGGCCACCACGGACGGCTCGTTGAGCACGATGCCGCGGCCACGCACGTAGACGAGCGTGTTCGCCGTACCGAGGTCCACGGCCATGTCACGGCCGAGGAACTGGAAGGTGTTGCCAATATTCGCAGCCACGGGGAGACCTGCCGGGCTCGGGGAAAGGGGACACACGGGACGCCGCCACCGAAGGCGGACGAGGACCGCGAGGTGCCGCTTACGAGCGCACGCCGTTGCCAGCGTACGCCCCAGGGGCCGAGCACGGATGCTAACACCCGCACGCAGGACCCGCGTCCTAGGTGACGACGCCGCGGCGGGCAAGGCTGGTCCACGTGGTGCCGCCCACGACGAGGTGGTCGAGCAGGTCGACGCCGAGCATCTCCCCCGCCCGGGCCAGACGACGGGTGACGAGCTCGTCGTCGCGGGACGGCTCGGGATCGCCCGACGGATGGTTGTGCGCGAGCACGAGCGCCGAGGCGTTTGCCAGCAGCGCATCGCGGAACACCTCCCGTGGCGCCATGAACGTGTGGTCGATCGAGCCGATGCTGACGGTCGCGGTGCCGAGCAGGCGGTGCTTGGTGTCGAGGAACGCGGCCACGCACCGCTCGCGGTCACGGAACCCGACCAGTGGGACCAGCACCTCGGCGGCTGTCTCGGGACCGGCGACCTCGACCCGGCCGAGCCCGCCCGGGACGAATCTCGTTGGCGCACAGCCAGCGCACGCCGAGGTGTCGGGCACCGCGCCGGCTGGCGGTCCCTGTCGCCAGGCGTCGGGCAGGGTCGGCACGGCAGTGGGCGTGGCTGGCTCGGCAGTGGACATCGCGTCGCTTCCCCGTTCGTGGCAGCGCAGAGCATGCCGGGGGACGTCGGCGACGCGCCCACGGATCGATGCGCGCCTGTGGACGAGCGGGCCTCAGGAGGTCGGTGCGGCCATGATCCGGGCGGGCAGGCCACTCGGCAGACCCGTGCACACCTCGACGACCTCGAAGCCGTGGCGACGGCGTCCCGGAGCGTGCTGGTGGTCACGGCATCGGCGGCAGTGGAGTCCTGCCGGGGCTCAGAAGCGGCCGGGGAAGAAGATGCCCAGCTCGCGCTGTGCGCTCTCGGTGCTGTCCGAGCCGTGGACGATGTTCTCGCCGATCACGGTGGCGAAGTCGCCACGGATGCTGCCCGGCGTGGCCTCGAGCGGGTTGGTCGCCCCCATGAGGTTGCGCATGTTCGCGATCGCGCCCTCGCCGGACACGCACATCGCGACCAACGGCGCGGAGGTGATGAAGTCGACCAGTTCGCCGAAGAACGGCTTGTCGGTGTGCTCGCCGTAGTGCTCCTCGGCCTTCTCGCGCTCGAGGGTGCGCAGCTCGAGCGCTTCGAGCGTGTAGCCCTTGCGTTCGATACGGGCGATGACCTCGCCGACCAGGCCGCGCTTGACGCCGTCGGGCTTGACCAGGATGAGGGTGCGTTCGTTGGCCACGAAAGTTCCTTACGAAAGTTGGCAAGGCCGGGAGCGCCGGCGGGAAGGGATCGCGCGAAGGGTGCCGGGTCGGACCCACGGCCACAACTTCAGTCCGACTGGTCCTCGATGAGCCGGTCGAGCGCTGCCTGCAGGGCATCGTCGTCGGCGAGCAGCGCCGAGAGCTCGTCGGCCTCGTCCGCGAGGTCGCCCGACAGGTCGTCGGCGACGTCGTCGGCGTCCTCGGGCTCGAGCACGATCTCGTCGTCGGTGTCCTCGACCGGCAGGTAGCGGTCGCGGGCGGCTCCGACGGTGTGGAGCGAGCCGGCGACGAGGATGCCGTCGCCCTCACCGACCACGGTCTCGGCCAGCTCGAGCGCCATCTCGACCGTCTCGGCGGTCTCGACCGCCGTGCCCGTGCCGTCCCAGACCTCGACGGCGGCGGCCCGCATGCGTGCCAGGTCCGCGGCGCGCGGGGTATCGACGGAAGTGACGATGACGTGCGAGGCCACGTCGCGGAACTCGCGCAGGATGCCCTCGACGTCCTTGTCGTCGAGGCAGGCGGCGACCAGCACCAGCTCCCGGAAACCGAACGACTCTTCGAGCGCCGCGGCCGACGCGCGGGCACCGTGGGGGTTGTGGGCGCCGTCGAGCACGACCGTCGGGTCGCGGTGGACGATCTCGAGCCGGCCGGGGACGACCGCGGCACCGAGGCCGTGACGGACGACGTCGTCGTCCATCGCGTCGTAGCTGGTGCCGGTGAACGCGACGAACGCGGCCAGGGCGAGCGCGGCGTTGCGCGCCTGGTGCGGGCCGAACAGCGGCAGCAGGATGTCGTCGACGGTGCGGTCACCGACGCGCAGGCTGAGCAGTTGGCCGCCGACGGCGACGCGACGGTCGGCCACCTCGAAGTCGTCGCCCGCCCACCACAGGGTCGCGCCGGCGCGTTCGGCGGCCGCCGCGATCACCTCGGCGACCTCGGGCTGCTGCTGGGCGGAGACCACGTGAGCGCCCGGCTTGATGATGCCGGCCTTCTCGGTCGCGACCTCGGCCGGTGTGCCACCGAGCTGGGGATGGTCGAGGTCGATCTCGTTGATGACGGCCACGTCGCCGCGGACGAGGTTGGTGGCGTCCCAGAGCCCGCCCATGCCGACCTCGAAGATGCCGACGTCCACGGGCGCGTCGGCGAACCACCAGTACGCCATCGCGGTCAGCTGCTCGAAGTAGGTCACCTGGTCGGCATCGGGGCCGGTCGCCTCACGGGCCGCCTCGTCGAGTAGCTCGGTCAGCACCGCAACCTCGTCGTGCACCTCGGCGAACCGGGGCTCGGAGATCGGGCGACCGGCCAGGGAGAGGCGCTCGCGGACCGTCTGCAGGTGCGGCGAGGTGTAGGTCCCCGCCGACAGGCCTGCCGCCGAGCACAGGGCCCCGAGCATGCGGACCACCGAGCCCTTGCCGTTGGTGCCGGTGACGTGGATCGACGGGTACGCCTGCTGCGGGTCACCGAGCAGTTGTGCCAGCCGGGTGATCCGCGACAGGTCGGGGACCATGCGTCCCGGACCACGCGCACCCAGCGCCTCGAGGGCGAGGGCGTAGTCGGGATCCATCGGGGTCACGGGCAGCCTCGGCATCGCGGGAAACGGGCAGCCCGACCGAGGCTAGTGCGTGGCCGGCGGCTAGTTGGTCGCCCCTGCGGCCACCGAGGCCGCGGCCTCGCGCTCGGCGCGGGCGGCACGCTTCTCGTCGTAGCGCGTCGCGAGCTGGTCGAGACCGGTGAGGAAGTCGGCGAGCTGTTGGCGGGCCTGCTCGGCGGCCTCGTCGAGGCCCTCGATCTCGAAGATCTTCCAGTGGCGCAGCAGCGGCCAGACGACCTCGTCGTGGTGGACACGCAGGTCGTAGATGCCGGCCCTGGCGATCTCGACCGACTTGCGCTGGAAGTTGCGCATCCCGGCGCCGGGCATCTCGAAGCCCATCACCTCGGCCGCGATCGCCTCGACCGCGCGGGACGGGTCGAGCTGCAGCGAGGCGTTCAGCAGGTTGCGGTAGAAGATCATGTGCAGGTTCTCGTCCTTCGAGATCCGCGCCATGATCTTGTCGGCCACCGGGTCGGCCGAGTAGCGGCCGGTGTTGCGGTGGCTGATGCGCGTGGCCAACTCCTGGAACGACACGTAGGCCATGCCCCGCAGGGTGTTCTTGTCGTCCTTGTCGTAGCCGGTCATGACCTGCTGCATGCGGCCGCGCTCGAGCTCGACCGGGTCGAGCGCCCGGGTGACCACGAGGTAGTCGCGCAGCACGATCGAGTGGCGACCCTCCTCGGCGGTCCAGCGATGGACCCAGTTGATCCAGGCGCCGTCACCGTGGCCGAACATCGCGTGGATCTCGCGGTGGTAGCTCGGCAGGTTGTCCTCGGTGAGCAGGTTCACCTCGAACGCCGTCTGCGCGACCCCGGTCAGCCGGGACTGGTCCGGTGTCCACGGGTCCTTGTCGAAGTCACGTCCCACCGAATACGGGATGTAGTCGTGCGGGAACCACTCGTCGGCGATCTTCTCGTGCCGGAGCAGCTCCTCCTCGGCGACGGGTTCGAGTTCGGCGAGCAGGTCCTGGTCGGTGAGGCGCACGGCCATGCAGGGACTCCGGGTGGTGGGCGACGATCATCTACGCCACCGTAACTTACGCTGCCGTAGCAACCTGTCAATCCCTCCCCCGGACCCGTGCGGCCGCAATCGTGTGCCCGAAGCCCACGGCGCACGCACGGATGGGTCGCGGACGCACGTGCGGTCGCAATCGTGTGCCCGAAGCCCACGACGCACGCACGGTTACGTCACAGCGCTTCCAGGGCGTCCACCTGTTCGCGGAGTTGGCTGATCTGCTCGAGCAGTTCCCCACGACGGGCGCGTTCGCGTTCGACCACCTCGGCCGGGGCGCGTTCGACGAACGAGCCGTTGGCGAGCTTGCCCTCGACGCGCTGCAGTTCGCCCTCGGCCTTGGCCAGCTCCTTGGTGAGCCGGGCGAGTTCGGCTTCGACGTCGATCAGCCCCGCGAGTTCGACCTGGCAGCTGCCGCCGCCGAACACGATGGTCGAGGTGCCGGGCCGGTCCTCGATCGCGTCAACGAAGGCCAGCTCGGACAGGCCGGCCAGCGCCTCGAGCATCGGCGCCTGGGCCTGCAGCAGGTCGCGGTGCGTGCTGGCGACCGTGATCCCGAAGCGGACCTTGGGCGCGATGTCGTTCTGCGAGCGGAACTTGCGTACCTCGGTGACGAGGTCCTGCAGGACGGCGAAGTCGCGTTCGGCGCCGGCGTCGAGGGTGTCGCGCGCCTGCGGCCAGTCGGCGACCATCAGCGACGCGCGGCCGCCGGGCGAGGTCGTCAGGGCGCGCCACAACACCTCGGTGACGAACGGCATCACGGGGGCCAGCAGCCGCAGCAGGTCGTCGAGCACGACGGCGAGAACCGCCCGGGCGGCCGCTGCCGCCTCGGGGTCGTCGCCGTACAGGCGCACCTTGACGGCCTCGAGGTACCAGTCGGCGAGTTCGTCCCAGGCGAAGTGGTACAGCCCGCGGCAGACCACCGACCACTCGTAGCCGTCGTAGGCCGCGTCGACCTCGGCGCGCATCGACTCGAGGCGCGACAGGACCCAGCGGTCCTCGAGGGTCAGCGCGTCGGCGTCGGGCAGGTCGCCCGGCTCGGTGCCCTCGAGCCGCTGCAGCGCGAAAGCGGCCACGTTCCACAGCTTGTTCGCGAACCGCTTGGCGCCCTCGACCCATTCCTCGGCGAGCGGCACGTCGACACCCGGCGCGGCCGAGCGCAGCAGCGCGAACCGGGTCGCGTCCGCGCCGTACTTGTCGATCAGGTCCAGCGGGTCGATCGAGTTGCCGAACGACTTCGACATCTTCTTGCCGAACTCGTCGCGGACCAGGCCGTGGTTGTGCACGACCCGGAACGGGACCTCGTCGTGCAGCCACAGGCTGATCATCAGCATGCGGCTGACCCAGAAGGTGTTGATGTCGTAGCCGGTGACCAGCACCGAGGTCGGGAACCAGGTGGCCAGTTCGGGGGTGTCGGAGTCGGGGCCCTCCCACCCCATGGTCGTGAACGGCCACAGCTGCGAGGAGAACCAGGTGTCGAGGACGTCCTCGTCCTGCACCCAACCCTCGCGATCGACGTCGGTACGCGACACCTCGATCTCGCCGTCCGGGCCGTACCAGGCCGGGATGCGGTGTCCCCACCAGATCTGGCGCGAGATGCACCAGTCGTGCAGGTTGTCGAGCCACTCGAGGAACAGCTTCGTGCGGCTCTCGGGCACGAACACGGTGCGTCCGTCACGCACGGCCTGCGCGGCCTTCTCGGCCAGCGGGCGGACCGAGACGAACCACTGGTCGGACAGGCGTGGCTCGACCACGGTCTTGCAGCGCTCGCAGTGACCCACGGCGTGCTCGTGGGCCTCGACGCCGACCAGCAGGCCGGCCTCGTCGAGGGCGTCGCGGACCGCGCGGCGGGCCTCGAAGCGGTCGAGACCGGCGAACCGCTCCCCCACCACGTCGGTCAGGCGCGCCTCGTCGTCCATGATGTCGATCACGGCGAGGTCGTGACGCTGCGCAATGGCGTAGTCGTTGGGATCATGGGCCGGGGTGATCTTGACGGCACCGGAGCCGAACTCGGGATCGACGTAGTCGTCGGCGACGATCGCGAACGTGCGGTCCTGGAACGGGTGGCGCACCTCGCGGCCGACCAGGTCGGTGTAGCGCTCGTCGTCGGGGTGGACCGCGATCGCGGTGTCGCCGAGCATCGTCTCGGCCCGGGTCGTGGCCACCTCGATCGATCCGTCGCCGTCGGCGAACTCGTAGCGGAAGCGCAGCAGTTCGCCCTGCGTGTCGGTGTGTTCGACCTCGATGTCCGACAGGGCGGTCCGGCAGCGGGGGCACCAGTTGATGAGGCGGTTGCCGCGGTAGATCAGGCCCTGCTCGTACAGCGTGACGAACACCTCGCGCACGGCGTTCGATCGCGACTCGTCGAAGGTGAACGCCTCGCGCTCCCAGTCGCACGAGGCCCCGAGCCGGCGCAACTGCCGCAGGATCGTGCCGCCCGACTCCTCGCGCCACTGCCAGGTGCGCTCGACGAAGGCCTCGCGCCCGAGTTCGTGCCGGTCGGTGCCCGCGGCGGCGAGTTGTTTCTCGACCACGTTCTGGGTCGCGATGCCGGCGTGGTCGGTGCCCGGGATCCAGACCGCGTTGCGACCCTGCATCCGGGCCCGACGGACGAGGACGTCCTGGATGCCGTTGTCCAGCGCGTGCCCGATGTGCAGCGACCCGGTGACGTTGGGCGGCGGGATCACGATCGAGAACGGCTCACCGTCCGCGTCGGGGTCGGCGTGGAACAGGCCGGCGGCGATCCAGTCGGCATAGAGGTCGGACTCGACGGCCGCGGGGTCGTAGGCCTTGGACAGCTCGGTCACGGCGGGAGGCTTTCGGCAGACTCGACAGGTAGGGGCGCTGGCGGGCGCGTCCTTTCGAGCCTAGCGACGGCGGTCAAGCCGTCTCAGCCCGCCGTCGCGTCCTCCCAGACCGGCGCGGGCCACGCAGGCACGTCGTCGGCCCAGACCCGCGGCGGCGCCGACCCGTCGGCCGGCACGACCAGCAGGCGCCCGGCCGAGTCCACCATCGAGATCCACGTGCGGTCGGGGCTCCTCGCCGAACTGTCGATCGTGTACCGCTCGTGCGCCTCGGCGCGCCACAGCACCCGGTCGCTGCCGACCTCGTGCACGATCAGCGTGCCGTCGTGCCGCTCGGCCCACACGGCGTCGGTCACGGGGTCGGGGGCCGGATCGCGCTGGGCCGGCAACCAACCGGTGGATCGCCCGTCGTCGAGGTCGATCGTGCGCATCCGCTCGCCCGTCTCCCAGGTCCTCACGACGAGTTCCTCGCCGTCGAACCGCACGACCTCGCCGCCGGACTGCGAGCACCAGGGCGTGGTGACCGCGCCGGACGGTTCGGCGACGCGGACGCAGCCCTCGCCGCGGTCCCACGCCATCCAGGCCACGGCCGCGGTCGGGCCGCCCGCCGGCTCGTCGGCCAGGGTGGCCAGGCCCGGGGGGCGTTGGATGCCGAAGACGACCACGAGGACCACCGTCGCGATCACGAGGACGGCGGCCGACACCAGCAGGCTGCGGCTGCGTCGGTCGGTGGTGGCAGATCCGGACGTCCCGGTCGCGGTCACCGCGCCACCTCCCCGGTCGATGCGGACGGCGGCGGAGGAGGCGAGGTCGCCGGGTCGTCGCCGATCTCGCGGCGGGCGCGGCCGAGGCCGACGGCGAGCAGGACGAGCAGCAGTCCGATCACGAGCATGGTGGCCGGCGCGCCGATGGCGTCGCCGAACCAGGCGAACACCAGGCGTGGGACGACCAGGAACAGTCCGACGGCGCCGACGGCGAGCAGGTGCAGCGCGTCGGATCGGATCGCCAGCAGCACGAGGGCGACGGCCACCGCGGCGCCGAGCAGCAGGAGCGCCCAATCGTCGCCGCCCGTCACCTGGCAGGCGAGCACGGCCAGCACGGCGCCGGCCGTCTCGGCGACGCGCCGCGGCGACAGCCACCCGCCCGTGCCGAGCAGGAACCACGCAGCCCCGATCGCCGCCGCCGTGAGGCTGTACCAGACCGTGTCGGGCGGCTGGTCCGGCAGCGACAGCGTCGCCAGCGCCGTTCCGAGGACGGCGACGAGCAGCACCAGTTGCGACAGCGCCCGGCGGTGGACCAGGTAGATCGGTAGCGCCGCAGCCGTGCTGGCCACCCCGATCGTGATGCCGACCTCGACGTCGCGGCGGCCGACCATGTCGCCGACCACGATGCCGGTGGCCCACGCCACGCCGGCGACGGTGCCCGCGTACAGGACGCTGGCCAGGCGCTGGAGCGGCGGCCGCGTCGCTCGACGCAACGCGGTGCCCGACGCGAACAGGGCGAGCGTGAGCACCAGCACGAGGACGAGGCGGGCGAGGTCGGTGAACTGGCTCCAGAACTCGCCGACGAGCAGCGCGATCGCCCCCAGCGCCAGGGCGGCACCGACGTAGCCGATCGCCTCGGCGACCACGGTCCGGCGCGGCGCCGGCCCGCCGGTGCGGCCGCGCTCGAACCGTTCGATCGCGTCGACCTGGTCGGCGCTGACCAGCCCGGCCGCGTGCCAGTCGTGCAACAGCGTGGTCGTGGTGTCGCGCATGGCGCACGTCTTCCGCTCGGCGATCCCGTCGGGACCATGGTGCGTCCGTGCGGCCCCCGGGGCCAGGGGGGATTGCCCCTACGCGCCCTGGTGGGGTGTCGCTGCGGTGATCCCGGCGGGATCGGCGTTCCCACCGCAGACCAGCACCGCGACCCGCTCGCCGGGGGCCGGCTGGTAGCGGCCGGAGGTCAGCGCGGCCAGCGCGGTCGCGCCCCCGGGCTCGGCGACCAGCCGGGCGGCCTGCCACAGGCGGCGCTGGGCGTCGGCGACCTCGGCATCGGTGACCAGCAGGCTGTCGTCGATCCAGCGCTGCGCTGCCCAGGCGAGGTCGCCCAGCCGACGGGCGCCCAGCGACGACGCGGCGAGACCACCCACCTCGACGTCGACCGGTTCGCCGGCCGCGCGGGCCGCCGACATCGCGGGCGTGCCCTGCGTCTCGACGCCGACGAGACGCAGGTCGTCACCGACCCAGGCGGCCGCACCGGCGATCAGGCCGCCGCCGCCGACGGCGACGAGCAGGGTGTCGACGTCGCCGGCGTCGGCGAGCAGTTCAGCGGTCGCGGTGCCCTGACCGGCGACCACCTCGCGCTGGTCGTAGGCGTGGGCCCGCAGGGCGCCGGTCGCCGCCACGTGCGCGTCGGCGGCGGCCAGGGCATCCGCGTAGTAGCCCGGGATCACGTGGACGTCGGCGCCGAGGTCGTCGAGCGGCCGCAGCTTGGCCGGTGGCGAGGTGTCCGGCACGAAGACGGCGGCCCGATGGCCCAGCCGCCGGGCGGCCCACGCGACGGCCAGACCGAAGTTGCCACCGGAGGCCGCGACGACGCCCGCGTCGGGGACCTCGACGCCGGACAGCAGCGAGGTGGCGCCACGGACCTTGAACGACCCGGTCGGCTGCAGCAGGTCGAGCTTGCAGGTGACGGGCACGCCGAGACCGAGCGCGTCGGCCTCGATGGTCAACACCGGGGTCCGTCGGACCGCACCGGCGATGCGAGCCGCGGCGGCCTCGACCTCGTCACGCGTCACGGGTTCCATGACGGCGACGCTACCGCGACTACGCGGACCGTTCCTGCGGCTCTTCGAGCTTGCGCAGCTTGCTGTGCGGCACCAGCGTCGGATTGACCTTCTCGCGCACCGTGTCCGCGGTGATCACGCACCGGCTGACGTCCTCGCGCGAGGGCAGCTCGTACATCGTGTTGAGCAGCACCTCTTCGAGGATGGCGCGCAGCCCGCGGGCGCCGGTCTGGCGCAGGATCGCGAGGTCGGCGATCGCCTCGAGGGCGTCGGGCTCGAACTCGAGCTCGACCCCGTCGAACTCGAAGAACTTCGAGTACTGCCTCGTCAGCGCATTGCGTGGACCGGTCAGGATGTCGACCAGTGCGTCGCGTTCGAGCGGCTCGACCGAGCTGACGATCGGCAGACGGCCGATGAACTCGGGGATCAGCCCGTAGCGGACGAGGTCCTCGGGCAGGACCGCGCGCAGCAGCTTGGCGAGGTCGTCACCACGCGAGGCGGCGACCTCGGCGCCGAAGCCGACCCCGCGCCGGCCCTGGCGTTGCTCGACGACCTGTTCGAGGCCGGCGAACGCACCGCCGCAGATGAACAGGATGTTGGCGGTGTCGATCTGGATGAATTCCTGGTGCGGGTGCTTGCGCCCGCCCTGGGGCGGCACCGACGCGACGGTGCCCTCGAGAATCTTGAGCAGCGCCTGCTGGACACCCTCGCCCGAGACGTCGCGCGTGATCGAGGGGTTGTCCGACTTGCGGGCGATCTTGTCGACCTCGTCGATGTAGATGATGCCCGTCTCGGCCTTCTTGACGTCGAAGTCGGCGGCCTGGATCAGCTTGAGCAGGATGTTCTCGACGTCCTCGCCGACGTAGCCCGCCTCGGTGAGTGCGGTGGCGTCGGCGATGGCGAACGGGACGTTGAGCAGCTTCGCGAGCGTCTGGGCGAGCAGGGTCTTGCCCGACCCGGTCGGACCGAGCAGCAGGATGTTCGACTTCTGCAGCTCGACGTCCTCGGTACCGGACGCGGCGCCGACCTGGATGCGCTTGTAGTGGTTGTAGACCGCGACCGCGAGGGTCTTCTTCGCCGCGTCCTGGCCCACCACGTACTCGTTGAGGAACGAGTAGATCTCCTTGGGCTTGGGCAGCTCGTCGAGGGCGAGATCGGCCGGCTCGGCCAGTTCCTCTTCGATGATCTCGTTGCAGAGGTCGATGCACTCGTCGCAGATGTAGACGCTGGGCCCGGCGATGAGCTTCTTGACCTGCTTCTGCGACTTGCCGCAGAACGAGCACTTCAGGAGGGCGTCACCCTCGCCGAACTTCGCCATCGCGGCCCTCCACCGTCGCTCGTCGGCGATGGTAACGACCGCCGCCCCCGTGTGCTGTCAGGCTGGGGACAACGCCCCGCCGCCGCTCAGACCTCTGTTCCGAGACCGGCTGCCTCGTCCTTGGGATCCACTCGGCCGCCGCCGCTCATCGGACCGCGCGCTCCTGCGCCTTGCGGCTGGCGATGATCTCGTCGACGATCCCGTAGTCCTTGGCCTGGTCGGCGTCGAGGATGAAGTCGCGGTCGGTGTCCTTGTCGATCTGCTCGGGGGTCTTGCCCGTCTTCTCCGCGAGGATCTCGTTGAGCAGGTCACGCATGCGCAGGATCTCGCGCGCCTGGATCTCGATGTCGACCGACTGGCCCTCGGCGCCGCCGGACGGCTGGTGCAGCAGGATGCGCGAGTGCGGCAGGGCGAACCGCTTGCCGGGGGTGCCGGCAGCGAGCAGGACGGCGGCGGCCGACGCGGCCTGGCCCATGCAGATGGTCTGCACGTCGGGCTTGATGTACTCCATCGTGTCGTAGATGGCGAACAGGGCCGTGATCGACCCGCCCGGCGAGTTGATGTAGAGCGCGATGTCCTTGTCCGGGTCCTCGGACTCGAGGTGCAGCAGCTGCGCCATGATCACGTTGGCGATCTCGTCGTTGACCGGCGTGCCGAGGAAGATGATCCGCTGCTGCAGCAGGCGCGAGTAGATGTCGAACGCGCGCTCGCCGCGGTTGGTCTGCTCGATGACGGTCGGGACCAGGTAGTTGGTCGGCGACGGTGTCGGCTGGATGAAGTCCACCGCGGTTCCTTCGTTGGTTCGTGCTCCGGCCCGCACCCGCGGACGGCTGGTCGCCGACTGTACCCGCGGGCCCGTCGAGGACCGGGGCGCTTCAGTCGCCCCGCCTCAGCCAAGTCGAGGCATCCGGCCACACGCCGGGCGTGCCCCGGCCGAACGGACCCGCGGTGAACCGTGAGGCAGGGCGGATTCCCTACCGTCGGGGGCAGACCATTCGAGGAGAACCCACGTGCGATTGCGCAACACGACCGCCGCGGCCGCCGTCGCGGTCCTGCTGGCCGCCTGCGGCGGCGACGACGACGGCGACCCGGGCGCCACGTCCGAGACCGAACCCGAGACGGCCGAATCCATCGAGGAGGAGGATTCCGACGGCGAGGATGCCGGCGACGACGCCGGCGGCGAGACGCTCGGGGACCTGGAGTTGCCCGACCCGGACGAGTTCATCTCCGACGGCGAGTTCCGCGGCCAGGGCATCATCCTGCCGATCCCCGACGGCTGGAGCGTCGACCAGATGGCGCTGCTGCAGGGGCTGGTCGCGGCCAGTGCCGACGACGACCAGACCCAGCAACTGGTCGCCCAGGCGATCGACACCACGCAGCTCGGCGAGGACCAGCAGATCAGCTTCGACGAACTGATCGAGGTGCAGCGCACCCAGTTCGACCCGATCGACCCCGACCTCGAACCGAGCGTCGACGAGGAGGTCGAGATCGACGGGGCCACGGCCGCGCACCGCCTGCGCTTCGAGGACGTACAGATCGAGGAGCAGCCGGCGTTCGACCTCGAACTCGTGCTCGCCGAGGACGGTGAGGGCCGGATCGCGCTGTTCAACTATGCGGCACCGACCGACAGCTTCGACGACGCGATCGCCGAGCAGATGGTCGACGGGGTCGGGATCGACCCCGACAGCGAGCCGCCCGAACCGCAGGTACCGGCCGCCCCGCAGGGCGGCGCGGGTGAGGGCGGCGACGAGCCGATCCCGGTCGAGCCGGACGAAGGCATCGGCGACGGCGCCGGTCCCCCCGAGGACGACGCCGAAGCCGACACCGACGGCTGACGGCTGACGACGACGAAGCGGGGGGTGCCGCCACCGGCGGCCATGGTGGCCGCGACGA
>JBBDSX010000001.1:13389-14064 GCA_040904725.1 Egicoccus sp.
CCCCCCCCCCCCCCCCCCCCCCCCCCCCCCGCTTCGTGCATCGTCGATGACTCGGTCAGTCCTCGTCGGCGCTGTCCGCGCTGTCGGGGCTGTCGACGCTGTCGGGCGAGTCCGCGCTCTCCGGCGAGTCCGCGCTCGGCGCGTCCGGGTCGTCCATCAGCCCGAGCTCGATGAGCACCTCGTCCGACGGACCGCCGTCGACCTGGGCGCTGGCGACGACCGTGTCGATGGTCTTGCGCCGCAGGATGTCACCCACGAGCGCCGGCAGCGTGCCCTGCTGCTGGATGATCTGGGCGATCTCCTGCGGCGACACGCCGTTCGACTGGGCGTGCCGGACGATCTCCTCGTCGATGTCGCCGGGCTCGAGGTCGAGGTCGAGCGTCCCGGCCAGGGCGTCGAGGACGAGCTGGGCCTTGACCGTCTCCTCGGCCTGCTTCTGCGCGGTCTCCTCGAACTCCTCGCGCGTCGTGCCCTCCATGGAGAACAGCTGGTCGACCTCGATGCCGAACCGCTCGGCCTGGTGCTCGAGCTGGTGGACACGGCCGGCCTTGTCGGCCTCGACCATCGAGGGCGGCAGCGGCACGTCCACCCGGGCGAGGTAGGCCTCGAGGATGCGGCCACGCAGCTCGTGCTGGGCCTGCTCGACCTTGCGACGCAGCAGCGAGTTGCGCAGGT
>JBBDSX010000002.1:0-13948 GCA_040904725.1 Egicoccus sp.
CGCGGCTGCGAGCGCGATCGCCACGGCCACGATGGCCAGGCCACCGATGCCGCCCGCGATCGTGATGCCGGCGTTGATCGGGCCGGACTCGGACAGGAACGTGTGCTCGGCGGTCACGAAGACCGTGTCGCCGATGGCCGTCGCCGCAGCTGCGGCCGCCTCCACCGTCGCGTCGTCGAGCGGGCCGTCCCCCAACAGCAGGTGCCGGGTCGTCGGCCGCGCCTCGATCTCGGACGCCGGCAACAGCACGTCGGGCAACAGGCGGTAGGCATCGCCGTGGACGGACTCGACGGGCACGACCTCGTGCGTGGCGATGACGTCACCAGCGACGCCGTCGTCGTCGATCGCGCGGACCTCGACGGCCGCAGGGGCACTGGAGGTCAGCCCGACGGCCTGTCCGTCGGCGAGCAGTTCGGCAGCCCGGTCATCGGCCAGTACCGCGGCGGCCGCGCCGTCGTCGACGACCGCGTCCACCCACGCGCGGATTGCGCGGCATGCGCCCGTGCGAGATCCGTGCGTGCGGCCAACCCCGGGTCCATGCAGACCACGCCGCACGCACGGACGGCAGCTCGCGAGGTGGGCGGTCAGCCGGTCTGCGCGAAGGGGCGCCGGACGGGCGCGTCGTCGAGCAACGCGTCGCGCACGATCCCGATCGTGGGTGTCCCGTGCGAGAGCAGGGCCTGGTGGAACGCCCGCTGGTCGAAGCCCGCGCCGGCCGCCGCCTCGAACTCGCGCCGCAGGTCGCCCATCTCCTCGCCGCCCACGAAGTACGAGCACAGTTGGCCCGACGTCACCTTGGCCCGCACGAGCTTGCCCTCGGCCTCGGCCCGCTCCTGGAAGGCGGTGTGCGTGAGCAGGTCGAGCGCGGCCTCGTCGGCCAGGTCGCCGGCGTGCAACCCGACGTCGAGCAGCGCGTTGGACGCGATGCGCAGCTCGAGCTTGCGCTGGGTGAGGCGGTAGTCCTCGCCCGGCACGGCGGAGGTGTCGCCGTCACCGAACCCGGCCTTGACCGCCTCGCGTTCGATGTAGACCGCCCACCCTTCCGCGAATGCGGGGCGGCCGAGCAGCCGACGGGCGACCCGGGGATGTTGCGACGCGTGCTCGAGTTGGACGAAGTGCCCCGGATAGCCCTCGTGGATGGCCAGGGAGCGCAGCTGGGCCGGGTTGTACTCGCGCAGGAACGACTCGGCGAGGTCGTCGTCCCAGGTGTCGGGCACCGGCGAGAGGTAGTAGGTGCACCCTGTGTCCGGCTCGAGCGGAGGGGCCTGGGTGATGAACGCGACCGCGATGCCGCGCAGGTACTCGGGGGCCTCGGTGACCGTGAGCCGTTCGGCGGGCGGGACGTCGGCGAGGTCCGACGCGATGGCGAACGCCCGGGCTTCGTCGACCGCGCGGCGTGCCTCGGCGACGAGGTCATGCCGGTGGACGCTGCGGTCGGCGACCTGCGCCAGCACGCGCCGGACGCGAACGTTCACGTCGTCAGGCCGACGCTCGCCCGGGAACCGGTGCTCCCACGACGCCCCGGACAGCTCGGCGAGTTCCGCGCAGATCTCCTCGATCCAGGCACGGGCGCGCCGTTCGATCTCGGCCGGCGCCATCGCCGTGCCGAGGGCCGCACGTAGCGTGGTCTCGTGCTGCTCGGGGCCGAGCCGCCAGTCCGCGGCCGGCTCGTCGTGGAGTTCGTCGAGCAGGGCGCCGTAGGCCTCGAGACCCTCGGCCGCGACCTCGCCGGCATCGCGGGCGTGGGTGACGTCGCCGCCGATCTGCTCGGCGCGGCGGGGTAACTCGTCGCGGACCAGTTTGACCAGCCCCGGCAACCGGTCGAGCGCGACGCCGAGGTGGGGAGCGGGCGACGAACGCAGCAGGCTGCCGGCCTGTTCGAGCAGGACCGGCACGCGACGCGCCCGCGCGGTGGCGGCCGCCAGCCGCCGTCGCTGTTCGGTCTGGGGCAGGTCGACCCGCCGCAGGTGCTCGTGGATACCGGCCGAGATGGTCTCGAGCGCGGCCAGCGGATCGAGCACGTAGCGGGGGCGCACGTCGAGCAGGAAGCGGCGGTACTCGAGGTCCTCGGCCAGCAGGTGCAGGTCCGCGGCCGCCTCGCGATCGTCGTCGTGGACCTCGGCCGGCAGTTGCTGTGTCGCCACACGCACCTCGGCGGCCAGCACCGCGAGGTCGCGGCTGCGCTCGGCCAGCGCGTCGACGCCGAGGTCGGGCAACTCGCCGTCGCCGTCGCGGATTCCCAGGCGGGTGGCCTCGACCGGCGCGTGCTCGCGCACGTGGTCGAGGTAGCGCCCGACCAGTTCGTCGGCCCGCCGCAGGTGCCCACTCACGTCACGTCCCCGGTCCTCGTTCACGCGTCCGACGCTAGTGGCGCCGCGGCGCCCTGCCGCGTGCCCGTCCGACCGGGACCGGTGCGATAGCCTCGGTAGCGGCCCTGCACGGCCGCCGTCAGGCCCGATCAGCACCACCGATCGGCCTCACACGTGCGGCGACACGGCCACCGGCCGAGGACGACCTGCGTCCCGCCGGACGAGAGCTGCGATCCAGCGGGCGTACGTGACGTTCATGCGCCGGGATCGCCCGGACGAGAGACGCACGTGACGAAGACGTTCCGCGACCTCGGGGTCGACCCCGCCCTCTGCGAGGCACTCGAGGCCCAAGGCATCATCCACCCCTTCCCCATCCAGGAGCTCACCCTCCCACTGGCGCTCGGTCGCAACGACCTGATCGCCCAGGCGAGGACCGGCACCGGCAAGACGCTCGGATTCGGGCTGCCACTGCTGCAGCAGCTCGACCCGGATCTCGCCGCGACGCAGGCGCTGGTGATCGTGCCGACCCGTGAGCTGTGCCAGCAGGTCCACGCCGACCTCAGCATCGGCGAGAAGCGCGGCCTGACCACCATCAGCGTGTACGGCGGCGTCGGCTTCGACGAGCAGATCGCCGCACTGCAGTCGGGCGTCCACGTCGTCGTCGGCACGCCCGGCCGGCTGCTCGACCACCTGAAGCGCGGCAACCTCGACCTCTCGCAGGTCAAGGTGCTCGTCCTCGACGAGGCCGACGAGATGCTCGACATGGGCTTCCTGCCCGACGTCGAGCGTCTGATCGAGGCCTGCCCGCCCGAGGGCCGCCACACGATGCTGTTCTCGGCCACGATGCCGACCGTCATCGTCAAGATGGCCCGGCGCTACCTGCACCACCCCACGTTCATGCGCGCCGACACCGAGGAGCACGAGACCGCCCCCAACGTCGCGCAGCACTTCTTCAGCGTGCACCGCATGGACAAGCCGCGCGTGCTGGCCCGCATCCTGCAATCGCCCAACCGCGGCGGCTGCTACGTGTTCGTGCGCACCAAGCACATGGCCGACCGGCTCGTGAACGACCTCGAGGAACTCGGGGTCCCGGCCATCGCGATCCACGGCGACCTGCGCCAACAGACCCGCGAGAAGAACCTCGACCGGTTCCGTTCCGGCAAGGCCGACGTCCTGGTCGCGACCGAGGTCGCCGCCCGCGGTATCGACGTCACCGGCGTCACCCACGTCGTCAACTACGACTGCCCCGACGACCAGAAGATGTACCTGCACCGGATCGGGCGGACCGCCCGCGCCGGCAACGAGGGCGTCGCGGTCACCTTCGCCGAGTTCAACGAGGCCGACCGGCTCAACGTGATCCGCAAGGCCGTCGGCGCGACCGACACCGAGGTCCACCAGATCTTCTCGACCTCGCCACTGCTGGCCGAACTGTTCGACCTGCCCGACGAACGTCCCTGGGACCACCTGGCGAAGGGCTCGTCGGGGTCGTCGCGCTCGGGCGGCGGCCGCGGCAAGGGCCGCGACGGCGGCCGCGGGACCTCGGGCGGCAAGGACGAGCGGCCCCGGTCCGAACCCCGCAAGGGTCGCTCCGACGGCCGGCCCAAGAGCCGCCGCGACAGCGAGGGCTCCGGGCGCGACCGCGACGCCTCCCGCGGGAAGGGTCGCGACGACGGCGGTGGCGAGCGCAAGCCGCAACCCACCGAGGAGACGCCGGCGTCGCGTGAGCGCAAGGCCGACGACGCCAGCCCACGCCCCGCGCGTCAGCGCGAGCGCACCCGGACCCGCAGCCACGCCGACCGTCCGGACGACCGCAGCGGCGACCGCCGCCGGTCCTCGAACGACGAGGGCTCGGCGCCGAAGGCATCGTCCGACGACCGCGACGCCGACGCGGCGCCTTCCAAGAGCTCCGGGCGCACCCGTGCCCGCTCGGCCGGCCGCGGGCGCAAGCCGTCCGAGACCCCGAACGAGGCGCCGGCCACCCGCGAGCGCGCATCCCGCTCGTCGGGCGACCGCGATGCCGGGACCGGCGAGTCCAAGGACGAGCGCGGAAGCTCACGTCAGTCCTCCGGGCGGACCCGCGAGAGCAACCGCACCGGCAACGACAGCGGCGGCCGTGGCGGCAGCGGCAGCGGCAGCAGCGGCGGCCGTGGCGGCGGGAACAACCGCAACAAGAGCAGCAGCCGCGGAGGCTCGGGCCGCTCGGGCTCCGGCGGCAGCCGCAGTGGCGGTGGCAGTGGCGGTGGCCAACGTCAGGCGCGTGAGCCCGAACCGTCCCCCGGTGTCCGGCCGGCCCCGCGCGGGGCCGAGGCCCGCGGCGAGGGCGACCCCCAACTCGCCCGCCGCGTCAAGGTCGAACACCTGCCTTGACCGACCTGCCGCCGCTTCCTCAGCGTGAGCCGGGGATCTGTTGGCGTAGGACGCGGAGGGCCTGGCCGAGTTCGAAGTGCAGCCAGGCCCGGCGGCCACAGGTCGGGCACCGGCTCCAGATCCGCGTGCGTGGCGGAATCCACAGCACCGGCGGCTTGAGCAGACGCAGCGCGTCGAGCAGGTTGATCCCGCGCAGCACGCCGCACTGCTCGCAGGTGATCTCGATCTGCGGCGGCGGGGCCGCCGTCGGCGCCGTGGTGTAGAGCGCCTCCTTGCCGAGGCCGTCGCGGTCGCGCTGCGCCGTCGGGTCCGGCTTCTTGACCCGGTCGAACGGTGAGGACTGGTCAGCCCTGTTTCCGAGACCGCCGGTCTCGCCCTTCGGTTCACTCGACCGCCGCCGCTCAGGCACGGACGTCCTCCTCGTCGAGGCCGAGGATGTCGGCCCGCCGCTCCGGGGTCCAGCCAGCCGCGTCGAGCAGGTCCTGGTCCACCTCGAGCCCGAGCAGTTCGCGGGCGATGGCGCGGTAGGCGGCCACGCCCGGGACGTCGGTGCCGCTGCCGACCAGGGTCGTCCCCACGGTCGGTGACTCGGCGAAGCGGATCGACTTGCGCACCGGCGGACCGATCAGCGGCAACTCGTAGCGGTCGAGCAGGTCGCGCAGCACCTCGCGGCTGTGGCGGGTCCGCGGATCGAACATCGTCGCGACCAACCCACGCACCTTGAGGTTGCGGTTGGTCAGGCGCCGGACGTCGCCGATCGTGTCGAGCAGTTGCGACACGCCACGATGCGAGAGCGTCTCGCACTGGACCGGGATGACCACCTCGTCGGCGGCCGTCAGTCCGTTGATCGTGAGCACCCCGAGTGACGGCGCACAGTCGATGAACACCGCGTCGTAGCTGTCGAGCAGCTCGGTCAACTCGCCGCGCAGCAGGTACTCGCGGCCGGTGCGTGACAGCAGCGTGACCTCGGCGCCGGCGAGGTCGATGTTGGCGGGGGCGACGTCGACCTCGCCGTGCTGCACGATCGTGTCGACCAGCCCGACGCGACCGACCACGATGTCGTTGAGCGACGGTTCGGTCGTGTCGGGGTCGTAGCCGAGCGAAAAGGTCAGGCAGGCCTGCGGGTCGAGGTCGACCACCAGCACCGCCTGGCCGAGTTCGGCCATGGCAGCAGCGACGTTGAGGCACGACGTGGTCTTGCCCACGCCGCCCTTCTGGTTGGCGAATGCGTACACGGTCGCGGGCACGGCAGGGCCTTCGTTTCGTTGCTCGCGATGCTACCGATCAGGGCATGGCCGACGATCCCGCGACATAGGCCTGGATCGCCGTGGCCACCAGCTCGATCGAGATCGCGATCAGCAGCATGCCCATCACGCGCGTGACCAGGTGGATGCCGTTGTCCTTGAGCAGCCGCTCGAGCAGTTCCGCGTAGCGCATCGTGAGATAGACCACCGCGAGGACGGCCGCGATCGCGAGGGCCACGGTCAGTTGGCGCCCGACGTCGAGCGTGCCGCCACCCACGCCATCGGACATGAACACCATCGCGGCCGAGATCGACCCGGGGCCGGCCAGCAGCGGCACGCCGAGCGGCACGACCGCGACGTTGACGCCTTCGGCGGTGCTGGGCACGAGGATGTCGCCCTTCAACATCTCGAGCGCGGTCAGGAACAGCACGACCCCGCCGCCCGCCTGCAGCGCCGGCAGCCCGATCGACAGGCTGGCCAGGATCTGCGTGCCGAAGAAGGCGAACAGGTAGACGATGGCGGCCGCGGCCGTCATCGCATGGCGCGCGGTCCGGCGTCGCCGCGCCTGCGTGTCCGCAGCCGTCAGTGCCAGGAACACCGGCACGTTGCCCAGCGGGTCCATGATGACGAGCAGCGTGACGAAGGCCTGGACCGCGAGGCCGAGGTCGAGCGTGCCGATGTTCAGAGGAGCCCGAGCTTCGCGGCCTCGGCGACGGCACCGGCACGGTTGCGCACGCCGAGCTTGTCGTACAGCTCCTGGGCGTAGGCCTTGACCGTGCGTTCGGTGACGCCGAGCTGGTCACCGATCTCGGCGTTGGTCATGCCCTCCGCCATCAGCTCGAGCACCTGCTGCTGACGCGGCGACAGGTGCGGGCCGGTCTCGACCTTGGGTACCTCGAACACCATGGTGGCGTCCTCGGCGTGCGCGGCCGCGGCCGGGTCCTCGAAGGTGGCGGTCACGGGGCCGAAGCTGACCCGGTCGCCATGTCGGATGACCGCAGGACCGTTGATCTCCTCGCCGTTGACCTTGGTGCCGGCGCTGGAACCGAGGTCGGTGACGATGACCGCGCTGGCTTCCTTGCGGATCTCGGCGTGGAGCCGCGAGACGCGCGGGTCGGGGATCACGTAGGCGTTGTCCTCGCGCCGACCGATGGTCGCGACATCACGGTCGAGCCGGACCACCCGCCCCGCGAGTGCGCCCTCGCCGAAGTGCAGCGTGGGAACGGGGACGATCTTCTGCGCCTTCTGGACCTTGGATTCCGACAAGGGGGTTCCTCCGCGGTGTTCGATGCGGTCGGGCCGTGCGAATGCGTCGTGCGGCCGGTCATGCCGGAGTCTGGTCGACCGGCCGGGGTCTGGACACTGTCCCACCCCGGCCGCAGGGGGTGGACCAACGGTCCCGTCCGGATGGACAGTCTGACAGGATCGGCGGCCCGATGGAAGTCGGGCCCTAGCCGCGACGCGCGCGGAGCCGTTCGACGGCCGCCCGATCGGTCGTCGCCGACCCGAGCGGGTTCTCCTTGCCGGCCCCGTGGTAGTCCGAACCGGCCGTCACCTCGAGGCCGAGCGCCGTCGCGAGGTCGTGGTAGCGGCGCCGGTGCCCGTCGGTGTGATCGGGATGGTCGGCCTCGATGCCGGCCAGGCCCGCGGCGGCCATCCGTTCCACCACGGCGTCGTCGAGTCCGGGGCCGAGCGCCCGCCCGTCACCGTCGTCGGCCGATCGATCCTCGTCGCCGCGGCCCGGTTCGACCGCGGCGCCGTAGAGGCCGGGGTGGGCGAGCACCGCCACGCCACCGGCCGCGGTGAGCAGTTCGACCGCCCGGACCGGGGTCACGGCGTGCTTTTCGACGTAGGCGGGGCCGCCGTCGGCGAGCCAGGTGTCGAACACCATGCGAAGGTCGGGGGCCGCGCCCGTCTCGACGACGGCCTGGGCGATGTGGGGCCGGCCGATCGGCGCGTCACCGGCCAGTGCGCGTACCCGCTCGAAGTCGAGGTCGACGCCCAGCGCGACGAACTTGTCGACGATGGCGCGGGCCCGGTCCTCGCGCTCGTTGCGCAGCCGGGCCAACTCCTCGACGAGCTCGGCGTGGTCGGCGTCGATCCAGTAGCCGAGCACGTGGACGGAGAAGCCGTCGAGTTCGGCCGAGAACTCCGTGCCGGGCACGATCTCGAGGCCCGTGCCGTCGGCGGCCGCGAACGCGTCCGCGAACGGTGCGGTCGTGTCGTGGTCGGTGACACCGAGCCCGGTCAGGCCGATCGCAAGCGCGTCACGCACGTTGGCCTCGACCGACGTCGTGCCGTCGGAGTAGGTCGAGTGCGTGTGCAGGTCGTAGCTCAAAATGCGTTGTGTCCCGTCAGCATGCGGCCGATGATCAGGTGCTGGACCTGGCTGGTGCCCTCGTAGAGGGTGGTGACCCGGGCGTCGCGCAGCATCCGTTGGACGGGGTACTCGTCGATGTAGCCGTAGCCGCCGTGGACCTGCACGGCCCGGTCCGCGCAGCGGACCGACGCCTCGGTGCAAAACAGCTTCGCGGTCGAGATCTCGAGGGTGGCGCGCTCCCCCTCCTGCAGTTTCGCGACGACCTGGTCGAGCAGACCGCGGCAGGCCTGGACGTCGACGTGCATGGCGGCGAGCAGTTCCTGCACCAGTTGCTTCGAGGCGATCGGGCTGCCGAACTGTTCGCGCTCCTCGGCGTAGCGCAGGCTGACCTCGAGCGCCTCGCGGGCCAGGCCGGCCGCACCGGAGGCGAGCGAGAACCGGCCGTCGTCGAGGGCGGACAGCGCCACCTTCATCCCGCCGCCGACCTCGCCGAGCACGGCGTCGTCGCCGACGCGAACGCCCTCGAGCACGATCTCGGCGGTGTCGCCGGCCCGCAACCCGAGTTTGCCGTGGATCGCGCGGCCGGTGTAGCCGGGCGAGTCCTGCGGCACGAGGAAGCAGGTGATGCCCTGGTCCTCGCCGTCGACGATCGCGCGGGCGAAGATCTTGGTGACCGCGCCACGGCTGCCGTTGGTGATGAACATCTTGGACCCGTCGATGACCCAGCCGTCGCCGTCACGGACGGCACGCGAGGTCATCTGCGACGGGTTCGAGCCCGCACCGGGTTCGGTCAGACCGAACGCGCCGAGTTCGCCGCGAGCGAGCCCGGGCAACCACCGCTGCTTCTGTTCGTCGGTCCCCCAGCGGGCGATCGACTTGCCCACCAACCCGACGTTGACGCTCACCAACGATCGGATCGAGGAGTCCGCGGCGCCGAGTTCCTCGATCACGACGCGGTAGCCGGCCGCGTCGAGACCCGCGCCGCCGTACTCCTCGGGCGTCGCCGCGCCGAGGATGCCGAGCTCGGCCAGGCCCGGGATCAGTTCCTCGGGATAGGACTCGTCGCGGTCGCGGTCGCGCGCGTAGGGACGGATCTCGCGGTCGCAGAAGTCGCGGACCGTCTGGCGCAGCGCGTCGAGTTCGGTGCTCACGAAGTCCTCGTCGGTCGTCTCGCCGGATGCGACGGACGCTAGCGAAGCCTGCATCGCCGGGGTGAACCGCACGCCCGCACCGGCCGCTTCGGGGCCACGCCACCTGCGCGGCTATGCTCCGGCCGCGTTTCGCGCACCGTTCCCGCCTGTCCGTAAGGGAGGCCCATGGCCCGGGTCCAACTGATGTCCGCCATGGCGTACGACATCGACCAGCACGCCTCGACCGGCGTGGCCGACCCGGTGATCCGGGTCCTGGGCGAGTTGCCCGGAGCTTCGGAGCCGTTCGGCATCAACCGGGTCTACAAGGGTTCGCAGGGCACCTACGAGGAGGTCCTCGTCCTCGTCGACCCGGACGACATGGTCATCTGGGAGTCGCCGCCGCGCTTCGTCGAACTGCGCGGCGCGATGTTCGAGGACCTGTTCCGACGCCGCGTCGAGGAACGTGTGCCGATCACCTCGACGGGCGAGCACACGCTGGTGTTCTACCTCGACGGCCAGATCGCGGGCCGGGTGCCGGTCTTCATCGACGCACCCGAGTCGGTCACCTCGGCCGGCGTGCTGCTCGAAGCCGCCGAGGCCGCGCTGAAGAAGGGTTCGATCTGCTGGATCCGCCTGCCGCAGCCCGATGGTTCGACCATCTCGCGGCCGGCCTGGTACGTGCAACAGGGCAAGAAGCTGTTCGTCGTCAAGGGCGAGACCGAGCAGGCGCTGCCCAACCTCGAGCACAACGACGTCGTGACCGTCGTGGTGAAGTCGAAGGACATCAGGGCCACCATCGGTGAGCTGACCTGCGACGTGCGGGTGGTCACCGACGAGGCCGAGTTCGACAAGATCGCGGCGCTCGGCCTCGGTACCCGGCTGAACCTGCCCGACGGTGACGGGGCACTCGAACGCTGGCGCGCCAACTGCAAGATCGTGGAACTCACGCCGCGCGACTGATCCCGTGCGGTCGGGGCGCCCCTCGTGTGAGAGGCGACCGGCTACCGCGACCGTCGTCGGCGTCGCCACCACCAGCCGGCCAGCACGACCAGCACCAGCAGGCCGGCCGCGGCCACGACCAACCACGGTGCGACCGCCAGGGGCGCGGCGGCCGTGGCCGTGATCGACCGTGTCCCCGCGACGGGGACGTCCCAGGTCAACGTCGACCCGCCGACGCCGAAGCGACCACTCCCCTCCACGGCGTCGGCGTCGTGGTCGGTGGCCGGTCCCGGCAGGGACACCACGAGCCGCGCCGTCACGGCCTCCGCCACCAGGGCCGCGAGGTCGTCACCCGCGGGGCCGACCGGCTGACCGTCACGTCGTGCACCGGCGGTGGTCGGCGGCCGCAGGCCGACCTCGCCACGCAACTCGGCAGCGCCGTCGGCGGCGACGTCCAGATCGAGGTCGAGGTCGAGGCTCGGATCGTCGGGGGCCAGCCCGGAGGACAGCTCCCGCAACGCGGCCGTGAGCGCCTCCGGATCGGCGGCCTGCGTCGAGAGGCGGACGCGCAGCCCGCCCTCGTCGGTCGAGGACCGCTCGACCTCCCAGTCGGGGGTGTCGACGGCGGCGGCGGTCAGTTCCGCGAACGGGTCGAGGGCCAACTCGTCGAGGCGGGCGACCGCCTCCGGGTCGAGAACGACCTCGAGACCCGCGGTACCCGAGCCGTCCCGTTCGACGGTCAGGCTGGCACCGAGGTCGATGCGGCAGCCCGTGAGCAGGATCGCGACGACGAGCAGGGCCGGCACGATCCCGCGGGACCGCCGCGGGCGCACCGGCGGCGTGGACGGAGACGGCGTGACGGGCGAGGGCACGTGTGAGGGATCCGTTCGGGGCGAGGGCCGCGCGAGCCTAGCCACCACGGCCGTTCGACCGAGGTGGCTGACGCTTTACGGGCCGGCGCTCCAGCCGACGGGTCAATGGGACGAAGAAACGACGGTCCACGTGTCGCAGGTCGCCGCAACGCCGGACGACCCTGCCACCAGCGGGTGGGAGGGTCCGCGACGCATTGGCGAGTTGCTGGTCGCCGCCGGCGCGGTCACCCAGGGCGACATCGACGTGGCGCTGCGCCGCAAGCAGCGGGGCGAGCGGCTCGGCGACACGGTCGTCCGGCTCGGCATGTGCAGCGAGGACGACATCGCCAACGCGGTGGCGGACAAGCTGCGGCTGCCGCGGGTCGACGTCAGCGTCGTACGCCCGCAGCGTGAGGCGCTCGCGCTCGTTGCCGCGGACGTCGCCGAACGCCACGACGTGCTGCCGCTGCGCATCGAGCACGGGGTCCTGGTGATCGCCACGGCCGATCCCGACGTCGGCGTACTCGACGACCTGCGGCTGCTGACCCGGGCCCGGCACGTGCGGGCCGAGATCGCGGCCTCCACACCCGTTCGCAACGCGCGGCGCCGTGCCTACCGCCGCGAGCTGACGATGCGCGGGCCGGTGCCGAAGCCGACCCCCGAGGAGCCGAGCGAACCGGTCGACGAGCGCTCGGTCGTGCAACTGCTCGACCGGCTCGTGACCGACGCGATCGAGGCCCGGGCGAGCGACCTGCACTTCGAACCGGACCCGCGCGGGCTGCGGGTGCGCATGCGTGTCGACGGCATGCTGCGCGAGGTCGCCCACCTACCGTCCACACTGGCACCCCAGGTCGTGTCGCGCATCAAGATCCTGGCCGAGATGGACATCTCCGAGAAGCGCCTGCCGCAGGACGGCCGGGCGGGCATGCGCACGCCGCTGGGCGAGGTCGACCTGCGCGTGGCCACCATGCCGACCCTGTACGGCGAGAAGGCGGTGCTGCGCCTGCTCGCCCGCGGCGGCGATCGCATCCTGGTCGGCAGCCTCGGCCTCTCCGCCGAGGCACGGACGCGGTTCGTCGCGGCGCTGACCCGCCCGCAGGGCCTGGTCCTGGTGACCGGGCCGACCGGGTCGGGCAAGACGACCACGCTGTACGCCGGTCTCGCCGCCATCGTCGACGAGAGCCGCAACGTGCTCACGCTCGAGGACCCGATCGAGTACGAACTCGAGGGCGTCAACCAGACCCAGGTCGATCCACGCATCGGCCTGACCTTCGCGAGCGGCCTGCGGCACCTGCTGCGCCAGGACCCCGACGTCGTGCTCGTCGGCGAGATCCGCGACCAGGAGACGGCACAACTCGCCGTCGAGGCGGCCACGACCGGCCACCTCGTGCTCGCCTCGATGCACACCAACGATGCCGCCACGTCCGTCGCCCGCCTGGTCGACCTCGGCGCCGACCCGTTCCTGGTCCGCGCGTCGCTGCTGCTGGTGCTGGGCCAACGTCTGCTCCGAACGATCTGCACCGGGTGCGCCGCGCCGGACATGCCGTCGGACGAGGTACTCGGCCACCTCGGCCTGCGACGGTCGGACCTCGCCGGCGGCACCCCGACGCGCGGCCGTGGCTGTCTGGCCTGCGACGACGGCGGTGAACGCGGCCGGATCGCGGTGTCGGAACTGCTCTCGGTCGGCCCGGAACTGCGCGGCCTGTTGTCGACGGCGGTCACCGAGGACGCGATCGCGGCGGCCGCCCGCTCGGCCGGCATGCGCACCCTGCGCGAGGACGCCCTGGCCCGCGCGTACCGCGGCGAGGTCACCTTCGACGAGGTGCTGCGGACCACGCCGGACGCCAGCGGCGGCCCGCGTCCGCTCGGGGCGGGGGCCCCACCCACGCCGGGGGTACGCTGACACGACGGGTCCCGCGAGCCCCTCGTCGGGTCCGCGGCTGCACCCCGTACCGCCCACGAAAAGGCCACTGCGTGCCCACTGAGGACCAGGTACTCGCCGTTCTGGCGACCGTCGACGACCCCGAGATCGACAAGCCGATCACCGAACTCGGCATGGTCGAGGAGGTGGTGATCGAGGGTCGGCGTGTCGGCGTGCGCATCAAGCTCACCGTGCCGGGCTGTCCGCTCAAGGACCGCATCACCCGCGACGTCACCAACGCGGTCATGCAGTTGTCCGACGTCGACGACGTCCAGGTCGCGTTCGGGTCGATGACCGACGAAGAACGCCAGCAGTTGTCGGCCAACCTGCGCGCCGAGCGCGGTGCTGCCAACCCGCAGATGGACATCAGCTTCGCCGCCGCCGACTCGCCGACCAAGGTCATCGCGGTCGCGTCGGGCAAGGGCGGCGTCGGCAAGTCGTCGGTGACGGTCAACCTCGCGGTCGCACTGGCGCAACAGGGCCACAACGTGGGCGTGCTCGACGCCGACATCTGGGGCTACTCGATCCCGCGCATGCTCGGCGTGTCGGGCAAGCCGGTCGCGTTCGAGGGCATGGTCATGCCGCTGCAGGCGCACGGCTGCAAGGTGATCTCGATCGGGTTCTTCACCGACCCCGACCGTTCGGTGATCTGGCGCGGCCCGATGCTGCACCGCGCGCTGCAGCAGTTCCTCGGCGACGTGCACTGGGGCGAACTCGACTTCCTGCTGTGCGACCTGCCACCGGGCACCGGCGACATCGCCATCTCGCTGGCGCAGATGCTGCCCAACGCCGACATGGTCGTGGTCACCACACCGCAGCAGGCGGCCCAGAAGGTCGCCCTGCGGGCCGGCAAGGCCACCGAGCAGA
>JBBDSX010000003.1:0-2259 GCA_040904725.1 Egicoccus sp.
CTTGTCGGTGACCCGGAAGACGCCGCCGAGCTTGCCGACGTCCTCGCCGAAGACCAGGACGCGCTCGTCCTCGCTCATCGCGTCGTGCAGGGCCCGGTTGATGGCCTGTGCCATGGTGACCGCCATCGTCAGCCCTCCCCGTTCGCGTCGAGTTCGGCCTGCAGCTGTTCACGCTGCCCGGCGAAGTAGCCGGTCGGGTCGACGTAGACGTGTTCGAACAACTCCATCGGGTCGCCGTGCGGTGCGTCGTAGATGCCCGCACGCACGTAGGTGGCGACCTCCTTGGCCTGTTCCTCGACGGCCTCCTCGAGCTCGGTGTCGTACAGGTCACGTTGTTGCAGGAAGTTGCGCATCCGGGCGATCGGGTCGGTCTTGGCCGCCTCGTCGAGCTCGGCCTGGGTGCGGTAGCGCGATGGGTCGTCGGAGGTGGTGTGCGCCTCCATCCGGTAGGTCAGTGCCTCGATGAAGGTCGGTCCGTCGCCGGCGCGGGCGAGGTCGACGGCCTTGCGCGTGACCGCGTAGGTGGCCAGCACGTCGTTGCCGTCGCAGCGACGACCCGGCAGGCCGTAGCCGATGGCCTTGTGCGCGAGCGTTGGCGCCGCCGTCTGCTTCTCGAGCGGGACCGAGATCGCGTACTGGTTGTTCTGCACGAAGAAGATCACCGGCGACTTCATGACCCCGGCGAACGTCATCGCCTCGTGCGGGTCGCCCTCGGACGTACCGCCGTCGCCGAAGTAGGTCAGCGTGACGATCGGGTTGTTGTCGAGCCGGGCGCCCATTGCGAATCCGGTGGCGTGCAGCGCCTGGGTGCCGATCGGGATCGACATCAGCCCGAAGTGGTGCTTGTACGGGTCGTGGTCCGACAGCCAGGTGCCGCGGTACAGGTGCAGCAGGCCGGCCGCGTCGACCTGGCGGACGAGTGCCGCGCCGAGCTCGCGGTAGGAGGGAAAGATCCAGTCCTCCTCGGCGAGGGCGTAGGCCGAGCCGACCTGGGCGGCTTCCTGGCCCATGCACGACGCGTACACGCCGAGTTGGCCCTGACGCTGGAGGTTGATCGCCTCGCGGTCGACCTTCCGGGTGACCAGCATGAGCCGGTACAGCTCGCGCAGGCCGGCATCGTCGAGGTCGACCGGATGTTCGGGATCCTCGTGGTAGGTCCCGTCCGGGTCCAGCAGATGCACGGGTTCGTCGGGAGGCAAGAGCTCCCGGGGATCGATGGCAGCGTCGGCCACGTGCCCACTCCTGTTGTCCGGGGCGCCGCGCGGGGTGGCCGTGCGGTGCCCGTCTCGTCCGCGGAAGGTCGCGTTGCTCCCTGACCGTCCCGCGTCACCGCATCCTGCCCGAGTCGGGCAGACGGTGCTCGCTCCACCGAGGGCGGGCGCGGGGTCGCCGAGCGCCGCCGTTCGGTCACGCGGCCGGGGCGCGGCCGCGTGCGGGGCGCACCCTAGTCGGCGTGGACCGAACGACCGGACGGGTTTCGCTCGCCGCGCACCGGTCGGTCGCGGATCGATCCGGCTTCGACCCGCCGGCGCGATTAGCATGGGAGGTGCCCGAACGCCGGGCACATGGAGGGACTGAACGTATGCGCATCGTCGTCGGATTCCTGCGGTCGCCCGAGGGTCGCGCCGCCCTGCAGCGTGCTGTCGAAGAGGCACGGCTGCGTGATGCGGAACTGCTCGTGGTCCACTCGTTCAAGGGCGGTCCCCGCGAGGACGAGGGCGAGGTCATCGCCTACCGCGAGGAGTTCGAGCGCCTCGAGCAGCAACTCGACACCGAGGGCATCAGCTACACGCTGCGCGAGTTCGTCCGCGGCAACGCGCCGGACGAGGATCTGCTGCAGGCGGCCAAGGACGAGAGCGCCGACATGATCGTCATCGGCATCCGTCGCCGCTCGCCCGTCGGCAAACTGGTCATGGGCTCCAACGCGCAGGACATCCTGCTGCAGGCCGACTGCCCCGTCCTCGCCGTCAAGGCCCCCACCGAAACCTGATCCACCGTCGCTGACCCGATGCGTGCATCCTCGGGCGCATCGGCCCAGCCCAGGATGCACGCATTCCGCCGACGGCCGTTCAGCTCGCGCCCTGGCGCACGTCACGGCACCGGGTCGCCCTGGACGGTGATGAGTCCTGCCCGGAGGCGTTGACGAAGCAGCCCGCGCACGGCGTGTCCGTGCCTGTGGATCGGCCATGGCATGACTAGCCCGTGCTCTGTATGGTCGGACCCGATGACCTGAGAGGCAGCGAAACGCCATCAGGCCGT
>JBBDSX010000004.1:0-2259 GCA_040904725.1 Egicoccus sp.
GGTCTTCGGCGAGGACGTCGGCAAGCTCGGCGGCGTCTTCCGGGTCACCGACAAGTTGCAGGAGACCTTCAGCGAGGACCGCTGCTTCGACACCCCGTTGGCCGAGTCCGGCATCATCGGTACGGCCATCGGGCTGGCGATGTACGGCTACCGCCCCGTTCCAGAGATGCAGTTCGACGGGTTCACCTACCCCGCGTTCGAGCAGATCGTCAGCCACCTCGCCAAGATGCCCAACCGCTCGCGTGGCACGGTCAAGCTGCCGGTCACCATCCGCATCCCGTACGGCGGCGGCATCGGTGCGGTCGAACACCATTCCGAGTCGCCCGAGGTGTACTGGGCCCACACCGCCGGCCTCAAGGTCTTCACCCCGGGGACGCCCGATGACGCGTACTCGATGATGCGGGCGGCCATCGCGATGGACGACCCGGTCATCTTCCTCGAGCCCAAGCGCCGCTACTGGATGAAGTCCGAGACGGAACTGCCGGTGGAAACGGAGCCGCCGCACAAGGCGGTCGTCCGCCGCGAGGGCACCGACGCGAGCGTGTTCTGTTACGGGCCGATGGTGCGTACCGCGCTGGAGGCAGCCGAGGCGGCCGCCGACGAGGGCTGGTCGCTCGAGGTCGTCGACCTGCGCTCGCTCAGCCCGCTCGACACCCCCACCATGATCGCGTCGGTGGAGAAGACCGGGCGCGCGATCGTGGTCCACGAGGCGGCGCAGACCCTGGGCATGGGTGCCGAGATCGCGGCCCGCATCCAGGAACAGGCCTTCTACTCGCTCGAGGCACCGGTGCTGCGCGCCACGGGCTACGACACGCCCTACCCGCCCGCGAAACTCGAGGAGTTCTGGTTGCCCGACGTGGACCGGATCCTCGACATGGTGGAACGGTCGCTGACCTACTGAGGGAGGGCACCCCATGCCTGATGTCAAGGACTTCAAGCTGCCCGACCTCGGCGAAGGTCTCGAGGAGGGTGAGGTCGTCGAGTGGCACGTCGCCGTCGGCGACGTGATCGAACTCAACCAGACCGTCGCGTCGATCGAGACCGCCAAGGCGGTCGTCGACGTGCCCTCGCCGTTCGCGGGCAAGGTCGTCGAGCGGATCGGCGAGGTCGGCGAAGCCCTCGAGGTCGGCAGCGTGTTCCTGCGCATCGACGTCGACGTCGAGGGTGGCGCCGTGGCCGAGGGGGATGCGGCCACGCTCGCCGAGACCGAGGCGTCGCCGGCGCAGGGCGGCTTCGAGGCGGGCGAGGCGGCGGCCGCGGCGTCGGTCGAGGAGAACGCCGGCAACGACGGCGAACCGGTCCGCAAGTCGACCGGGCTCGACGCCGACGAGGAGCCGCAGCCGCTGGTCGGCTACGGCCAGGGCAAGGGCGGTGCCCGGCGCCGACGCCGCGGCGGTGCGGCTGCGGCAGCCGCGGCCGGCAACGGGCAGACGGCCGAGAACGTGAAGCCGCTGGCCAAGCCGCCGGTGCGCAAGGTGGCCAAGGACCTCGGGGTCGACCTCGCCGCCATCGCCCCCGGCTCCGGCCCCGACGGCGTCATCACGAGGGACGACGTCCAGACCGCTGCGGATGGCGTCGCCGCAGCACCCAGTGGGCAGCGCGAACCCGCCACATCCGCTGCGGCGGTGTCCGGCGCCCAGGCGCCGGCAGCCGCGGGAGGCGGGGCGAGCGCAGCGAGAACCGGCGACCTCGAGATCGGATTTCGAGGTCGCAGGCCGGGCGAGGTCGAACAGATCCGCGGGATCCGCAAGCGGATCGTCGAGAAGATGGAGACCTCGCGCCACGACATCCCGGCGGCCTCCTGTACCCGGCAGGCCGACCTGACCGAGCTGTGGGAGGTCCGCAAGCAGCTCACGCAGGCCGCGCGCGACGAGGGCTTCGACGTCAAGGTCACGCCGTTCGCCCTGGTGATGCGCGCTGCGGTGCTGGCCCTGCGCCGCTTCCCGACGCTCAACGCCCGCATCGACCGCGAGGCCGGCGAGATCCGGCTGCTCGAGCACATCAACCTCGGGTTCGCCTCCGACACCGAGGCCGGACTGGTCGTTCCCAACATCAAGGACGCCCACGCCAAGTCGACGCTGCAGTTGGCGCTCGAGTTGTCCGAACTGGCCGGCAAGTCGCGGTCGGGCAAGCTCACGCCGGGCGAGTTGACCGGTGGGACGTTCACGGTCAACAACTACGGCGCGTTCGGCAACGACGACGGTGACCCGATCATCAACCACCCCGAGGCCGGCATCCTCGGCATCGGCGCGATCCGCG
>JBBDSX010000005.1:0-5495 GCA_040904725.1 Egicoccus sp.
GTCACGGCGGGCAGTTGGCGCGTCTCGGTCGCCGAGGCGTCGCCGGCGGCCGCCTTGGCGTCGACCAGGGGCACCCCGTGGATCTCGGGCGAGACCAGGATGCCGATGTGCCGCTCGGCGAGCAGGGCGTTGAGTTCGGCGCCGTACAGGTACAGCCGGCCGGCGAGGTAGAGCAGGAGCAACAGCGCGATGATGCCGCCGAACGCGCCGTACAGGGCGCCGGCGCTCTCGGCCTGGCTCGACACGTACGACGCCCCGGCGATCTTGAGTGCGGCCCAGCCCACCGCGCCCACCGCCGCACCCGGCAGCAACCGTCGCCAGCTGAGGTCACTGGTCGGGGAGAACATCTTGTAGGCGGTCAGGAACAGCAGCAGGTCCAGCGGGATGGTGGCCAGCAGCGCGACCGGGGTCGCCGCCCAGCCGGGCAGGTCGAGGACGCCGACCAGGCTGGAGGCGCCGGCGGCCAGCAGCGCCACGATGCCCAGCAGGGGCATCGCGGCGACCTGCAACAGCTTGCCCTTGACCCCCACCGGCAGGGCACCACGGAACACCATGGTGGTCGCCACCATCGCCGAGTTGATCACCTTGAGACCGGTCAGCAGCAGCGTGACCACACCGAACCCGGCGAGGGCACCGCGGTTGTCGACGACGGCCTCCATGAACCCGTCGACGCCCTGCTCGGTGGCCCCGAAGGCCGCTTGCAGGCCCGGGACGGCGGACGTGAGCGTGCGGGCGATCTCGGCCTGCTCGGCGGGATCGGAGAACACGAAGCCGGCCACGGCCACCGCCAGCACCAGCAGCGGCACCAGCGACAGGAACCCGAACAGCGCGATGGCCGCGGCGAACTGGTCGGCGGCGTCGAGGCGATAGCGCTCCTGCATGCGCAACGCGGTGCCGATGACCGGGACGGTCAGGAGTCGGTCCTTGATCGCCACGCCTCGCCCCTCACTCGTCCCGTCCGGGAATCGAGCCTAGGAAGCCCGGTGCTGTGGCGCGCCGGCCTACCGGTCGGACGCGGCCGCGTCGACCAGGGCCGCCACCAGGCCGTCGAGGTCATGCGGGTCGGCCTCGACCGCGACCGGGATGCCCAGCTCACGGCAGGTCCGCGAGGTCACCGGCCCGATCGAGACGACCGCGCCCTGCCACGGTCGGTCACCGACCAGGGTGACGAAGTTGCGCACGGTCGACGACGACGCGAACGCGAGCAGGTCGATGCGACCCGCCGCGAGATCGTCCAGCACGAGGTCGGGCAGCGCCTCGGGCAGCGTGGTGCGGTACGCGGTCACCTCGACGGGTTCGTAGCCCTTGTCGACCAGCATCCGGTGCAGGATCTCGCTGGCGATGTCGGCCCGCGGCAGCAGCACGCGTCCGCTGCCCGGTGGCACCGCCTCGCCCAGGGACTCGGTGGTCGCGCGCTCGGGGACCAGGTCGGGCCGCACCCGCAACCGTTCCCACAACCGTGCCGCCGTACCCGACCCCACGCAGGCGACCACGGGGACACCGGCGAACACGCGGGCGTCGAGGTCGTCCTCCTCGATGGCGTCGGCGACGGCGTCGACCCCGTTCGGCGAGGTGAGGCAGACCACGGTGTAGGCGCCCTGTCCGAGGTCGTGCAGGGCGGCGCGCAGGGCGCCGCGGTCGCCGTGCTCGATGCGCAGGACCGGCGCCTCGACCGGTTCACCGCCGAGCTCACGGATCTGTTCGGCGAGCGCGGAGGCCTGGGCACGGGCGCGGGCCACCAGCACGCGTCGCCCGGCCAGCGGACCACCCGTCGTCGATCCTCCGCGACCGGTGCCGCTCACGTCTGCCGCAGCCGTTCGAGGACCTCGGCGCCGCCGGCCTCGAGCAACGTGGCGGCCATGACCCGTCCCAGCAGGTGGGGTTCGTCGGCCGCGGTCTCGTGCGACGCCCGGTACAGGCGGGTGCCGCTGGGGTCCGAGAGCAGCCCGAGCAACTCCAACCGCTCGCCATCGCCGCCAGGCGACGGCAGCAGGGTCGCGTGGGCGCCGATCGGCGCCGTGCACCCGCCCTGGAGTTGCGTCAGCAGTTCGCGCTCGGCGGCGACCTCGGTCCTGGTGGTGGCGTCGTCGACGCGGCGCAGCGCCTTGCGCGTGGGCGCGTCGTCGGTACGGCACTCGACGGCCAGGGCCCCCTGTGCCGGGGCGTGCAGCATCTCGCCGTGTTCGAGCGGCACGACGGTGACGTCGAACCCCTTGGGCCGCAGACGCAGCAGGCCGGCCAGCGCCAGCACGATGCCGTCGACCTCCCCACTGACGACCTTGCCGAGCCGGGTCTCGAGGTTGCCGCGGATCGGCTGGACGAGCAGGTCACGGCGCGACTTCTGCAGTTGCGCCTTCCGCCGCGGCGCCGAGGTCCCGATCACGACCTGCCGGTCGCGCGGGATCTCGGCCAGGCGCCAGCCGGCGCGGGTCACCAGCGCGTCGCGGGGGTCGGCGCGGCGCGGGACCGCACCGATGGTGAGCCCCTCGGCCGCCTCGGTCGGCAGGTCCTTGTAGGAGTGCACGACGACGTGGCAGTCACCGTCGATCACGGCCCGGCGGGTCGCGTCGACGAACAGGCCCTTGCTGTCGAACGCCTCGAGCGCACGGTCGGGGTGGTCGTCGCCCGTGGTCGACATCGGCACGAGTTCGAAGGCCCGGCCGGTCGCCTCCTGCAGCGCCTCGCCGACGTGGCGGGCCTGGGTCTGGGCGAGCGTCGAGCGGCGGGTCGCGATCCGCCAGGGGCCGTCGGACGTGGTCACGCGTCGAGGTCCGGTTCGGCAGCGTCGAGGCCGAACAGGTCGCGCAGCGCCGCGGCGTGGCCGTCGGCACCGGTGCGGTCCGCGAGTTCCTTGAGCCGGACGGTCGGCTGGTGCAGCAGCGTGTTGACGATGCCGCGGGTGAGCGCCTCGACGGCCTCGCGCTGGCGCGGGTCGAGGGTCGAGAGCTTGCCCGACAGCCGCTCGAGTTCGGCGTCGCGGATCTGCTCGGCGGTGCGGCGCAGGTCACGGATGGTCGGTTCGACCTCGCCGGCCCGGGTCCAGGCCACGAACCGGTCGGCTTCCTCGTCGACGATGGCACGGGCCGCGGCGACGACCTCGCCGGTCACGCCACGATCGTTCCTCACGCGCCCCGCGTCCGTGGCGACGAGGCGTCGGACGTCGGCGATGTCGACCACCTCGACGCCCGGCAGGTCGTGGCAGCGCGGGTCGACGTTGCGGGGCATGGCCAGGTCGAGCAGGACCAGCGGCTGGACCTGCGGGCCTGCGGCGTCACGGCGAGCCTGGAGCGCGCCGAGGACGAGATCGAGGTCGAGCACCGGTTCGGCCGCGCCGGTGGTGCACACCACGAGGTCGGCGGCCGCGACGGCGTCGGCGAGCCCACCGGGGGCGATCACCCGGCCGCCGGTGCGCTGGGCGAGCCGGTCGGCCTTGTCCTCGGAGCGGTTCCACACGTCGATGCGGCCGGCCGCCTCGTCGACGAGACGCTGGGCGGTCAGCCCGCCCATCTTCCCGGCGCCGACGAGCAGCACGTGGCGGTCGGTCAGGCTCGACCCGAGCCGTTCAGCCGCCACGTCGAGGCCGACGTCGACCATCGACGAGGCGCCGCTGCCGATCGCGGTGTCGCTGCGCACCCGGCGTCCGACCCGGACCGCCTGCCGGAACAGTCGCTGCAGCACGCGGCGGGCGGTGCCCTCCTCGCGGGCGATCTCCATGACCTGCTTGACCTGCATGGCGATCTGGCGCTCGCCGACCACCATGGAGTCGAGCCCGCCGGCCACCGCGAACAGGTGCGCGGCCGCGCGGTCGTCGTGGTAGCTGTACTGCAGGTCGTCGAGGTCCTGCGGGTGGATGTCGCCACGTTCGGCGAGCCAGCCGCGCAGCTCCTGCAGGCCCGGGTGGAAGCGGCTGACCGAGGCGTAGATCTCGACGCGGTTGCAGGTCGAGAGCACGACCGCCTCCTGCACGTGCTCGAGCGCGGTCAGCGACGCGAGGGCCTTGGGCAACTCGGCTGCGGGCACGGCGAGACGTTCCAGCAGCGGCAGGTCCGCGCTGCGGTGGTTGCACCCGACGACGAGGAGGGACATGGGCCCGATCTGATTGTGGAAGATGCGTCGACGCCTCGGGAAGCGGCCGGGCCGGCATGCGCCGGCAACGACACGGACGGCGGCAGGCGTGCGGCCGCAGCGTCTGCGGACGAGCGTACCGACGTTGGCTGACCAGCCCCAACGGCGGGCCGAGACCGCTCAGCTGGCCGCGGCCGAGACCTGGTTGAGCTGCTCGTAGAACGACAGGATCTGTAACTCGGTGGACAGGTCCACGCTGCGAACCGTGATCCGCTCGGGCACGTCGAGGTGGCCCGGCGCGAAATTGAGGATCGCGGTCACGCCCGCGGCGACCACCTCGTCGGCGACGGCCTGGGCGCGGTCCGCCGGGGTGGCGAGCACGGCGATCGTGATACCGCGGTCGGACACCAGCGACGGCAGGTCCTGCGGGGCCTGCACGACGTGACCGCCGACCCGCGTGCCGATCTTGGCCGGGTCGGCGTCGACCAACGCCTCGATCCGGAAGCCGCGCCGCGTGAACCCGTCGTAGGTCGCCAACGCGCGGCCGAGGTTGCCGACGCCGACGATGGCCACGGGACGGTCGTCGGACAGGCCGAGGACGGTCGAGATCTCGGTGGTCAACTGCGCCACGGTGTAGCCGACCCCGCGCGTTCCGTAGGTGCCCAAAAACGACAGGTCCTTGCGCACCTTGGCCGAGGTCAGCCCGGACGCCTTGGCCAGGTCGTCGCTGGAGAGCGTGTGCTGCCCCGCGTCGGCGGCCTCGACGAGCACCTGCAGGTAGCGCGGCAGACGGGCGACCGTGGCCTCGGGAATCCGTCGCTGCGACACGCCTGCACCTGTCGTCCTCGCGGCCGATCGTCGACCGTCCGTGACTCGCTCGCGGCCCCGGACCCGGGGCGAGCTCACCGCTCGAGGCTACGGGGCCGGGCGAACCAGGCCAATTCGGCCGGCTGGACTGCGCGGCTCAGGCGCCGCGCCGGGCGCGCCTGACCGCGGCCCGGACGGCTCCGGGCGCGACCTCGAGTTCGGCCACCTCGCGCCCGTCGACCGTCACCACGGGGACCCGGACGCCGTAGCGCGCGACGAGCGCCTCGTCGGTGTCGACGTCGACGTGCACGACCTGCGCACCACGGGCCTCGCGGGCCACCAGTGCCTCGGCCCGCCGGCACAGCCCACAGCTCGCGCGGCCGTAGACGACCACGTCGGGACGTTGCCGGCGCCGCAGCCGCAGGGGTGGCACGTCAGTCGTCCGCACGCAGTTCGCGCCGGCGCACCTTGCCGCTGGCGGTCATCGGCAGGCTGTCGACCACCTCGAACCGGGTCGGACACTTGTACCGGGCCAGGCGGGCCCGGCAGACGTCGCCCAGGTGGTCGAGATTCACCCCCGGTGCCGACCCACCCGGATTCACCCCCGGTGCCGACCCACCCGG
>JBBDSX010000005.1:5595-10344 GCA_040904725.1 Egicoccus sp.
GATTCACCCCCGGTGCCGACCCACCCGGATTCACCCCCGGTGCCGACCCACCCGGGTCCGCCTGGCCGCCGAGCGGGACGACGTAGGCGACCACCGTCTCGCCCGTCAGCGGATGGTCGGCGCCGACGACCGCGACGTCGAGCACCTCGGCGTCGTCGAGCAGGACCCGTTCGACCTCGCGGGGGTAGACGTTGAAACCGTTGACGATGATCAGGTCACGCTTGCGGTCGACGAGGAACACGTAGCCGTCGTCGTCGCGGACGGCGACGTCGCCGGTACGCAGCCAGCCGTCGTCGGTCAGCGTGGCCGCGGTCGCCTCGGGGTCGTTCCAGTAGCCCTGGAAGACGTTGGGGCCGCGGACCCAGATCTCGCCGGGATCGCCCGGGGCCACGTCCCCACCGTCGTCGTCGGCGAGGCGGAACTCGAGATCGGGCAACGGCAGCCCCACCGAGCCGGCACGGGGCGAGGGCGCCATCGCGTTGCTGGTGACGCTCGGGGACGCCTCGGTCAGCCCGTAGCCCTCCTCGATCGTGACGCCGGTCGCCGCGGCGAAGCCGGTCAGCACGGCGGGGGGCAACGGTGCGGCACCGGAGACGGCCAGCCGGAGCGCGGGCAGGCGGACGTCGTCGAGGCGGCCGGCCCGCAGCCAGGCGACGTAGATCGCCGGAGCGCCGAGGATGACGCTGACGTCGTGGTCGACCATGTCCTGCAGCGTGGCGTCGGGGTCGAAACGTTCGACGAGCACCATCGTGGCACCGACGGTCAGCGCCGCGCCGAGACCGACGTTGAACGCGTAGATGTGTGCCAGGGGCAGGACCAGCAGGATCACGTCGTCGCCGGTCACCTCGAACCGGCCGGCGAGCGACTGGTCCTGGTTCGCGGCGAGGTTGCCGCGCGAGAGCATCGCCCCACGCGGCCGACCCGTGGTGCCCGACGTGTAGACGATGGCGCCGAGGTCCTCGGGGCGCCGCTCCACCAGCGTGGGTGCCGCCGCCGCGGCGCACAGGTCGGCCCACACCTCGACGTCGTCGTGCTGCGCATCCGCCCCGATCACGCGCAGGTCCTCGAGTTCCCCGGCGAGCGCGGCGACCGCCGCGAGCCGCTCCGGGCCGACCACGGCCACGCGGGCGCCACTGTCTCGCAGTGCATGGCGCAGTTCGTCGGGGGCCAGGCCCGGCAGCAGGGGCACGAGCACCGCGCCCGCCCGCAGGACGGCCGCCGCCACCTCGACGAAGGTGGGCGTGGTGCCGGCCACGAGCGCGACCCGGTCCCCGGGGGCGACGCCGAGGTCCTGCAGCACCGCGGCGCCGGCGTCGACCCGCACGTGCAGTTCGCCGTACGTGCGCCGACCCCCGGCCCAGACGAGCGCGGTCCGGTCGGGATGCTGTTCGGCGCTGCGACGAAGGCGTGCCGCGACGTCGACGGGCTCCACGAGTTGTCGCCTCCCTGCCCCGGTCCGACGGCCCGTAGCGGTCGCAGCCTACTGTCGGCCCACGGGTCCGGGCCGTCGTCCGACGGACCTCGTTCGCCGCGTCCAGCGGCCCGACCCGCCCCGGGCCGCGCGGGCCCGCAGGGCTACGCTGGTCGGTCATGCGCATCCTCGCCTCGACCGGTCCGTTGTTCGCCCGTCCCCTGGACTGGGCGCTCGGCGTGCTGGCCGAGGCCGGCTACGACGGCGCCGAGTTGATGGTCACCCAGGACCCGGCGACCCAGGATCCCGAGCGGATCGCCGCGGCCTCCGCGTCCGAGGGCGTGGCCGTCCCCGTGGTGCACGGGCCGTTCCTGCTGTTGACGCGCCGCGTGTTCGGCACCGATCTCGTCACCAAGGCGCAGCGGACGCTCGAGTTGACCCGGGACGTCGGCGCTGACCTGATGATCGTGCACCCACCGTTTCGGTGGCAGCGCGACTTCCACCAGTGGCTGCTGGCCGAGTGCGACGACGAGGCGGCGGACCTCGACACCCGGATCGGGGTGGAGAACCTGTATCCGGTGTCGGTGGCGGGCCGGCCGGTGCGCTTCCACCGCTACACCGAACCCGAGCACCTCGGCCCCTTCCGGCACGTCGTGCTCGACACCAGCCACTTCGGCGTCGCCAACGTCGACATCACGGCCGCCTACCGCCGTCTGCGCGACCAGGCGGTGCACCTGCACGTCTCCGACAACCGGGGCAACGGCCACGACAGCCACGCCCCCCTTGGCCATGGCCGCCTGCCGCTGGCAGCGTTCCTGCGCGAGGTCGCCGAGGACGCGGCCCCCGGAGCCGGCGGCACGGCTGCCGGCCAGCCACTGTCGATCACGCTCGAGCTCGACTGCCGGCGCTACCTCGACGACCGGCGGGCCCTGGTCGGCTACCTGCGCCAGGAGCGCGAGAAGTGCGTGGCGCTGCTCGAGGGGGCCTCGGCCGAGGAGGTGCTGGGGCGCCCCGACGTGGTCGAGGTCGCACCCGGCGCCCACGAGGACGATCCCGACCAGCCGACGGTGCCGCCCGCGTAGTGCTCGGATCGAGGCCCCCTCCCAAGGGGCATGACGTGCACGCCCCGGTCCGGTTGACTACGACCGGGTCGAGGTGGATCGGGACAGGTTCCCGTACCCTTGGCCGGGACCGGGGGGTGGAGCCGCCCATGACCGGCGTTGGAGAGGCCGCGTGCGTTCGGGAACGTCATTGGCACTGGTGCTGCTGCTCGCCGTCATCGTGGTGGCTGCGGCGGTCCAGCTGTACCGGGCGGGCGGACTGTGAGCGCCGGCGCGCAGGCCGACGAGGCCCTCGACCCCGAGGTGATCGACCTCGTCGCGCGGGCCCAGGAGGGCGACGCCCAGGCGTTCGCGGCCCTCTACGACCGCTACGTGGACCAGACCTTCGCCTACGTCTACCGCCGCGTCGGTCACCGTCAGCTCGCCGAGGACCTGGTCGGGGACGTGTTCCTGCGTGCCTACCGCCGCCTGTCCAGCTTCGAATGGCAGGGCGTCGACCTCGGCGCCTGGATCATGACGATCGCCCGCAACCGGGTCCACGACCACTTCAAGTCGGCACGGTTCCGGCTCGAGCGCACCACCGACGACGTGCGTGACGACCCCACGCCCACCGGTCCCGACGATCCCGAGCGTGTCGCCGTGGCACGCGACATGACCCGGGCGCTCGGCCAGGCGCTCGAGCAGCTCAAGGACGAGCACCGCGAGGTCATCGAACTGCGCTTCGTGCACGACCTGTCCGTCGCCGAGACCGCGGCGGTGATGGAACGGTCCGTCGGCGCCACGAAGGCACTGCAGTACCGGGCCCTGCGGGCGCTGGCGAGCGAGGTCGAGGGCCACCCCGAACTCGCGAAGCTGGCGGCGACGGGCCTCGGCGGGATCCTCGCGCTGCTCAAGGTGATGCCGCTATGAGCGGCGGCGGAGGCGGCCGCGTCGGCATTTCGAGGCCCCGGAGCCGGTCTCGGAGTTCGGCCAGGAGCACACGCGGAGCGTTCACCGCACGGTGCCGTGACCCGCGCTGCATTCCGTCGTTGACGTTGATGTCAACCTCGGTTCGTGTTGTTCGTATTGTCCGGGGATCGTCGACCACCCGTCAGGTACGCCCGTGATGCCCCGCCGCCACGCCCGCGACATCGAGCAGCTCGCTGCGCTGCTCGACGGCGCGAGCGCGCCACACGAGGTCGGCCGCGAGGCCCGGCGCCTGGGCGCGATCGCGACCGAGGTGATCGAACGCGAGCCGTTCGAGGCCGTCGCACTCAGCCCCGCCAACCGCGAGGCGATGCGCGCCCGCCTGCTCGCCGACATCGCCAACGACGCCACCGAGACCGCACCCGCCGCCGTACCCGTACGCGAGCGGCGCGGCACCCGTTCGTTCCGCCTCGGCGTCGCCACGGGTCTGGCCTCGGCCGTGGTCGGCACCACGGGCGTCGCGTTCGCCGCCCAGGAAGCCCTGCCCGGCGAGGCGCTGTACCCGGTCAAGCAGGCCACCGAGTCGGCACGTTTGTCGCTGGCCGGCGACGTCGCCCAGCACGGCCGGTTGCAACTGCAGTTCGCCGAGGAGCGGCTCGACGAGGTCTCCGAAGGCCGCGACGTGCTCGCCAGCAGCCGCCTCGTCACCGCCCTGGCCGAGATGGACCAGCGTTCGCTCGAGGGCGCCGAGACCCTGATCGCCGAGGCCGGGCGCGACGACGACGGGGCGTTGCTCGCCGAACTCGACGCGTTCACGCAGCGCCAGGCCGCCACGCTCGTCGAGATCTACGACGACCTGCCGCCCCAGGTCCGGCCCCGCGCCGAGGACTCGCTCGGCGTCCTGCGCCTGATCCGGCTCGAGTTGCTGTTCCCGGCCATCGCGGCCTGCGACTGCGTCGAACTCGCCGAGTCCGGCGTGCTGCCGTTGGGCGAGCCGGACAGCCTCACCGAACGTCTGCGGTCCGCGGCACTGCCGACACCGGCCCCGCGCCTCGACCTGCCCCGCCTCAGCGACGGGCTGTCGGGGGCGGCCGCCGAGTCCGTCGAACGTGTCGAGCGTGCGGCCGACCCCCGCACGGACCCGACGGGCCCACCCGAGTTGACGGGGACGGCGCCAACGACCGACCCCGGGTCCGGGACCGTCGACGAGGTGACCGGGCGGGTCGGCGAGACGGTCGAGGGGACCGGCGACCGGACCGGCGACGTGGTCGAGGAGACCACGGACCGCGTCGGTGACCTCGGCGACGCGGTCGGCGACGTCGGCGAGACGGCGGATGACGTGGTCGACGACGTGGGCGAGACGGTCGGCGA
>JBBDSX010000005.1:10444-13815 GCA_040904725.1 Egicoccus sp.
CGGTCGGCGAGGTCGGTGACGCCGTCGACGGTGTCACCAACGGCGCCGGCGATCTCGTCGAGGACCTCGGCAACGGCCTCGGCCTCGGCGGCAACTGACACACGCCGGCCCGGTGGTTGCCACGACGTCCACCTCGTGCACCGGACGTTCGGTCACCCTCGCCCCGTGACCCGCGGTATCTCCACTCGTTGAACCTGCTGACGACCCGCCCGGACGAAGGTCCGGCGGCGACTGGGAGGTCTCGGGGATGAACACGCGACGTTGGTTGCGAAGGGGTGCGGCGGCGGCCGCGGGCCTGATGGTCCTGGCCGTGCCGGGCATCGCCACGGCTCAGCCGGCACCACCGGACCTCGGTGGCCTCGAGGACGTCCTCGATCCGGGCCAGCTCGAAGAGCTGATCGGCGACCTCGACCCCGCCGAACTCGAACAGCTGCTCGAGGCACTGCCGGGCGGCGGCGGGGACGAGGGCAGCCCCCTGCCACCGGAACTGCAGGACGTCCTCGACCAGCTGCTCGCCGCCCTCGAGGAGGCCGGGCTGCCCGGCCCCGGCGAGGAGGGTGACGGTGACGGCGACGCTGATGCCGACGCCACCGCGCCGCGTGTCGGTGGCAGCGCCGGCACGCCCGAAGCGGGCGTCGGCGGGTTCGCCGCCTACGCCGAGGCCAACGGCACCACGGTGTGCGTCGGTCTGCCCGCGGCGCTCGCCGACGGTCTCGCCGACGTGCTCGAGGGTGCCGGTATCGCCGGCAGCTGTGAGCTCGGCGAGGTGACCACCACCGGCATCCGCATCGACCTCGGCCGCGCCCAGGCCGAACTCCGCCGCGCCGGCACCGACGAGGCCGTCGAGCCGACCGCCGACGCCTTCGTCACCAACCTCCTGCTCGCCGCCGAGGCCGCCGAGGCGCCCGGCGCCTGCCAGGGCGGACCGATGGACGTCGCACTGCCGCCGGGTGACACGCCCGTCGTGACGCTGACCCTGCTCGGTGTCGAGTGCGCCGCCGACGACACCCGCGCGTACGCCGACGTGCAGATCGCCGGGCTCGACATCCAACTCGGCAACCTCATCGAGCTCGGGCTCCCGGCCGAGGCCCGTGACGCACTGGGCCAGGCCGTCGACGCCCTGAACGAGCAACTGCTCGCCGAGCTGAACCCGGCGCTGTGCGAGGCCACCGACCCGGCCTTCGAGGGGCTGCTGGGCGACGGGTCGCTGTGCGAGGCCGACGCGGCCGGCGAACCGTCGTTCCTGCGGCTGAACAACCCGCTCGACGCCGACGTCCCGCTGGTCGATCTCGAGCTGATCGGCACCACCGCCGAGGTCGTCCACGACGGCGACAGCGTGACGGCCACCGCGACGTCGACGCTCACCGGGCTCAACGCGCTCGGCATCGCCTGTGTCGGCGGCGACGGCACCGACCCGTACACCTTCAGCTCGACGGCCACGACCAACGGGGTCGAGGCCACCCGCTCGGCCAGCGTGACCGACGTGCAGGTCCGGGCGTGCCCGCAGGAGCAGAGCCTGCTGCGCCTGATCGCCACCGACGGCCCCCTGGGTGACATCGCGGTGCTCGAGCAGGTCATCCAGGACGACCTCGCCGGCGGCTCGCTCGACCCGGTCTTCGACGGTGTCGACCAGTTGCTCGGCGCCCTGTCGACGCAGGCCGTCACGCAGGGCGAGGCCTACACCGGCGCGATCGAGGGCGCCGGCACCGCGGCCGGCACCACGCCGTTCGTCGTCGCCGCCTCCATGCCGATGGGCGCCCTGCCCGGCATGGCCGAGGTCGGCGGCGAGATCGCCGTCATCGTCCACGCCAACGAGACCAGCGTCGGCGTGAACGCCACCCCGGCCGAACCGACCGTCAGTCCCGACGTGATCGACGCCGACCCCGGCGAACTGCCGCACACGGGTCCGGGTGTCGCGGGTGTGCTCGGCCTGACCGCCATGGCCGGCGCCGTCGCCCTCCGTCGCAAGGAGGACTAGGCGCGGCAACGGCGAACGACGCGGCCCGGCAAACGCCGGGCCGCGCCCCGTTGTGGTCGCCGCCGGCGGTGACCAGTCCGGCAGAGGCGGGGGTCCGCTCCCCACGGAGGGGCACAGGAACCGCCGGCAGAGACGTCAGAGGAAGACCGAGCGGCGGCCCATGAGGTTGCGGTGCAGCATGTGCTGGATCGTGCCGCGGACGTGGTCGGTGAGGTCGAAAACGGCCATGGGATCATCGGCGGCCTCGGGGCCGAACCGGGTCGTGTCGATCGGCTGGCCGTACTCGATGATCCACTTGGACGGCAGCGGCAGCAGCGCGAACGGGCCGAGGACGGGCAGCGCGAACATCTGCGGCACGACCGGGAAGTACGGCAACCCGAGCAGTCGTGCGACCACACGCAGGTCGTACAGCAGCGGGTAGATCTCCTCGCTGCCCACGATGGCGGTCGGGATGATCGGCACCTGGGCCCGCAGCGCCGTGGCCACGAAGCCGCCGCGTCCGAAACGTTGCAGTCGGTACCGATCGCGCCACGACTTGCCCACGCCCTTGTAGCCCTCGGGCCAGACGGCGACCAGTTCGCCCCGTTCGAGCAGGCGGTCGGCGTCGGGCCCGGAGGCGAGCGTGGCGCCGGTCTTGCGGGCGAAGGGTCCGGCGAAGGGCGTGCGGAGCGCGAGGTCGGCTGCCAGTTCACGGGCGTGCCGACCGGTCTGGTCGAGGATGTCGAGCCGGGTGATCATCGCATCGGCCGGCAGCGTGCCGGCGTGGTTGGCCACGACCAGGCCGCCGCCCTCGGCGGGGATGTGTTCGGCCCCGTAGGAGGCGACCCGCCACCAGTAGCGGTGGAACGGGCGGATCAACGGCATCAGCACGTGGGTGGTGAGGTCCTCGTCGAACCCGAACTCGTCGATCTCGTAGTCGCCGGTCAGGCGGCGGCGCAGGAACGCTGCGGCGTCGCTCAGGTGCCGGCCCCAGTCGGCGCCGAGCAGGTCGCGCAGGAGGACGAACGCGTCCATCGGCGGCTGCCAGCCCCGGCGGGCGGCCTCCTCGTCGGCACGTCGACGGGCCGTGTCCTCGTCGGGTACCTCGTCGGCCATGGCCGGTTCGTCCGGCTCGGTCCGTGCCGCATGCACGCGGCAGTACCCGCCTTCGACGGCGTAGTTGCGGCAGCGGCGCCCTTCGAGCGTGGTCGCCTGGCAGCGTGGACGTGCCTCGCCGGAGGCGGCCTGCTCGCGGGCGGCCCGCTGTTCGGCCATGGAGATGACCTCGGCGTGTCCAGCACCGCCGCTCATGACCGATCCTCCGAGACCGCCGGCCTCGCCCTTCGGTTCACTCGGCCGCCGCCGCTCATGACCGATCCTCCGAGACCGACTGGCCGGCCAGGAACCGCCGCTG
>JBBDSX010000006.1:0-13691 GCA_040904725.1 Egicoccus sp.
TGGTGCTCACGCACGGCAACGGGCCGCAGGTCGGCAACGTGCTGATCAAGAACGAGTTGGCCAAGGACGTCGTCCCGCCGGTGCCGCTGGACTGGTGCGTCGCGCAGACCCAGGCCACGATCGGATTCACGATCGCCGACACGCTGACGTTCGAGTTGGCGCAGCGCGGCCTCGAGCGGCCGGTCGTCCCGGTGGTCAGCCGTGTGCTCGTCGACGCCGACGACCCCGGGTTCGCCGAGCCCAGCAAGCCCATCGGCCCTTGGCTGCACGACGAGGCCGAGGTGCAGCGTCGCACCGAGGGCGGCCTGCGTTTCCTCCACGACCCGGCCCGCGGCTGGCGTCGCCTGGTCGCCTCGCCCGAGCCGCGCCGCTCGGTCGACCGGCCTGCCGTGGAACTGCTGCTCGACGACGGCGCCATCGTGGTCGCCAACGGCGGCGGTGGCATCCCGGTCGTCGACGACGGCAGCGGACCGCTGCACGGCGTCGAGGCCGTGATCGACAAGGACCTCGCCGGCGCCCTGCTCGCCGAGGAGATCGGCGCCGACAGCTTCGCGATCCTGACCGACGTGCCCGGCGTCGCCGTCGACTTCGGGACGCCGCAGCAGCGCTGGCTCGAGACGGTCACCGTCACCGAGCTGCGGCAGTACGCCGCGGACGGCCAGTTCGCCGCCGGCTCGATGGGCCCGAAGGTCGCGGCCGCCTGCCGGTTCGTCGAGCGCACCGGCTCGCGCGCGGTGATCGCGGCGCTCGGCGACGTCGTCGACGCGATCCATGGCCGGGTCGGTACCCAGGTGGTGGCCGGATGAGGGCTCCGCAGCCGCCCGCCGTCGGTGCCAGCGCCAGCGCGGCCATCCGCGACCGTGTCACCGCACCTGCCGTGCGGGTCGATGTCCTTGCGGCCTTTCCGGCCGCGGTCTACCTGTCCCACCCCGCCGGCATCGTCGCCGTCGTCGCCGGAGACGGGATCGCCCACCCGAACGCGATCGGTCTCGCGGCTCGGGCGAGCGAGCGCCCGTTCGCTGCCGTCACGGTCGGCGCATCCGGCCGGCTCGGCGACCATCGCCTCGTCCTTCCGGGCCTGCACGTCGAGGTGCGACGGTGGTGGCGGCCCCGTCCGGCGCTGCCGACGGTCACCGCCGACGCGCTCCGTTTGCGGTGCGACGACCTCGACCTGCTGCTGGCGACCGCCGCACCACCGCTGCCCTTCGCCCTCGCGGCCCCGCTGGGCCGCCTGCGGACCGCCCTCGCAACCGGCGACGCCGCGGGCGCAACCGGTCACGTCGAGGGACTGCTCGGGCTCGGACCGGGCCTGACCCCGTCCGGGGACGACCTGCTCTGTGGCCTGCTGTCCGCGATCTCGCTGTTGGGTCCCGCGGTCGGCGCGGCCGATGTCGACGCCAGGATCGTGGCGGCACGTACCGTCGGCGAGGTCGTCGCCGTCCGGGCGACCTCGACCACCACCGCGATCTCGGCCGCCCTGCTCGCCCACGCGGCGCGTGGCGAGGTCAGCGACGTCGCTGCCGACGTCCTGCACGCCCTTGCCGGTCGGCAACCACTGGCACCTGCCGTCCGTGCGCTGCTCGCCGTCGGTGCCACCTCCGGCCGCGACCTCACGGCCGGCCTCCTTGCCGGTGCCCGCGTCGCGTCCTCCGACACCCTGTCCCGTCCCCCTGCCCTCCCCGAGGAGACCCGCTGATGGTCGACCACCTCGACGTCCGCCACGGCGCCTACCACGACTCGGTCAGCCTGATGCAGGTCAGCCGCCGCGTCGGCGACCTCGACGGGGTCGACAAGACCCTGGTCGCGATGGGCACCGAACTCAACCTCGACCTGCTGGCCGGCATGGGTTTCGACCTGCCCGACGCCGGCCCGAACGACCTGGTCGTGGCGATCCGTGCCGACGAGTCCGTCCTGTCCGCGGCGCTGGCCGAGGTGGAGGCCGCGCTCGCGGCCAGCCAGGGGGGTGGCTCCGGTGGCTTCGGTGACGCCCCGCCACCGCGCACGGTCGCTGCGGCCTTGACGGGCGGTGCCGACCTCGCGCTCGTGTCGGTCCCCGGCCAGTACGCCTACGTCGAGGCGATGGACGCGGTCCGCGCCGGCGTGAACGTCCTGGTGTTCAGCGACAACGTGCCGGTCGAACAGGAGATCGCACTCAAGTCCGCGGCGGCCGAGCGGGACGTCCTGGTCATGGGCCCCGACGCCGGGACGGCGATGGTCGGCGGGGTCGGGCTGGGGTTCGCCAACGTCGTGCAGCCGGGCCCGGTCGGACTCGTCGCCGCATCCGGGACCGGGGCGCAGCAGTTGACCTGCCTGCTCGACGACGCCGGCATCGGGATCAGCCACGTGTTGGGCGTCGGCGGCCGCGACCTGTCCGCCGCCGTCGGGGGCCGCTCGACCCGACAGGCCATGCGGGCGCTCGACGCCGATCCCGCCACCGAACTGATCGTGGTGCTGTCCAAGCCCGCCGATCCCGCCGTGGCCGGCGACGTCCGTGCCCTCGCCGACGAACTCACGACCCCGGTCGTGTTCGCGCTGCTCGGACCCGACGCCCCCGACCTGACCGCGACCGCTGCCGACGTGGCCGGGGCCCTCGGCCGGGACTTCCGCGACCCGACCTGGTGGCCCGCGCCCGAGGAACGCCAGGGCGCCTACACCGAACTGCGGGGCCTGTTCGCCGGCGGGACCTTGTGCGACGAGGCCATGCTGATCGCCGCCGACGGCCTCGCTGCGCCGATCGCCTCGAACATCCCGCTGCGGCCCGAGTGGGCCCTGACCGACGGGCTCGACACGGACGGACACGTCTTCGTCGACTTCGGTGAGGACGAGTTCACCCGCGGACGTCCCCATCCGATGATCGACCAGGGGCTGCGGCTCGAACGCATCGCCGCGGAGGCACGCCGCCCCGGCGGACGGGTGCTGCTGCTCGACGTAGTGCTCGGCCATGCCGCCGACCCCGATCCTGCCGCCATGCTGGCGCCGGCCATCGCCGAGGCGATCGCGGCCGGCGACGACCTCGCCGTCGTCGTCTCGCTGTGCGGTACGGCCGGGGACCCCCAGGGCCGCGACCGCCAGGTCGACGCACTCGTCGCCGCCGGCGCATCCGTCCATCTCAGCAATGCCGCAGCCGCCCGCAAGGCCGTCGAACTGGTCGCCCCTCACGAGGGGCGCCTCGCAACAGGGGGTACCGCATGACCGAGCCCACCTCGCCCCTGACCGACCTGCTCGCGGGCACCCCCCGTATCGTCACCGCCGGCGTGGAGTTGTTCGAGACCAGCCTGCGCTCGCAGGGCGTCGAACCGGTGACGGTCGACTGGCGTCCGCCCGCCGAGGACGTCGCCGACGAGCTCGCCCGACTGGCCGCCGACCCGCGCACCGCGGACGCCAATGCCACCGCGCTCGAGCGCATCACCGCCGCCGAGCCCCGGTGGGTCGGCGTCACGACCGCACGCGAGGCGGTCGGCATCGAGACCGGCCAGTTCCTGCACGCCGGACCGCCGATCACCTGGGAACGCGCCAGCGGCCCGATGCGCGGGGCGCTGATCGGCGCGATGCTCTACGAGGGCATGGTCGGCACGCCCGACGAGGCCATCGCCCTGGCCGAACGCGGCGGCATCGAACTCGCGCCCTGCCACTCGCGGCAGGCGGTCGGCCCCATGGCCGGCGTCGTCAGCCCGTCGATGCCGATGTTCGTGGTCGAGAACGCGACCTACGGCAATCGGGCCTACTGCACCCTCAACGAGGGCCTGGGCAAGGTGCTGCGCTACGGCGCCTACGGCCCCGAGGTGACCGAGCGGCTGCGCTGGATGCAGGACGTGCTCGGCCCGGCGATGCAGGCGGCCGTCGAACGGCTCGGCTCGCTCGATCTGCGGGCGCTGATCGTGCAGGCGCTGCAGATGGGCGACGAACTGCACAACCGCAACCGTGCCGCATCGGCGCTGTTCGTGCGCGAGGTGGTGCCGCCGCTGCTCGAGGCCGGCATCGACCCGGGCGACCTCGCCGACGTGGTCCGTTTCATCAACGGCAACGAGCACTTCTTCCTCAACCTCGGCATGCCGGCGGGCAAGTCCGCGCTCGACCCGGCCCGCGACATCCCCGGATCGACCGTGGCCGTTGCCATGGCCCGCAACGGCACCGACTTCGGCATCCAGGTATCGGGTACCGGCGATCAGTGGTTCACCGCGCCGGCCCAGGTGCCCGACGGGCTCTACCTCGGCGACTACGGCCCTGACGACGCCAACCCCGACATCGGCGACTCGACCATCGCCGAGACGGCCGGCGTCGGCGGGTTCGCCATGGCCGCGGCTCCGGCGATCGTCCGGTTCGTCGGCGGTGAGGTCGGCGACGCGTTGACCGCCACCCGCAGCATGTACGACATCACGTTGGGCGAGCACCCGCATTACCAGATCCCGATCCTCGAGTTCCGGGGTACCCCCGTGGGCATCGACGTGACCCGGGTGGTCCGCACCGGTGTCGTGCCCGCGGTGAACACCGGCATCGCCGGCCGCGAGGCCGGCACCGGCCAGGTGGGTGCCGGGCTGGTGGAACCCCCGATGGCGGTCTTCGCCGCAGCGATCCGGGCGTTGGCCGCGGCGGCACCCGAACCCGGGCAGATTGGGTGAGCGAACCGCGCCCAGTGACGGACGCTCCACGTTAGAGTCGCGCCCCCGTGGCCGTGCGGACGGCCACCGAGTTCGGTTGGTTGCGTGGACGAGATCGCTGAGGCGACCATTGGCCTGTTCATGGCGCTCGCCGATGGTGTCGCGGTTCTCGACCTGCTCGAGGACCGCGACGACGTGCGCATCGTGGCGGCGAATCCCGCGATGGCCGCGCGATTCGGCGAAACCGGGACACTGCACGGTCGGCTGGGCAGCGAGTTCTACCCACCCGCCTATCTCGCCGATGTGATCCGCCGTGTCCGCGAGACACTCGACGCCGGCGTGCCGACGAGCTACGAGGCGGTCCGCGAGTTGCCCCAGGGACGGGTGGTGGTCGCCGCCTCGATCGTGCCCGTGGGTCCCTCGCGCGTCGTCACCTACGGCCGCGACATCTCCGAACGGGTCGAAGCGACCCGTCGTCTCGAGCAACTCGAGGTGCTGGCCGACATCGGCAGCTGGCAGTGGAACCTGCACGACCAGACGCTGCACTGGTCACGCCAGTACCGCCGGATCCTCGGCGTGTCCGACGAGGAGACGCCGACGATGGAACGGGTCCTCGACCTCATCCACCCGGAGGACCGCGAAGGCGTTCGCGGCCGGATCGAGCAGACCAGCACCGGTGCGGACGAGGCCCGTTCCGTCGCCTACCGGATCGTGCGTCCGGACGGCGAGGAACGCGTCGTCGAAGGTCGCGGTGAACTGGCGACCGACGAGCAGGGACGACCGCTGCGCATGTTCGGCACGATCCAGGACGTCACCGACGGCCATCGGGCCGACGAGGACCGCCGCCGACTCCAGCGCGCGCTGCGTCGTCAGAAGCAGGCGCTCGAACTCAACGACAACGTCGTGCAGGGGCTGGCTGCCGCCTGGCTCGCCTTCGACCTCGGCGAGGTCGACGAGGGCATCGGTCTGGTGCGACGCACCACCCGTGACGCCCAGAACCTGGTCAATGCACTGCTGCACGAGGCGGCCGAGGACGAACCGCTCGCCCCAGGTGATCTCGCCAGGCGGGTCCCCGCCAACGTCGACCATCCGGAGTTTGGATGACCTGGCGGCTGGCGCTCGCCGACGACGACGCGACGCTGCGGCGTCTGCTGCGGATGCTGTTCGAACGCGACGGGCGGTTCGAAGTCGTCGGCGAGGCCGCCGACGGGGCCGAGGCACTGGACCTGCTCGCCGAGATCGAGGCCGACGTGCTGCTGCTCGACCTGGCGATGCCGCGCAAGGACGGACTCGAGGTGCTGGCCGAACTCGGCGGCCGCCCGCTGCCGAGGATCGTGGTGCTGACCGGGTTCGTCGAGCCGGCGCTCCAGCGGCAGGTGCTCGATCTCGGTGCGCGCGCCTGCCTCGAGAAGGGCGCCGATTTCGCCAGCCTCACCAGCGCCGTCGTCGCCGTCGCCGCCGCCTGAGTCATCTCAGCCGCTCGACGAGGGCGGGCAGGATCTCGACGAGATCGTCGGCGAAGACCGCGTCCGCAGCGCGGTCGTAGGGGGTCGGCTCGGCGTTGGCCACCACCAGGCGGGAGCCGGTCTCGAGTGCGACCCGCGGTAGCGCCGCGATCGGATACACCGCCAGCGACGTGCCCAGGGCGAGGAACACCTCGCCGTCGGTCGCTGCCTGCTGCGCCCGGTCGAGTTGGGTCGGGCTCAGCGGCTGGCCGAACGACACCGTCGCGGCCTTGAGCAGCCCACCGCACCGCTCGCAGTGCCCGGCGTTCGGCCGCAGGGTCGCGGGTCCACACGCCCTGCGGGCCGCGGTACTCGGGAATGCCAGAGGCGGTCGACACCCCGGCGCGGTGGACCGGTGCGTGGGTGATCAGCACGGTCGCACAGCGTCCCGCCCGTCGATTCGGCAGACGTTGACGAGCCTGACGCGTCGGCCCTTCGCTAGCGTCTGCCCCTCGGCGGACGTGGAGACCGCATGCGGGAGCCGGGAGTGGCAGGAGCCTTGAGCACGTGAAACCGCCGGCATTCGCCTACCACGCCCCCACATCGCTGGAGGCGGCTCTCGATCTGCTCGCCGAGCTCGGCGCCGACGCCAAGGTGCTCGCCGGTGGGCAGAGCCTCGTGCCCATGCTCAACATGCGCCTGGTCGCGCCCGCCGCCCTCGTCGACATCCGCCACCTCGGCGACCTCGACCGGGTCGAGGTGGCCGCCGAGGTGGTGCGGGTCGGCGCCCGCGTCACCCACGCCCGGTTGGAACGCGACGGCGAGGCAGCCCGCGCGCTGCCGCTGCTGCGCGAGGCGCTGGGCCTGGTCGCCCACCCGGTGATCCGCAACCGCGGAACCAGCGTCGGCTCGGTCGTCCACGCCGACCCGGCTGGCGAACTGCCCGCCGTGGTGGCGCTGCTCGACGCGACGCTCGAGTTGACCTCGACCGCCGGCGTGCGCACGGTCCGCGGCGCCGAGGCGTTCGTCGGGCCGCTCGAGTCCGCGCTGCGGCCGGGGGAGTTGGCGACGGCGGTCGAGTTCCCGGCCCTGCCGCCGAACACCGGCACCGCGATCGAGGAACTGGCCCGCCGCCACGGTGACTACGCGCTGGCCGGGGTCGCCGTCCGTGTCACGCTCGACCCCGACCGTCGCGTCGACACCGCCAGCGCCGCGTTCTTCGGCGTCGGCGGGATGCCGGAGGCGATCGCCCTCGACGGGCCGCTGCGCGGACAGGCGTCGGACGCCCTCGACCCCGCCGACGCGCTGGGGGCGGCCCGCGAGGCTCTCGACCCCGACGACGACATCCATGCGACCGCGAGCTACCGCCGCCACCTGGCCGGCGTCCTGCTCGAGCGGGCGTTGCGGCGCGCCGCCGCGGCCGCAGCCCGACAGGAGGCCTTGGCGTGAGCGAGGAACTGCACGAGGTCTCGGTCACCGTCAACGGCGCCCTGCACCGCGTGGCCGTGCCCGCGCGGCGGCTGCTGTCGGACTTCCTCCGCCACGACCTGCGGCTGACCGGCACCCACGTGGGCTGCGAACACGGTGTCTGTGGTGCCTGCACGATCCTGCTCGACGGCGCCCCGGTCCGTTCGTGCCTGACCTTCGCGGTGTCGGTCGACGGCGCCGCCATCACCACCGTCGAGGGACTGGCCGCCGAGGACGGCACGCTGCACCCGGTCCAGGCCGCGTTCCAGGACTGCCACGGCCTGCAGTGCGGCTTTTGCACCCCCGGCATGGTCATGAGCGCCTGCGGCTTCCTGGTTGACCAACCAGACGCCGACGCCGACGAGATCCGCGAGGGCATGGCCGGCAACCTGTGCCGCTGCACCGGCTACGCCGGCATCCTCGCCGCCGTCGAGCAGGCCGCGGCCACGCTGCGCGACTCGGGCGCCGACCCGCGCGAGCGCCACTCAGCGTTCACGGACGTCGGCCCCGGAGATCGGAAATGAGCACACGCCAGTTCGGTGCCGCCGTCGCCCGGGTCGAGGACCCGCGCCTGCTCCGCGGCGAGGGGCGCTACCTCGACGATCTCGGCCACGACGCCCTGGCCGTCGCGATCCTGCGCAGCCCCCACGCACACGCCCGCATCGTCGACCTCGATGTCACCGACGCGGTGGACGTCGATGGCCTGATCGCGATCTACACCTACGAGGATCTCCCACCGCGGCTGCAGCAGCCACTCCCGCTGCTGATCCCGCACCCGGCACTGACCGCGCCGGTCACGCAGAAGATCCTGGCCGACGGCGAGGTGAACCACGTCGGCGAGGCGATCGCGATGGTCGTCGCCAGCGACCGCTACGTCGCCGAGGACGTGCTCGACCGCATCCGCGTCGACTACGAGGTCCTGCCCGCGGTGGTCGATCTCGAGGCGGCGGTCGCGGGTGGCGCCGACGTCCACGACGAGGTGCCCGGCAACGTGGCCGCCGAACTCGTACAGACCATCGGTGATGCGGGTTCGGCCATCGCCGACGCGCCACACCGCTTGAAGCTGCGGCTCGACATCGAACGCTCGGCGTCGACCCCGCTGGAGGGTCGCGGGGTCCACGCACGCTGGGATCCCGACGACCGGCGGCTGCGCGTGCACACCTCGACCCAGGCGCCGACCAGTGTCCGGGCCGCGATCGCGACCTTCCTCGAACTCGACTTCGCGCAGGTCGACGTGGTCGTGCCCGACGTCGGCGGCGGCTTCGGGGTCAAGATCATGCACCCCTGGCCCGAGGAGATCCTCGTCCCCTGGGCGGCCCGCCTGCTCGGTCGCGAGGTCAAGTTCACCGAGGACCGCCACGAGCACTTCGTCTCCGCCAACCACGAACGCGGACAGGTCCAGTGGGTCGAGGTCGGCTTCGACGACGACGGTCGCATCCTCGGCCTCGACGTGACCTTCCTGCACGACCACGGCGCCTACATCCCGTACGGGCTGATCGTGCCGATCATCACCTCGACCCAGTTGCTCGGGCCGTACCGGATCGAGCACTACCGGGTCGAGTTCCGCAGCGTCTACAGCAACAAGACGCCGGTCACGCCCTACCGCGGCGCCGGCCGCCCACAGGGCTGCTTCCTCATGGAGCGCACCGTCGACGCCATCGCGACCGAACTCGACCTCGACCGCACGGTCGTGCGCGAACGCAACTTCATCCAGCCCGACGAGATGCCCTACGCGTTCGGCCTGACCTTCCAGGACGGGCGCGATTACACCTACGACTCGGGTGACTTCCCGGCCTCGATGGCGGCCCTGAAGGACCTCGTCGACTGGGACGGCTTCCCGGCCCGCAAGGCCGCGGCCGCCGCCGAGGGACGCCAGCTCGGCATCGGCCTGGCCTGCTACGTCGAGGGGACCGGGGTCGGCCCGTACGAGGGCGGCCACGTGCTCGTCGAGCCCAACGGCACCGTGCAGGTTGCGACCGGCCTCGGCACGCAGGGGCAGGGTCACCAGACCTCCTTCGCGCAGATCGTCGCCGACGAACTCGGCGTCCCCCTCGAGCAGGTCAAGGTCGTCACGGGCGACACCCGCCGCTTCCCGTACGCGGTCGGGACGTTCGCGTCCCGCGCCGCGGTGATGTCGGGCAACGCGGTCCACCTCGCGGCGAAGAAGGTCCGTGAGAAGGCGCTGCAGCTGGCGTCGGACGCGCTCGAGGCCGACGTCGAGGACCTCGAACTCGCCGACGGGCGTGTCCAGGTCAAGGGCAGCCCCGACACGTCGCTGCCGCTGTCGATGCTGGCCACGCTGTCGAACCCGTTGCGCTACGCCTTCGACGAGCACGCCAAGGCCGCGACCCAGTTCGCCGGCCCCAACGACCCGAACAAGCCGCCGGTCGCCGAGGGCCAGGCCCCCGGACTCGAGGGCACCGACTACTACTCGCCGGTGCGCTCCACCTTCGCCAACGGTATGCACGCCGTCGAGGTCGAGATCGACCCGGCCACCTCCGACATCGAGATCCGACGCTACGCCGTGGTCCACGACTGCGGCAACCTGATCAACCCGACCATCGTCAAGGGCCAGGTACTGGGGGGTGTCGCGCAGGGCGTCGGCGGTGCGCTGTACGAGAAGATGGCCTACGACGAGCACGGCCAACTGCTCAACGCCAGCTTCATGGACTTCCTGATGCCGTACGCGACCGAGGTCCCCTCGGTCGACATCGCCCACCTCGAGACGCCCTCGCCGCTCAACCCGCTCGGGATCAAGGGTGCGGGCGAGGCCGGGGTGATCCCCGGATCCGCAGCGATCGCGGCCGCCATCGAGGACGCCACCGGCGTCGCCATCCGCGCCATGCCCATCTCGCCCTCGCAGCTGCACGAGCTGCGGCTGGCCGCAGGAGGAACCACGTGAAGGTCTCCGGCCGCTACACCATCGCCGCCCCGCGCCAGCAGGTCTGGGCCGCGCTCCAAAATCCTGCCGTGCTCGCCCGCACCATCCCCGGTTGCGAGTCGCTCGAGGTGACCGCACCGGACTGCTACGCCGCGACGGTCACCGCGGGCGTGGCCAGCGTCAAGGGCACCTACCAGGGGCGGGTCACCCTCAGCGACAAGGACGCGCCGACCACCTTCTGCCTGCGCGCCGAGGGGGCGGGGGCGCCGGGGACGATCCGCGCGGACGCCACGATCCGCCTCGACGAGGTCGAGGACGGCAGCACATGCGTGTTCTACGACGCGGACGCGGTCATCGGCGGCATGATCGGTGGCGTCGGCCAACGGATGATCGCCGGGGTCGCCAAGAAGACCGCGGGCGAGTTCTTCTCGGCCGTCGAGCGCGAACTGGTCGGTGGCCCGGTCGCCGCGGCCCCCGCCGCCCCGACGCCCACGGCCGGTGCGACGCCGTCGGAGGTCGGCCAGGTCTTCTCGGGAGCACCGACCACCGTTCCGGTGTCCGGCGATGCCAACCGGCTGGTCGGGCTGCTCGCGGCCTTCGGGCTCGGCGCCCTGGCCGCGCTCGCGGGGGTCCTCGTCGGCCGCCGCATCCGGCCGTGAACCCGATGGACCTGCGGACCGTCGCCGGCATCCGTGCCCGGCTCGACGCGGGGGAACTGTCGGTCGTCGAGGTCGTCCAGGACCACCTCGATGCCATCGCGCGCCGCGAAGACGACTTGCGCGCCTGGGCCCACCTCGACCCCGAGCTGGCCCTGGCTCGCGCCCGTGCCCTCGACGGGCTCCCGGCCGACGCACGCGGGCCGCTGCACGGCGTCCCGGTCGGCGTGAAGGACATCGTCGACACGTCGGATCAGCCGACCGAGCACGGCTCGCCGATCTACGCGGACCGCCAGCCGACCGCCGACGCGGTCGCCGTCGCCCGACTGCGCGAGGCCGGTGCGGTGGTCCTGGGCAAGACGGTCACGACCGAGTTCGCGCTGTTCCAGCCCGGTCCGACCCGCAACCCGCACGACCCAACGCGAACGCCCGGCGGCTCGTCCAGCGGTTCCGCCGCTGCGGTCGGCGCGGGCACGCTGCCGTTGGCGATCGGCACCCAGACGGCCGGCTCGGTGGTCCGGCCCGCGTCGTTCTGCGGCGTCATCGGCGCCAAGCCGACCTTCGGGGCAGTCCCGCTCGACGGCGTGAAGCTGTGTTCGCCGAGCCTGGACACGGTCGGCCTGCTGGGCAGCGACATCGACAGCGTGGCCCTCGGTCTGGGTGTCATGGCCGGCGACCCCGACCGGTTCGTGCCGGCCGACCTCGGTCCGCGACCCCGCATCGGGTTCGTCCGCACCCCGTGGTGGCACGACGTCGAGCGCAGCGCCCGTCACTGCATCGACGACGCGGTCGAGCGGCTGTCCGGCGAGGTCGAGGTGGTCGAGGTCACGCTGCCGGGCGCGTTCGCCGGCCTCGTCGATGCCCAGCAGGTGGTGATGGGCACCGAGGTGCTCGATGCGCTGGCCGACGAGATCGCGCAGCACCCGGGCCAACTGAGCGCCCGTCTGCGGGCCTACCTCGACGACGCGCGCCAACTCGTCGATGACTACGACGACGCGGTCGCCCTGCGCGACGCGTGCCGTCGGGAGCTCGACGACGTGTTCGCCCAGGCGGACGTGCTGCTCGCCCCGAGCGTGCTCGGCGAGGCGCCCGACGCCGCGACGACGGGTGACCCGATGCTGTGCCGGCCCTGGACGCTGCTCGGCACGCCGACCGTGTCCGTTCCGGGCCTGACCGGCGCCGACGGCCTGCCGCTCGGCGTGCAGACCATCGCCCGCCCCGGCGACGACGCCCGGGCGCTCGGCGCGGCCCGCCTGCTCTCCGGCCTGCTGTCGAACGTGACGACCTCGAGGAACGACCGTGCCTGACTCCACTGCTGCCACCCGTGGCGTGCGCATCGGCATCGACACCGGCGGCACGTTCACCGACGTCGTCGCCGTCGAGCAGGGCAGCGGTCGCATCGTCACGACCAAGACGCCCTCGACCCCGGCCGACCCGTCGGTCGGGTTCCTCGACGGCGTCCGCAAGGTGCTCGACATCCTCGGTGCCAGCGGCGACGACGTCACCGGGGTCTCCCATGGCACGACGGTCGCGACCAACGCGCTGCTCGAGGACGCGGTCGAACGGGTCGGACTGATCACCACCGAGGGCTACCGCCACATCCTCGAGATCGCCCGCCAGTCCGTCCCCGACGGCTACGGCAACAGCTACTTCTGGGTCAAGCCGGACCGCATCGTGCCGGTCGACCTGGTCCGCGAGGTCGGCGGTCGCCTCGACCACACCGGCGGCGAGGTGCGCCCGTTCGACGAAGCCGGTGCCGTCGAGGTGGCGCGCTGGTTCCGCGACCGCGGCATCGACACCCTCGGGGTGTGCCTGCTGCACAGCTACGCCAACGACGACCACGAACGGCGCCTGCGCGACGTCCTCGCGGCCGAGTTCCCCGACGCGGTCGTGTCGCTCTCCAGCGAGGTGCTGCGCGAGTACCGCGAGTACGAGCGCACCGTCACCACGCTGGTCGACGCCTCGGTCAAGCCGAAGGTCACCCGCTACGTGCGCAACATCGCCGCGCGCCTCGACGAGGCCACGCGGGGTGGGGACGTCCCGTTCTACGTGATGAAGTCCAACGGCGGGGTCATCAGCGGCGACGAGGTGGTCCACCAGCCGATCACCACGGTGCTGTCCGGCCCGGCCGCGGGGGCGCTCGGTGCGGCGCTGGTCGCCGGCGAAGCGGGTTACGACAAGTTGCTGACCTGCGACGGCGGCGGGACCTCGACCGACGTGTCGGTCGTGCTCGGCGGCGAGCCGACGTTGACCACCGAGGGCTCGGTCGGCCGCTTCCCGTCCAAGATCCCGATGATCGACATCGTCACGGTCGGCGCGGGTGGCGGCTCGATCGCCTGGATCAGCCCCGAGGGCACACTGAAGGTCGGACCGCGTTCCGCCGGCGCCGATCCGGGCCCGATCTGTTACGGCAAGGGCGGCAGCGAGCCGACCGTCACCGACGCGCACGTGTTTCTCGGCCGCATCCCGCCCCACCTGCTCGGTGGCGAGATCCCACTGGACCGCGACGCGGCGCGCGACGGGATCGAGTCGCTGGCCGGCAAGCTCGGCCTGTCGCCCGAGGATGCGGCCCGCGGCATCCTCGAGATTTCGGCCTGGAACCAGGCCAACGCGATCCGCCAGGTCACGGTCAAGCGCGGCCTCG
>JBBDSX010000007.1:0-13648 GCA_040904725.1 Egicoccus sp.
CCGGGACCGAGCGCACCGAAGCCGAGCCCACCGGGACCGACCGCCAGAGCGCTGCACCACGCTCGACCCCGCCGTCGCCGGAACCGGCAGCGAGGAGGGCCGCCCCCCCACGCACTCGACCGCTCCGATCCCACCTCGATCGTCATCCCGGCACTCGATGTGAACGCCGACGTGATGCAGCTCGGCCTGCACGACGACGGCACGATGCAGGTCCCCCCGCACGCGCCCCTACCGGAGTCCCGAGCCGGCTGGTTGCGACACTCGCCGACGCCCGGTGAGCTCGGGCCGTCCGTGATCGTCGGCCACGTGGACTCCGACCGGCACGGCCCCTCGGTCTTCTACGGTCTCGGCTCCCTCAGCGGTGGCGACCGTGTAGAGGTGCAGCGGGCGGACGGACGCACGGCGGTATTCGAGGTCGAGCACGTCGCCCAGTACGGCAAGGACGAGTTCCCCACCGAGGACGTGTACGGCAACCTCGACCACGCCGGCCTGCGACTGATCACCTGCGGTGGCGTCTTCGACACGGCGAGCCTCACCTACGAGGACAACATCGTCGTCTACGCCCGGTTCGTCACGAGCCACGCCACCCCGGACCAGGAGCAGCCGTGACGCCGGCGCCAGGCCCACGTCACAACGGCAGACAAGCGGCCGCGGGCAAGCAGCCTCAGCAACACGCGTCCGGGCGTGGCGCCGCGGTCGAGTGACCCACACGGCGACAACCGCAGCCGTCGGGTGACGATCCGTTGACCCGCCGTCGCAGCCGTGAACCGAGCGTGGCGGTGGCCGGCCGTTGGCGGCTCGCGCCCGGTTGCCCGCCCGCGCCGTGGCAGGATGCCGAGCGGTAGCGAAGGAGCTTCGATGGACCTGCTCGTCACCGGCGCCACGGGATTCGTCGGCGCCGCACTCGTGCCCGCCCTGCTCGCCGAGGGTCACACCGTGCGCTGTCTGGTCCGCGACCCGAGCCGCCTGATCGCGCCGTGGCGTGACCGCGTCGAGGTCCTGCAGGGCCGCGCCGAGGACCGCCAGGCCGTGTGGCGCGCCGGCGACGGCTGCGATGCGGCCTTCTTCCTCGTGCACGGCATGGAGCACCGCCTCCAGGGACTCGTCGAGCGCGAACGCGAGACGGCCGCCGCGTTCGCGAGCGGAGCAGAACTCGCCGGCATGCGTCGCATCGTCTACCTCGGCGGCCTGATCGACGAGGACCGGCTCGCGTTCGTCTCCGATCACCTCTACGCCCGTCACCAGGTCGGCGTCGAACTGCGGGCGGGGGAGGTGCCGGTCACCGAACTGCGGGCCGGCATCGTCATCGGCGCCGGCAGCACCTCGTTCGACCTGCTCAACGCCGCAGCCGCCTCACCGGTCGCGATCGAGGCGCCCTGGACCTCGTCGCTGATCCAGCCGATCGCGAAGGCCGACCTGCTCGCCGTCCTGTGCGAATCGCTCACCGACCCGCGTGCGGCCGACCAGGTGCTCGACGTCGGCGGCCCCGACGTCCTCAGCTACGCCGAACTGGTCGACCTGGTCCGCGAGGTGCGTGGCGCCCCCGAACCGCGACGGGTACGGGCGCGCTACCTGCCGCCCGAAGCGACCGCGTTGGCCGCCGCGGCGCTCGCCGACGTCGACCCGATGCTGGCCCTCGGCCTGCTGCAGTCGGTCGCCGAGGACACGGTCGTGCGTGACGACCTCGCCCAGCAGTGGTACGGCCACCTGATGACCACCTCGCCGCGCGACGCCATCGTCGCCGCCCTGGCGTAGATCACTGGTCCCCGGGGACGGCCCGCGAGCGCAGGTCGGCGACGAGTTCCCCGAGCCCGCAGGCACGAGCAACGCGGCCGCGGCCATCGCCGCGAGGCCGCGCCGCCCGACGGCATGGCTCACGCGGACGCCGAGCGCCCCCAGGCACCGGAGCGGTGATCGACGGTGGGTGCGGCGACCTCGCGGTCCATCGCGGCGGCGAACTTGGCCACCGACTCGCGCAAGGCGAGGATGTCGTCCTTGATCAGTGCCTGCGGGCCGTCGCACAGCGCGACCTCGGGGCGGGGGTGGACGTCGACGATGATGCCGTCGGCGCCGGCCGCGATCCCTGCACGGATCAGCGGCATCACCAGGTCACGCTTGCCACCGGAGTGGGACGGATCGACGATGACCGGCAGGTGGGTGAGCGACTGCGCGACCGGCACGGCCGAGACGTCGAGGGTGTTGCGCGTCATCGGCTCGTAGGTCCGGATGCCGCGCTCGCACAGCACGACCTGCAGGTTGCCGGTGTGCGCGATGTACTCGGCCGCCATGATCCATTCGTCGATCGTGGCGGTCAGGCCGCGCTTGAGCAGCACCGGCTTGCCGGCCATGCCGACTTCCTTGAGCAACTGGAAGTTCTGCATGTTGCGCGCGCCGACCTGGAGCATGTCGGCCTTGGCGGCGACGGTCTCGATGTCGGCCGGGGTCACGACCTCGGTGACGAACGGCAGGTCGAGATCACGCGAGACATCGTGGAGGATGTCGAGGCCGGCTTCGCCCAGGCCCTGGAAGGCGTAGGGGGAGGTGCGCGGCTTGTAGGCCCCGCCGCGCAGGATCGAGGCGCCGGCGTCCTTGGCCATCTTGCAGGCGGCGGCGGTCTGATCCTCGGTCTCGACCGCGCACGGCCCGGCGATCAGCGTGACCGTGTCGCGGCCGATCGGCGTGTTGCCGACCCAGACCGTCGACGGTCGTGGATGCGTCTCGACGCTGACCAACTTGTAGGGCTTGCTGACCCGGATGACGTCCTCGACGCCGGGGAAGGCGTGGAGCGGCAGTTCGGTGAACTGCGTGAGGTCACCGACCAGACCGATGATGGTCTGGTGTTTGCCGCGCGAGACGAAGGCGTCGCCGCCGACCTCGCCGATCGCCTTGACGACCTTGTCGACATCCGTATCCGTGGCGCCGGAGCGCATGACCACGACCATTGTCGTGTCCTCTCTGGTCATTGACCCGCTCCCCGGTGTCATCGCCCCTGGAACGTATCGAGCCCCGGAGGCGGCTGACCCCGGGGCTTCGCGTTGTCGTTGCGGTGGTGGTGCTAGATCGTGTCCGCAGCGCGCTCGGTCCCGGGCCCGGTAAAGAACCGGCCCTGGAACCAGAAATAGGTCGCGTGCGTCATGGCCGGGGAGCGTAGCAGTGCACTGGCCATGGGTGCGACCGCCTAGGCTCGCCGCGCCGACCCGGGGCCCGACCGGTCCCACGGTCTCCCTTCCGACCACCGCCTCGACCCGCCGAGATCGCGTGTGAGCAATGACGCCGACGATCCTGACACGCCGGTGCGTTGCCCGACGTGCGACACGCCGGCTGCGGTCGGCGCCCGGTTCTGTCGCAACTGCGGGATCGCGTTGACGGACACGACCGCCGCCGACCGTGAGGCACGCCGTCCGCCCGACAGCGAGACGACGGGTGAACTCGACCTGATCAGCCGGACCTCGGCCGAGGTGTCCCCACCATCCTCAGGCGCGGCGATACTGCGCACGTGCCCGAGTTGTGGCGGCCCCAACAGTGCCAGCCGCGAGTTGTGCGGACGGTGCGGCGCCGACCTCGAGACCGGCACCATCCCGCCCCGCGCCGACGGTCGGCCGGACGGCACGCCGCCCTCGACCGCCCCGCGACGACGCTGGGCCGGTCCGGCCCTGCTCGTGCTTGCGGTCCTGCTGGTGATGGTCGGGGGACTGGCCGCTGCCGGCGTCGGACCCTTCGGCGACGAGGCCGCGACCGTGCCGCCCGTCGAGTTCGACGCGACGGCCTACACCGACGATCCCGAGCGGTTGGCCGCCGCCGAGATCGCCACCCGCACCACGTTGCCGACCCAGGGCGGCACCAGTTTCGACCCGGCCCAGATGGTCGACGACGACGCCTCGACGGCGTGGAACTCCGACGGGTCCGTCGAGGTGGTCGCCGACGGTGTCGGCGAGCGCATCGAACTGCTGCTCGAGGAACCGGCCTGGGTGAACCAGATCGTGGTGCGCAACGGCGACCAGCGCGACGCCGACGCCTACGCCGCCAACGGGCGCATCCAGCGGGCCCGGGTGACCCTCGACGGCGGCGTCGTCCTGCTGGTCAACCTGCTCGACGAGGGCCTGGCCGCCCAGGCGGTCGACCTGACCGAGCCGGTCCTGACGACGGGCGTGAGCATCGAGGTGCTCGACGTCTTCGAGGGCGACACCCACCCCGACCTCGCCATCTCCGACCTGGCGCTGCACGGCTGGCCGGCGCAGGGCGACGACGTCGAGGTGGCGGGCGATCGGGCGGCGGCCCGCCCGTTCACCGCGACGCCCGCTCCCTGAGACGGGACCCGCTCAGCCTTCGTAGGCGTAGACGGTGATCGTCTCGCCGGGGAGCCGCTCCGCGCCCGGGGCCGGATCCTGGTCGAAGACGCGGTTCGGGCGCAGGAAGGCGCCGAAGCCCCCGCTGCGCTCGACGACCACATCGAAGCTGAGCCCCTCGAGCGTCGTGACGGCCTCGTCGACCAGCATGTTGCGCACGTTCGGTACCTCGATCGGCTGGGGCCCACGCGACAGCACGACGTCGATCGTCTGGCCGCGCACGCCGGTCGTCTCGACCGGGTCCTGGCCGATGACCGTGCCGCCCGCCGAGTCGTGGTACTCGCGACCGGTGACTTCCATCACGAAGCCCGCCTCGTCGAGGGCCGCCCGGGCATCCGCCTCGGCGCTGCCGCGGACGTCGGGGATGTCGATGGGCTCGGGACCGAGGCTGACCACCACGGTCACCGTGCTGGACTCGTCGAGGACCTCGGTTGCCGCCGGATCGGTGCGGATCACCAGGCCCCTGGCGACGTCCTCGTGATATGTCTCGCCGAACTCGGGGACCAGGTCGGCCTCGGTCAGCTTCGTCTGCGCGACCTCGCGCGTGTCACCGACCACGTCGGGTACGGGCACCTGCCGCGGGCCGGCCGACAGCGTGAGCATCACCCGGGCCCCGCGCCGTGCCTCGCCGGTGAGGTCCTGGCCGAGAACGTGGTCGACGGGCGTCTCGAGGTCGTGCGGACGGTCCTCGGCGAAGGCGACCACGAACCCCGCCGACTCGAGTTCGGCGGCCGCCTCGTCCTGTGCGTCGCCGAGGACGTCGGGGATCGGGGTGACCGGCGCGAGCATGCGGTCCCACACCAGGTAGCCGCCGGCCGCCGATGCCGCGAGCAGGCCCAGGACGAGCAGTGCGACCAGCCAGCCGCGCCCGCGACGCGTGTCGTGGAGTTGATCGGTGTCCTCGTCCTCGTCCTCGCCGACCGACGGCGGCGACGGTGGTCCGCCGCGGCCGACCATCGTGTCCTGGTCGCCGGACCCGAAGCTCATCGTGCCGTTGCCGGCGACCGCCGCGTCGGGACGCGCCGTGATGATCGTGTCGCCGGCCAACTCGTGCAGGTCCAGCGGGGCGATCCCGGCGGGCACGGCCAGGGCCAACGCGCGGGCGAAGACCGCGCCGTCCTCGGGTCGCTCGTCGGGGTCGTGTGAGGTGGCCGCGACGACCAGTTCGTCGAGTTCGGGCGGGATGTCGTCGACCAGCGAGGACGGCGGCGGGACCCGTTGCGACGTGTGCGCCACGGCGGTGGCGAACGGTGACTCGCCCTCGTGGGGCGGCCGGCCGGTCAGGCACTCGAACAGGGTGACACCGAGTGCATACACGTCCGAGCGGGGATCGAGCGGCTCGTTGCGGACCGCCTCGGGGGAGAGGTAGTGGGGCGAGCCGACCAGCACGTCGGCGCCGAACGTCGAGGTCGCACTGGCCGCCGCCCTGGCGAGCCCGAAGTCGGTCACGTGCACCTGCCCGTCGTGGCCGAGCAGCAGGTTCTCGGGCTTGACGTCGCGGTGGACCAGCCCGGCCCGGTGCGCGGCCCCGAGTCCGGCGGCGGCCGGCGCCAGCACGCCGAGGGCCTGCTCCGGCGTCAGTCTTCCGTGCCGGCGCAGGACCGCACGCAACGACGGTCCCTCGACGAGTTGCAGGACCAGGTAGGCGCCCTCGTCGCTCTCGCCCCAGTCGTGCACGGCGACGACGTTGGGGTGGGCGAGGGCGGCCGCGGCGCGGGCCTCGCGCCGGAACCGGTCCAGGAACGCCGGGTCGTGCGCGAGATGGGCGTGCAGCAACTTGACCGCGACCTCACGTTCGAGGACCTCGTCGACGGCGCGGTGGACGGTCGCCATGCCCCCGCGGCCGATCTCGCCGCGCAGCACGTACCGGCCCCCCACACGGGTGGGCGTCGCATCGCGGGACATCGGTGGGTTCGGCACGGTCACGATGGTATGGCCTCGCCCCCGCGTGGCCGGTCAGCCCTGTTGCATGCGGTCGACGCGTTCGCGCAGGGTCTGATACAGCGTGCGGAGCTCGTCGGTCTCGCCCTGCAACTGGTCGACGCGGCCCTGCAGGTCGGCGAGCGTGCTGCGCAGGTCCGCGGCCGCCGCCTCGGCCTCGTCGGCGACGGCCTGCCGGGCCTCGCCCTCGGTCGTGAAGCGTTCGTCCATGCTGGCGACGGTCTCGCTGAGCGCCGACAGCTGGCTGTCGAGTTCGCGCAGTTGCTGCGTGGCCGAGCGGTCGCTGGTCACGCGGTCGACCTGGGTCTCGAGCGACTCGACGCGTTCGAGCAGGTCGGCCTCGGCCTGGGCGCGGGCCGCGAGCTCGGCCTGAAGCTCCTCGACGACCGCAGGGTCGACCCCGTCGTCTGGGCTCTGGCAGCCGGCCGCACCGAGCACGAGGAGCAGGGTGAGGCCGAGGACGGCGTTCGAAGTGGACATGGGGCCAGAGCCTACGGCAGGGCCCCGCTGGGACCGAGTAGCGTGCCCCGGCCGGCGAGAGCGAGGGGTGGCGGTGCAGGACGGGTCGACCGCGGACGGCACCTTCGACGACGAGCTCGAGGCGCTGGGATTCCGCGCCCAGGGCGCGTCCCGCCGTGGTGGGCGGATGTGGACCCTGCCGTTCAACCGCTACCTGACCTTCATGCTGCACGACTACCACGAGCACGTCGTGCTGACCTGGTCGTTCGAGCTCGGCGACTATCTCGTCGCCCGCGGCTGGCAGGTCAGCACCACCGACACCTCGACGACCGAGCTGTACCCGCAGCACGACGTGAAGCTGCCGCTGGACGCCGAGGCGCTGCGCGGCGAGGTCACCCGGGTGCTTGCCACGCTGCGCCTCGACCTCGGCGACCCCGGCCTGTAGCGCCCGTTTCCACCTTCGCGCCCCTTCGGTCGGGTCCAGGGCTTCAACCACCTCGAGAAGGCCCGCAGCTAGAGGGCCCCGGACGGGTACCGGTTCGGGGGGCGCCGGGAGCACGACGGGTAGCCTCGACGTCCTCACCTCGACGAGGGCGCCGTGACCCGCACCGATCCCGACACCAGCCCGCACGGCCCCGAGGTCGTGGCGGCGCCGATCGTGGACTGGCGCCGCACGGCCCGGCGGCTGCGACGGCAGTTGCTCGTCATCGCCGGGCTGGTCGTCGCCGCCTGGCTGGTCATCGGACTCGCCGGCACCGGCCTGACCCTGCGCCTGTTCGCCGAGGTGGCCGGCTTCGGGCTGTTTTTGGCCTTTCTCGCCGAGGTCGTGGTCGTCGGTGGCTCGGCCGTGCGCGGTCTGCTGCGCGCCGGTGAACGCGGCGACCGCCTCGCCAGCGCCGACGTGACCCTGCTGCCGCCGCAGTTGCGCGGCCGGCGACGGAACGGCTAGTCGCCTCGGTCATCCGGCCGTCCCCGGCGCACCTCGGCCCTCCTAGGGTCGTGAGCCAGCAGTTCCAGCCGCCGACCGGGAGTCGAACACGTGGGCGAGAACGTCGCGCGCAAGGTCATCGCCGAGCACCTCGTCGAGGGCGAGATGACGCCCGGCAGCCCCATCGGTCTGCGCATCGACCAGACCCTGACGCAGGACGCGACGGGGACGCTGGTCATGCTCGAACTCGAGGCCATGAACCTCGACCGGGTCAAGACCGACGTGTCGGTGCAGTACGTGGACCACAACCTGATCCAGGAGGACCACAAGAACCCCGACGACCACCTGTTCCTGCGCTCTGCGGCGGCGCGGTTCGGCCTCTGGTACTCCAGGCCCGGCAACGGCATCAGCCACCCGGTCCACCAGGAACGGTTCGGCAAGCCCGGCGCGACCATGGCCGGCTCGGACTCGCACACGCCCGCGGCCGGTGCGCTCGGGATGATCGCGATCGGCTCCGGCGGCCTCGATGTCGCACTGGCCATGGCCGGCGAGCCGCTGCGGATCCGCATGCCCGAGATCTGGGGCATCGAACTGGTCGGCGAGCTGCCGGACTGGGTCTCGGCCAAGGACGTGATCCTCGAGCTGTTGCGCCGTCACGGCGTCGACGGTGGCGCCGGTCGCATCCTCGAGTACCACGGCGCGGGCCTGGCGAACCTGTCGGCCATGGATCGCCACGTCATCTGCAACATGGGCGCCGAACTCGGCGCGACGACCTCGATCTTCCCGGCCGACGACGAGGTACGCCGCTTCCTGCGCTCACAGGACCGCGAGGACGACTTCACCGAACTCGGCGCCGACGCCGACGCGACCTACGACGTCACCGACCGGGTCGACCTGTCGGAGCTGGTGCCGCTGATCGCCAAGCCGACCTCGCCCGGCAACGTGGTTCCCGTGGCCGAGATCGCCGGTGCCCCGATCGCGCAGGCCTACATCGGCTCGTCGGCCAACCCGGGCTACCGCGACTTCGCCGTCGCCGCGGAGATCGTCAAGGCGGTCGGCCAGCCCGTCAACGACCAGGTGTCGTTCGACATCAACCCGTCCAGCCGCCAGATCCTGGGCAACCTGATCCGCGACGGTCACCTGCTGTCGCTGGTCACGGCCGGGGGCCGCATCCACCAGGCCGGCTGCAACGGCTGCATCGGCATGGGCCAGGCACCCGCCACCGAAGCGATCTCGCTGCGCACGACCCCGCGCAACTTCCCGGGCCGCTCGGGCACCAAGGAGGACCAGGTCCACCTGTGCTCGCCCGAGACCGCGACCGCCAGCGCCCTGACGGGTGTCATCACCGACCCGCGCGACCTGGCCGACACGTTCGGCATCACCTATCCGCGGGTGAGCGAGCCCACCGACCTGCTGGTCGACACCGACAACCTGCTGGCGCCCCCGCCGCCCGAGGAGGCCGCGCGCATCGAACTGCGCAAGGGCCCCAACATCGCGACGCTGCCCGAGTTCGATCCGCTGCCGAACACGCTGGAACTGCCGGTCGTGCTCAAGATGGGCGATGACATCTCCACCGACGAGATCCTGCGTGCCGGAGCCGAGGTGCTGCCGTTCCGCTCCAACATCCCCGAGATCGCCAGGTTCGCCTTCGACGTGGTCGACGAGACCTACCACGACCGGGCCGTCGAGACCCGCGAGGCGGGGGACGGCCACGCGGTGGTGGGCGGCAGCAACTACGGCCAGGGGAGCTCGCGCGAGCACGCCGCCCTCGCGCCGCGCTACCTCGGTCTGCGGGTCGCCATCGCGAAGGAGTTCGCCCGCATCCACGCCCAGAACCTGGCCAACTTCGGCGTGGTGCCGTTGCAGTTCGTCGACGAGGACGACTGGAACCGGATCGAGCAGGGCGACGTGCTGCGCCTGACCGGGCTGCGCGACGCGTTGCAGGCGGGCGAGCAGATCGCGGTCGAGAACACCACCCAGGGCACGACGCTGACCGTCGAGCACATCCTCTCGCCGGCCCAGGTCGAGCGGATGCTCGAAGGCGGCGTGATCCGCTTCATGAAGCAACGTCTGGACAACGACGAGGTGGCCGCGTCGGACCGCCCGGTCTGATCAGCCCTCGCGCGCCGGGATCGCCGGGAGCGCCTCGAGTTCGGCCTCGAGTTCGGCGACGTCGAGCACGTTGTCCCAACGTGCCGTGATCTCGCCGTCCTCGCCGACCAGGAACACCCACGGCTCGTTGCCGCCGGTCTCGGTCTGGATCCACTCGGCGGCGGCTGCGTTGAGTTGCTGGTCCTCGAAGTCCTCCCACACCTCGACCATCACGAAGTCCGCGCGGTCGGCGTAGCGCTCGCGCAGGTCGTCGATCGTGTCGATCAGGGGGCCGCAGAAGCGGCTGACGCAGTACACCGGGGTGGAGAACGCCGCGACGACGGGCCGGCCCTGCTCGATCGACTCGGCGATCGTGGTCCGGTGCAGCTCGGGGGTGGGGATCTCGGCGACGTCGGTGACGTCCTCGGCGCGCGAGTCGAGCGCGCCCGGGGTCGCCGTGCCCGCCTCGACGTCGGCGAGCGTGAGGTTGTCGGTCCGCGGGGCCTCGTCGCCGGGGGCGGGGACGGCCGTCTCGGGCAGTACCTCGAAGGTGGCCTGGCCCTCGCGCACCGTGCCGTCGTCGAGTTCGGCGGTCACGCGCACGCCCCAGAACCCCGGTTGGTCGAGATCGACCTCCGCGGCGTAGACCCCGGCGCCGTCCTGGCCCATCAACAGGGTCGGCTGGGCCGCGTCGCCCTCGGGTTCGGCGCCCGGTACCGGCAGGAAGCCTGCCTGGACCCGCTGGGTCAACTCGGCTTCGCCGCCGGCCTCGTCGCCGAGGTGGCCGAGGTCGAAGGTGACCTCGCCGAACCCGAGCAACTGTCGCTCGGACGTGTAGATGCCGGTGAGCAGGCGCTGGTCCTCGCCGACCGCGAGGTCGAAGCTCGCGAAGGCGACGGCGAGTTCGCGGTCGGTGCCCTCGGGCGTGGGCTGGGCTTCCGGCTCGCCACCGCCCGAACAGGCGGCCGCGAACAGCAGCACGGCAAGGACGGCGGGCATGAGACGGCGAGGGGTACGCATGCGTCGAGTGTACGGATCAGGGATGGTGTGGCACCTTGGCGTCGTGCGTCGCTGGTTGTCCGTCCTCGTGCTCCTCGCCGCCTGCACCCCGCAGGTGGGCGGCGGCGTGCCTGCCGCCGACCCGTCCGATCGCGACCTGCCGGCGGTGCGGATCGCGACCGGGCCGGAGACCGAGACCCGGGTCCTCGCCCACACGATGCTCGCGCTGCTCGAACTGCAGGGGCAGCCGGCCGAACTGGTCGGGTTCGGTGATGCCCGTGACTCGCGGCAGGCACTGGAACTGCGCGACGTCGACGTGCGCATCGGCTACACGGGCGAGACGTGGCTGGAGACGCTCGAGCGGGCGGATCCGCCCGGTGATCCGCAGGCCAGTTTCGTCGCCGTGCGCGACCACGACGCCGAGCGGGGCATCAAGTGGTTGGCCCCGCGTCTGGGTGACGGCAGCCTCGACGAACCACCCGCCAACGCGACGTTCGCGTTCGTGGTCCTCGCGGTCGAGGACAGCGACGACCTGCGCACGATCTCGGACCTCGCCCGGCGGCTGTCGGAGCAGCCGGAGGCGCTGGTGTGCGTCGACCAGGAGTTCGGCACCCGGGTCGACGGCCTGCGCGCCGTGCTCGAGGCCTACAGCGTGCGCAGCGACCGCGAGTTCCTGGCCGCGAACCCCGAGGAGGCGGTGCGCGGTGTGGCGGCGGGGGACTGCCTCGCGGGGTTGACCACCGCCACCGACGGAGTCGCGTGGCAGGCCGGGATGCGACCCCTGGTCGACGACCTGCGCGTGTTCCCGGCCTTCGTGCCGCTGCCGCAGATCCAGGTCGGCCTGCTCGAGGACCGCCCGGCCGTCGGCGTCGCCCTCGGACCGATGGCGGCGCAGCTCACCACCGCGCTGCTCGGGACCTGGAACGCCCGCGTCGTCACCGGTGAACCGATCGAGCAGGTGGCCGATGAAGCCGCCCGCGAGTTGCTGCGCCGCGCCAACCGCACCCTGCCCGACGCCGAACCCACCGACTGACCCCGCGCCGCGCAAGGGTTGCCGCGTCTATGCGGCAATGGATGCCGGCTGCGCGCGGCGCGGGCGGACAGGGGCGCGCGCTGGCGGGTGTCGCAGCCGCGTCATACGGTGACCGGAGTCGAACACACGTTCGATTCACGCCCCGAGGGATCCGTCCCGAGGCAGGGGCGTGACGGACCGGGACGGGGCGCATCGGGCCCCGCGTACGAGGCGACCATGACCAAGCGTTACCGCGAGAGCATCGAGGAGGTCGAACTTCCCGCGACCGGCAACGACGGCGCCGCCGCACCGATCGCGTTCACCTGGCGGGGCAACCGCTACCAGGTGCTGCAGGTGCTCGGCCACTGGCGCGAGGACCCGGGCTGGTGGCGCCGCCCGGACGGCGAACCGGTGCAGATCGAACAGACCGACCTGTGGCGGGTCGAAGCCGCCAATGGCAAACCGGCGCGCGGCGTGTACGAACTGGTCCGGCGCGGCGAGACCTGGCGTCTCGACCGCGTCTGGGACTGATGGCGTCCACCCGTCGCTGGTCGCCGCAGGAACACGAGGCGTCGGTCGAGGACCACGAGGTCGAGGTCCGCCGGGCGGCCGAGGCCGCCGAGACGCTCTATCGCGCCGGCCGGGCCAGGCCCGCCCCGCCCGGCACGCCGCCGTTCGCGCACCTGAACGCCCGCACCTCGTACTCGATGCGCGACGGGGCGATCCGCCCGCGCGAGTTGGCGGCCGCGGCGGCCGCCGCCGGCATGACCCACGTGGCGATCACCGACCGTGACGGCCTGTACGGCGCGGTGCGGTTCGCCCAGGCGTGCGCTGCCGAGGGTGTCACGCCGGTGTTCGGTACCGACCTGGCGCTGGAATCTGTTCCTGCAGCGCCCCGCGCCCGAGGCGACGACCGCCCCGGCTGGGAACGCACCCGCGGCGGCCGTGCCCGAGAGACCGGCGCCGTCCGCCCGGGCCGCGGGCCGGGGTGGCTCGAGGACGACGCCGCCCGGGTGACGCTGCTGGCACGCAACGCCGCGGGCTACGGCGACGTGTGCCGCGCGATCACCGCCGCCCACGCCGAAGCGCGCAGCGACCCGCACCTGCCCGCCGACGCGCTGCCCGGGGCGGCCGCCTCGGGCGGGGTGGTGGCGGTGCTCGGCGTCGACTCGCCGTTCGGGCGCCTGGTCGCCCGCGGCCACCTCGACGCCGCCGAAACGGAACTGCGCCACTGGCTCGAGGTGTTCGGCCGCGACGACGTCGTGCTCGGCGTGCGCAACCACCGGGTCGCGCCGGGCGGACGGCGGTCGCTTGCCAGCGGCACGGGCGGCCACGACCTGGCCGAACCCGGCGACGATGCCCGCATCCGACGCACGCTCGAGATCGCCGACCGCCTGCGGGTGCGGGCCGCCGCAGTCAACGACGTGCGCTACCTCACCCCCGACGACGCCGCGGTCGCCGACGTGCTGCGCTGCGTGCGCCAGCAGGTACCGCTGGGCCGTCACCACCTCGGGCGTGCCACCGCCGAGGCGTGGTTCACCAGCGCCGCCGACCAGCACGAGCGGTTCCGGGAACGGCCCGACCTGCTGGTCGCCGCCCACGAGCTCGCGACCGGCTGCGACGTCGACCTCGGCATCGGCGGCCTGCACGTGCCGCGGCTGTCGGGGTTGTCGGCCGAGGTGGCGGCGGGGGAGTTGCACCAGCGCTGCTGGTCCGGTGCGGCGCAGCGCTACACCCGCATCACCCCGGCGGTGCGCGAACGGCTCGAGCGTGAACTCGAGATGATCGACCAACTCGGCCTGCACGACCTGTTCCTGGCGGTCGCCGACATCGTCGCCGACGTGCGCGAGCTCGGGGTGCTGGTCGCCTGCC
>JBBDSX010000008.1:0-2217 GCA_040904725.1 Egicoccus sp.
CCCCAGCTGCGGATCGACTCGGCGAGGCCCTCGAGATAGCGCTCGACGCTGTTGATGTCCTGGACGACGTCGATGCCGAAGGTCTTGCGGTGGAAGTCCTGCCAGCCGTGCTCGTAGAGGCGGCCGTCCGCGGAGGCGTTGACGCGGCTGCGGATCCTCGTGCCGTGGTGGTAGGCGCGCAGCACCGGCCGGTTCGTCTTGGCGACCGCCGCGTCGAGGGCCGTCTCGAGGTCGGTGCAGTCGGCCTGCTGCGAGGTCGTCTCGGGCAGCAGCATCAGGCCGGGGAAGGGCTCGTCCGGCGCGACGATCTCGCCCTCGTCGCCGAGGGTCTCGCCGTTCCACGGGCACACGCGCAGCATCGTGCCCGGCTGCTGGACGTAGTACGCCTGGCTGTCGGGCGCGTCGGCGGGCGGGTTGGCGAGGACGCAGTCGCTGACCCGGTAGTCGGTGGTCTCGGTCGTGCCGGCCTTGGGGCGGCAGTGGCGCCACTCGATCGGCTGCTGGTCCGAGGGGACCTCGAGGCTGGCCGAGGCGATCTGGGCCTCGAGGTTGACGCGGATGCGCTCGCTGCTGCGGTCGTCGGTGCCGACCCCGGTGCCCGGGTAGTAGTGCTGCAGGATCTCGGCGGCCGAGAAGCCCTGCTTGGCCATGTTGTAGGCGCCGTACTGGCTCATGCCGACGCTGTGGCCCCAACCCGAGCCGGTGAACACCACGTCCGGGGTCGGGGTGCCGACCTGCGACACGCCGGGCCGGATCGGAAAGCCGTCGGCGGGCGGTTCCGCAGCGGCCCGGAACGTCGCAGCGTCCGCGTCGCCCTTGGTCGCCGGGTCGGCCGGCGCGTCCTCGGCCGGTGCATCCTCGGCGGTGGGCTCGTCGGCAGGCGCGTCCTCGGCAGGCGCGTCCTCCCCCTCGGCCGGGGCTTCCTCGCCCGGCGCCTCCTCGGACGCAGCCGGTTCCTCAGACGCAGCCGGTTCCTCGGACGCGGCCGGTTCCTCAGACGCAGCGACGGGCAGTTGCCCCATCGCGGCCAGCAGGACCGCCAGCAGCGAGAGCAGGACCAGGGACGGCTTCGAACGACGCATGCAGCAACTTCTCCCGTCGGGTTCCCACGTCGACCGATGCGGCCTCGGGACGTGGGACGCCTATGGCACCACGCTAGGACAGCGACGCCTGCAGACGTGCGAGGGGCGGACGATTCACATCGTCGCGCCCCTCGTCACCGCGTCAGTTCGAACCGGTGCCCGACCCGTCGTCGGTGCCGTCCGTGACCTCGTCGCCCGACTCGTCGAACTCGCCGACCTCGTCGGTGGGCTCGGTCGGCTCGGGTTCCGGCTCGGGCGGCGGCGGGCGCTCGATGTCGAACGCGTTGACCAGCAGCGACGCGGACTGGTCACGACGCATCGTGCCGCCCGGGTCGTAGGTGCGCGCCGTCGCCCCGCGGGCGATGCCGTACTTCTGGACCGCACCGATGTTGCCGTAGTGCGGGCTCGTGGTGTTCTTCACGTCGTCGAAGTGCGGCGTGGAGGTCGGCAGCTTGAGCGCCTTGGCCAGGAACGTCGCCATCTGGTCACGTCGCAGCGGCGCGCCGGGCCGGAAGGTGCCGTCGTCGTAGCCCTGCACGACCCCTGCGTCGACGAGCGCGACGATGTACGGCCCGAGCCAGTACCGGCCTTCCTGCGTGTCGTTGACGTCCTTGAACCGGCCCCGCCAGTCGGTTACCGGCTCGAGGTCCATCGCGATCGCGACGGCGCGGGCCATGTCACCGCGGTTGAGTGCGGTGCCCGGAAGGAATCTTGCGGGCGCACTGCTGGTGTAGCCGAGCAGCACGCCGGTCTCGTGGACCGTCATGACCTGCTCGTGGTGGGTGGCGGTGGTCGGCATGTCGGAGAAGAACCGGTCGTCCGCCGCGGGGCCGGGGCCGGTCGCCGGCATCGACGGCGCACGGTCCGCGGCCTCGAGGCGCAGCCACCACAGCTTGTCGCTGATCAGGCCGGGGCACGACGTCGAGCCGACGTCCCGGTGCCCCGTGATGGTCCGCACGTACGAGCCCTTGGCGGTGCGGTCGGTGGTGCCGAGCGGGTCGAAGCCGTGGATCGCGGCCTTCCAGGCGATCGCGTCGGCCAGCGTCTCGTAGGTGGCCTGCGGGGCGTCGACGTTGTTGAAGTTGCCCATCACCGAGATGCCGAACGAGCCGACGTTGTAGCTCGAGGCGTGCGC
>JBBDSX010000009.1:0-2215 GCA_040904725.1 Egicoccus sp.
GCTCGGTCGAGGGCGAGATCGGCATCCTGCCCGGCCACCAGCCGGCCCTGATCGAGCTCGACATCGCCCCCGTGCGGGTCAAGCTCGAGGACGACTCGTGGGAGACCATCGCGGTCCACCACGGCCTGCTCTACGTTGGCCGCGAGAAGATCATCGTGCTCGCCGACGTCGCCGAGCCGGCCAGCCAGATCGACGCCACGCGAGCCGAGGCGAAGCTGCGCGAGCTCGAGGGTCAGCTCGCCGAGGGCGAGGACGCCGTCGTGCGGGCGTCGGTGCAGCGCGCCCGTACCCGCCTCGCGGTCGTCGAACGCTGACGAACTTCGCACCACGACGAGGGGGGGCGGGGGGGCCCGCCCGTCGTCTGCGCGGCCTTTGCCCGTCCGTACGCGCGACTAGCGTGACCGCGGCTCGACGTCCTCGGGCGTCGACTTCGGGGAATCGACGGCAGCGCTGGGGCGCAGGTCGCCGCGGCACGACGGGGCTGGGCAACACATGCGACGGACGCGGGTGCTGACATGCGGGCTGGTGATGCTGGTGGCGTCGGCGCTGATGCCGACGGCTGCGGCTGATCGACGGCGCCAAGGACGCGTTGCGCGGTGTGGTCGACGCCCTGCCCGACGGCACGCACGTCGGTCTGCGGGTCTACGGTCACCGCGAGCCCAACACCGACGAGGAACGTGGCTGCCAGGACAGCGAACTGGTCGGTCCGGTCCAGCCGCTCGACCGTGATGCAATGCGCACCGCCATCGACGAGTTCCAGCCGTCAGGGTTCACGCCAATCGGCCTGTCGCTGCGGGAGGCGGCGGGCGACCTGCCGCCCGAGGGGCGCGCACGGTCATCCTGGTCTCCGACGGCGAGGACACGTGTTCGCCGCCCGGCCCGTGCGACGTCGCCGCAGCCCTGCGCGGCGCCGGCGTCGACCTGGTGATCGAGACGGTCGGGTTCGCCCTGGGCGACAACGAGGCAGATCGACACGATTGTCGGCGGCGAGTTCCTGTACTACCGGGTCGACGGACTGGTTCGGCGGCGGCACGTCGACCTACACCGAGACCAGCGAGGCGCCGGACGCCGTCGTCGAGACGCGGGCGGTCGATGTCACCGAGGCCGACGAGGTCCACCTCCACCGTCGGCCTGAGCGGACGGACGGCCCCGGGCCTGCCCGTCCACCTCGCGGGTAGTCTCGGACCGATGCTGGATCCGACCTCCTCCTCCGACGTGTTCGTCGTCCGGGGCGGTGCCCCGTTGCGGGGCACCGTCCGGTTGTCGGGCGCCAAGAACTCGGCCCTGAAGTTGATGGCGGCCGGGATCCTGTGCGAGGGCAAGCTCGAACTGTCCGCCATCCCGCGCATCGCCGATGTGCCCGTCATGGCCGAGGTGCTGCGTGGCATCGGGCTGGGTGTCGAGCTCGACCTCGACAACGAACGCTGCACGATCGACGCGTCCGAGGAGCCTGACTGGAGCCCGCCCCGCGACGCCGTCACGCGGATCCGGGCGTCGATCTCGACCCTCGGTCCGCTGGTCGGCCGCCTGCGCCGCGCCCGCATCGCCCTGCCGGGCGGCGACAAGATCGGTGCCCGCCGGATCGAGATGCACGTGCGTGGCCTGATCGCGATGGGCGCCGAGGTCGACGAGCATGCCGACGAGGTCGAGGTCCGCGCGCCGGACCTGCACGGGGCGATCTTCACGCTCGACTTCCCCAGTGTCGGCGCCACCGAGAACCTGGTGATGGCCGCCGTGCTGGCCGACGGCGCGACCGTGCTCGACAACGCCGCCCGTGAGCCCGAAATCCAGGACCTGTGCCGGATGCTCGTCGCGATGGGGGCGAAGATCGAGGGCATCGGCTCGCCGACGCTCGAGATCGAGGGTGTCGAGCGGCTCCATCCGGTGGCGTGGGAGACCTGCCCCGATCGGATCGAGGCCGGCACCTACGCCGTGGCCGCCGCGTTGACCGGCGGCGACGTCGTGATCGAGCGGGTACGTCCGGCCGACCTCACGCTGCCACTGCTCAAGCTGCGCGCTGCCGGCGTCGCGGTCGAGGAGGGCGGAGACTCGCTGCGGGTCAAGGCCGGCGACCTCGACCCCGTCGATTTCGTCACCCTGCCCTACCCGGGCTTCCCGACCGACCTGCAGCCGCAGATGATGGTGCTGCTCACGCAGGCCGAGGGCACGTCGCGTTGCACCGAGAACGTCTTCGAGTCGCGGTTCTCGTTCGTCG
>JBBDSX010000010.1:0-2177 GCA_040904725.1 Egicoccus sp.
TGAGGATGTCCGATCTGGCCCGCTCCTGCTCATCGTGCGGCAGTTCGCGGAACACCGCCACCACGACGGCGGGTGCCGACGCGCTTCGCTTCGCCGCCCACACCATGCTGAGGAACGTCGGGAGCTGCTGGCGCACACCCCGGTCGAAGTCACTGGCCGCCAGTTCGCCCTGTTTCCCGCGGGCCACTGCGGTGACGGCCGCAACCATAGAAGCCGGCGCCTCATGGGAACCGCGGTCATCAACGACCACCCCGAGCCAGTTGCCGTCGCGCCCGGCAGAGCAGCACAACGCCGCCGCACCCGTCACCAACGTCCGTGCCTCGGTGGCAATCATGCCGAGCATGTCGGGCAGGCCGACGAGCTGAGTGAGATTGGCTGAGGCGGCATACAGCCGTTCGACGTGAAGTCGCTCGGCACGCTGGTGGGCGACGCTGCGCGTGCTGACCAGGACGATGCCGAGTACGGGTACGAACAGCAGCGGTCCGAACGGCGTCTGACTGAACAGCACCAGCACCGCCGTGCCAAGCATCGATGAGATGACGAAGCCGACGGCTCCGGCCGGCGCCAGCCGGGTAACGATGGACCTGAACGGTTGTCCCTCGACGATGGAGAGCACCGCGGCCGTGGAGAGCAGGTCCCACAGGGCGCATGCCGCGATGGCCGCCGCACCGGCCAACCAGGCTGCGGGATCGAGTGGATCCGTCCGACCGATGACCACGAATGTGGTCGCGGCCGCTACCAGGCCACCCAACATGTGGACGAAGTTGAACGCGGTCTTCAGTGCCGTCTGGCGGTGCCTGACTGCGGCAACGATCTCGGCCAACATGCCGACGCCGATGAAGAACCACGGACCGACCGCGAACAGGCCGACCAGCATCGTCACGTCGGCCGGGGTCAGAAGGACGCCGTGACGGCGGAACTCGACATACATCCGCGGCAGCGAGACCAGGACGACGACGGCCAGCGCGTAACCGACCAGCATGGCGGGCGCCGGAGCGATCGCCGCAAGCGGCCGGTGGCCGACGAGCCAGAGCCCGCCGGCCACCAGGAGCAGCTCGCTCGCGGCGAGTGCCAGAACCCGTCTCCTCATGAGCCGGGTCGACCGTCCCACCGTGAGGCGGTCCAATCGACGTGCACCCAGGTGCGGTCACCGGTCCATGCCTCGCCGGCCCAGGCCATACGTGCCCAGGCCATGCGTGCCCAGGCCATCCGCGTGAAGTGTGCGTCCGCCCACGCCATCCGCGCGAAGTTCGCATCTGCCCACGCCATCCGGGCCCATGCCATGCGGGTGAACTCGGCGTCGGCCCACGCCATCCGGGTCCACTGGCCGTCAGCCCACGCCATCCGGGTCCACTGGCCGTCAGCCCACGCCATCCGGGTCCACTGACCGTCAGCCCACGCCATCCGGGCCCACTGACCGTCAGCCCAGGCCATCCGGGTCCACTGGCCGTCGGCCCACGCCATGCGGGCCCAGGTCTCGTCAGCAGCGGGCGAGGAGGCTTGCGACCACGGCATGCCGCGCTTCAGGTGCCCGTTGAGGCCCTTGAAGGCGATCGGGTGGTTCTGTCGCCATGCGACGTCCGCCTCGGCCGCATCGGCAGCGGCAAGATCGACCGCGCGGGCCGTCGTGCCGGCGATCGGCACGCCGGTGGAGATCAGTGCGCCCTTGAAGTCGTCCGGCGTCGCATACGGCCGGAATTCGGCCAGCGCTGCGACTGCGCCCGATACCAGCGCGGTCGACATCGAGGTGCCGCTACCGCGGAAGTAGCCATCGCCGATACGTGCGTTGGGATAGGTCTCGTCGATGAGCGACCCGGGGGCACGCAGCGAGACGACGCTGGCGCCGGGAGCGAGGAGTTCGGCCTTGTCGTTGCCGACCACCTTGCCGCTGCCGGACCATGACGGGACGGTGTCGTCGCTCGGATCGACGGTGCCATTGGTGTCGGTGGATCCGACGGTGATCACCCAGGGGTCGCGACCGGGCGAGGTGACGACGCCACCCTCGTTGCCGGACGCGGCGACGACCGTGATCCCCGACGCCCAAGCGGCTTCGACCGCCGCGGACAGCGGGTCGGCCTGTGGGGCGCGGTTCGTCGGTACGCCAACGGAGAGGTTGAGGACACGGATGCCGTACTCGTCCTGGTTGACGACGACCCAGCCGATCGCGTCGAGGACCT
>JBBDSX010000011.1:0-5710 GCA_040904725.1 Egicoccus sp.
TCGGCGTCGATGCCGGGCACCTTGCCGACGGTCTTGAGGTCGATGCGCACCACCGTGGGCTTGCCGTCGACGGTGTCGAGGACGACCGACGCCTCGGTGCGGACCGAGTCGGGCGGGTTGCCGTCCTTGGCCAGCATGTTGGACAGCGCCATCGTGTAGCACGACGCGTGCGCGGCCGCGATCAGCTCCTCGGGGTTGGTGCCGCCCTCTCCCGACTCGAAGCGGGACACGAAGGTGTACGGGCCGGTGTAGCGGCCGCTACCGAGTGACACCTCGCCGCTGCCGCTGGGCAGGTCGCCCTGCCACTGCGCGGTGGACGTCCGGGTCGTCGCCATGCTCACTCCTCGATCTCGTGGTGGATGCTCGGGGTCGCCAACACCGGGCGGGCGACCGCGGGGGTCAGTGCGTGATGTCCTCGTTGTCGCCGGGCTGGCCGAAGAACGGCACACGGTCGAACGACAGCTCGTACCGCTCGATCGCCTTGGTCAGGATCGCCGTGTCGAGCTTGCCCAGCTTCACCAGTTCGGCCAGCACGCAGTAGGCGATCGAGAGCGCGTCGATGCGGTGGAACTTGCGCAGGGCGTCGCGGGTGTCCGAGCGCCCGAACCCGTCGGTGCCGAGCACAGCGAACGGTCCCGGGATCCAGTCGGCGATCTGGAACGGCGTCGCCCGCATCCAGTCGGACACAGCGACGTAGGGCCCTTCGGTGTCCTCGAGGATGCGCGTCACCGTCGGCACGCGCGGCTCGGACTCGGGGTTGGTCCGGTTCCACGACTCGACCGCCGCACCGTTGCGCAGCAGGCGGTTCCAGCCCGGTGCGGACCACACGTCGGCACGCACGTCCCAGTCGTCGGCGAGCAACTGCTGCGCCTTCAACGCCTCGTTGGTGATCGTGCCGGAAGCGAGGATGTGAGCCGTCTGCTCGCCCTTCTCTCCCTCCTTGAAGCGGTAGAGGCCGTCGATGATCTGTTGGTCGTCGACGTGGTCGGGCATCGCCGGCTGCACGACGGGCTCGTTGTAGACCGTCAGGTAGTAGATGACGTCCTCGCCGGCCGAGCCGTCGCCGCCGACCTCCTGCGCGCCGAACATCCGCCGCAGGCCGTCCTCGACGAGCACCGCCAACTCGTAGGCGAACGACGGGTCGTAGGCCTCGATGGCGGGGTTGGACTGGGCGATCAGCAACGAATGGCGGTCCTGGTGCTGCAGGCCCTCGCCGTTGAGGGTCGTCCCACCGGCGGTGGCGCCGATGAGGAACCCGCGCGAACGCTGGTCGCTGGCCGACCAGATCGAGTCGCCGGTGCGCTGGAAACCGAACATCGAGTAGAAGACGTAGAGCGGGATCATCGGCTCGCCGTGTGTGGCGTAGCTGGTCCCGGCGGCGTGGAAGGTGCCCATCGAGCCGGCCTCGGTGATCCCCTCGTGGATGATCTGACCGTTCTTGGCCTGCTTGTAGCTCAGCAGCAGGTCCTGGTCGACCGGTTCGTAGGTCTGCCCGAGGCGGTCGTAGATCTTCGCGGTCGGGAACCACGAGTCCATGCCGAAGGTGCGGGCCTCGTCGGGGATGATCGGCACGATCCGCTTGCCGATGTTCTTGTCCCGAAGCAGGTCCTTGAAGACCCGCACGAGCGCCATCGTCGTGGCGACCTCCTGCTTGCCCGAGCCGTCCTTGAGCGCGGCGAACGCGTCCTTGCCGGGCAACTCGGGGACCTGGAAGTCGACGCGCCGGTCCGGCACGAACCCGCCGAGGGCCTTGCGCCGTTCGAGCATGTACTCGAGCTCCTCGGAGCCCTCGCCGGGGTGGGCGTAGGGCGGCAGGTCGCCCTCGAGTTCCTCGTCGCTGACGTCGAGTTCGAGGCGGTCACGGAACGACTTGAGTGCGTCCGACGACAGCTTCTTCATCTGGTGGACGGCGTTGCGGGCCTCGAAGTCGGGTCCGAGCGTCCAGCCCTTGATGGTCTGCGCCAGGATCACGGTCGGCGCGCCGGTGGTCTCGGTCGCAGCCTTGAAGGCCCCGTACACCTTGCGGTAGTCGTGGCCGCCGCGGGAGAGCTTGGTGAGCTCGTCGTCGGAGAGATGCTCGACCAGCTTGCGCAGCCGCGGGTCGGCGCCGAAGAAGTCCTCGCGGATGAAATCGCCCGGCTTGGCCGTGTAGGTCTGGAACTGGCCGTCGGGGACCTCGTTCATGCGGTTGATCAGCACGCCGTCGACGTCGCGGGCGAGCAGGTCGTCCCAGTCGCGGCCCCAGACCACCTTGATGACATTCCAGCCGGCCCCGCGGAACACGCCCTCGAGTTCCTGGATGATCTTGCCGTTGCCGCGCACCGGCCCGTCCAACTGCTGCAGGTTGCAGTTGATGACGAAGGTGAGGTTGTCGAGCGCCTCGCGGCTGGCGACCGCCAGGGCGCCCAGCGATTCGGGCTCGGCGGTCTCGCCGTCGCCACCGAAGAACCACACCCGCTGGTCGGAGGTGTCCTTGAACCCGCGGTGCTCGAGGTAGCGGTTGAAACGGGCCTGGTAGATCGCGTTGAGCGGACCGAGCCCCATCGAGACGGTCGGGAACTCCCAGAAGTCGGGCATCAGGCGCGGGTGCGGGTAGCTCGACAGGCCGCCGGGTTCGACCTCCTGGCGGAAGCGGTCGAGACGGGCCTCGTCGAGGCGTCCTTCGAGGAAGGCGCGGGCGTAGATGCCCGGCGAGGCGTGCCCCTGGAAGAACACCTGGTCCCCGCCACCGGGGTGGTCCTTGCCGCGGAAGAAGTGGTTGAAACCGACCTCGTAGAGCGACGCGGCCGAGGCGTAGCTGCCGATGTGCCCGCCGGTTCCACGCTCGACGTTGGTGCGGTGCACCATCACGGCGGCGTTCCAGCGGATGTAGCGCCGGATCTTGCGCTCGATCGACTCGTCACCGGGGAAGCGTGGCTCGCGCTCGGGCGGGATGGTGTTGATGTAGTCGGTCGTGGTCAGCGACGGGATCCCGATGTTGCGCTGCCGGGCTCGCTCGAGGACCTTGAGCAACAGGTAGCGACCGCGCGCCTTGCCGTTGGCCTCGACCACGGCGTCGAACGATTCGAGCCACTCGGCGGTCTCGGTCTCGTCGATGTCGGGATACTGCGCCGGCAGGCCGTCGGTGATGATCGGGTTGGCGGCGAACTGCTGCTGCTCTCGCATCTCGGACACGGCGGAGCTCCCACGAAGAGGGGGGTCGGGACCTGCCACGGTAATGGCTTCCGGGCGTTGCTGCCCTGCCATGTCCGGCCGACGGCCGACGGCCACGTGCCTGGCCGCCGGCGGGGCTACGCTTGCCGGTGTGCGCACCCCCGGAACGGCCGCCCTGCTGGTCCTGCTCGCACTGAGCGGGGCCTGTTCCGACGTGCAGGAGGGCGTCGACGACGTCCGCGAGACGGCCGAGGAACTGACGGGTCGGGCACGCTTCTGCCTCAGCGTCACGCGGGCCGCGACCGCCCTCGAGGCAGGCAACGTCCGGACCACGGCCGAAGCCGCCCAGGAGGCGGCGGCCCAGGCGCCCGAGGAACTGCGCGGTGACGCCCGCATCGTGGCCGACGCCGCCGAGGCCGTCCGCAACGGCGACGACGGCGCGCTCGAGGATCCCGCCGTGGTTGCGGCTGCCGACCGGCTGCGCGAGGAGACACGGGCGATCTGCGATCCCACCGGCTGACGATCGTCGGACACCGCTCGCCGTGACTTCGACCGTGACCGACGCCGTCGGCAGTAGGCTCGGCAGCGGTGGACGAGGCAGCCGGAGGTTCGCCTCGCCACCACGTCGAACAGGGGGCCAGCGAATGGTCAACGCGCAGTTCAAGCCGGTCGCGCCGGACCAGCGCGCACGCGAGTTGGGCAAGGAGATGACCGCCCTCGAGAAGGAGGAGGCCGGACCCGAGCGGGCCGCGAAGCTCGCCCCACTGGTCCGCGCCGCCCACCACGAGCGGCAACTCAACCTCGCCATGCACGCGGCCGCGCTCTGCCTCGACGAGGATCCCGACGCCCCCGCCATGATCATCGACGCCTACGCCACCGACGAGGACCCCGAGGAGCGGCTGCGCACCCTCGGCGACCTGCGCGACCTCGCCCGCTACGTCGACCGACCCGACCTGGTCGAGTTCGCCGACCGGCAACTCAAGGTCGAGGCCACCGAGTGGGTCCGGGCCGGCGAGGAACACGAGCGTCGCCACCGGCTGCGCACGGTCCAGTCGGCAACGAACCGCGTCGTTGCCGACCAGATCCGCGACGAGTTGGCGTTCCTGTCGTGACGGCGACCGCGGGTGACGACCAACCGGTCGTCTTCGACGACGTGCTGCATGCCGCCGAGCGACTGCGCGGCGTCGCCCACCACACCCCGGTCCTGACCTCATCGACGCTCGATGCCGCCTGTGGCGCGACGGTGTTCTGCAAGGCCGAGCACCTGCAGCGGATCGGCGCGTTCAAGTTCCGGGGCGCCTACAACGCCGTGGCAGCGCTCGACCCGGACGTTCGCGCTGCTGGCGTGGTCGCGTTCTCGTCGGGCAACCACGCCCAGGCGGTCGCGCTGGCGGCCCGCCTGCACGACGTGCGGGCCACCATCGTGATGCCGCTCGACGCACCGCCGGTCAAGGTCGAGGCCACCCGCGGCTACGGCGCCGAGATCGTCACCTACGACCGCTACACGCAGGACCGGCGCGCGATCGGCGAGCGCATCGCCGGCGAGACGGGCGCCACGCTGATCCCGCCCTACGACCACGCCGACGTCATCGCCGGACAGGGCACCGCAGCACTCGAACTCCTCGACGAGGTCCCCGACCTCGACGCGGTCGTCGCCCCCATCGGTGGTGGCGGCCTGCTGTCCGGGACCGCGGTGGCCGCCCACGGCCGACGCGACGACATCGTCGTGCTCGGCGTCGAGCCCGGAGAACGACGCGCCGCACGCGATGCCCTCGCCATCGGCGAGGTCGCCCAGGTCGAGGTGCCACGCACGCTGCTCGACGGACAACAGACCCCCGAAATCGGGGCCCGCAACCTGGCGGTGCTGCTGGCACACGACGTGCGCGTCGAGGGGGTCAGCGACGAGGACGCCCTACGGGCCGTGCGGCTGCTCGCGACCCGCATGAAACAGGTCGTCGAACCCTCGGGCGCCAGCGCCCTCGGCGCCCTGCTGGCCGGCATCCTGCCCGAGCTGCGGGGCAAGCGGGTGGGCGTGCTGCTCTCCGGCGGCAACGTCACCGCCCCGGTGCTCACCCGCGCCCTCGGCGAGGCCGATGCCGTCGGCCGCTGATCCGGCGCACGCGGCAGGCTGGGGGGCCAACGAGCGAGCGAAGCGAGCAAGCAAGGGGACCCGGCCGGAAGTCAGACGGGCTGTGTGCCGAGCTCCGCGAGCAGGGCGTGCACCTCGTCGGACCGGTACCGACGGTGACCACCGAGGGTGCGTTGCGGGGAGAGCTTGCCGGCCGCTGCCCAGCGCGTGACCGTCTTGGGATCGACTCCGAACAGCCTGGCGACCTCACCCGGCGTCAGCCAGGTGCCCTCGCGCGTGGCGTCGCCAACCTCCACGATCCCGTCCTTCCCCACCCCGTGCTGCGGTCGTCTGGACGTTCAACGGTAGTAGGCCACGACCGCGATGTCCCGCCCTCTTCAACTCGCGCGCTGCTTCGCACGATCAACTGGCGTGCTGCTTCGCACGATCAACTGGCGTGCTGCTTCGCACGATCAACTGGCGTGCTGC
>JBBDSX010000011.1:5810-13308 GCA_040904725.1 Egicoccus sp.
CACGATCAACTGGCGTGCTGCTTCGCACGATCAACTGGCGTGCTGCTTCGCACGACGATGCGTCCAGCGGGAGCGGGCGACGCCGTAGTAGGCCGCAGCGCCCAGCAGGTCGCCCTGCGCCAGCGCATCGATGGCCTGCCACACCTCGGCGCAGCTCTGGTCGGCGTGGAGTTCCTCGCGACTGAGCAACGTGGCGACCCCGCCGTAGTCGAGTTCGAGCAACGACCCGGGATCGAACGCATCGAGCCACGCCGCGACGCCGGCCAGGGCCGCCAGGACGTCCTCGCCGTCCTCGACCGTGTCCTCGACGACCTCGATGGCCCGCTCGAGACGGTCCGCCGCCTGGTCGACGGTGGTGAGGTAGCTCACGCGTGGTCCGGCCCCCTCGGGCGGGTCGACGTAGCGGCGCTCGGACGCGTCGAACGCGACGAACCAGTACAGCGGCACCGCCCAGGGCTCGTCGAGGATGTGCGGGACCCGCCCCGACGCCGATATCTCGTCCAGGCGGTCGAGGGTGCGGTGGTCGGGGACGAACACGTCGATGAGACCGTCGGGCACGGTGCGCCGGAAGGCGGCCATCGCCATGGCCGCCCGCAGGTCGAGTTGCAGCGGGCACAGCAACACACGGTTGCCGGCCCGGCGGACCAGCGCCGCGTCGCCACCGAGCAGCGTGTCCCGCCCCAACGGTGGAGGACCCTGCAACAGCCGGGCCGCGGTCGCACCGGCCTCGGCGACCGCAACCTCGCGCCGATTGAGGCCACGCCCCTCGGCCACGTAGGCAGACCAGCGCTCGCGTTCGCGGGGCGGGAACGCGTCGAGTGGGGTGAACACCCGCAACTGTGCGACCGGGACCATGGCGACGAACGTAGCGGACCGACCCTACGCGTCCGCGGCACCCCCCGTTAGGCTGGCTGCAGGGCCGGCGCGTGACCCGTGCCTGCCCGACACACCAGGGAGCGAGGCCCGATCCGGTGCCTGAGGGACCGACCGTCCCGACGACCGGCGGGCCCAGACAACAGGAGGCGCACGTGGTGAAGGGACCCTTCGCCCGCTTCAAGGGCCACGAACAGGTGGTCTTCGGCAGCGACGACGAGACCGGCCTGCAGTGCATCATCGCGCTGCACTCGACCCGTCTCGGACCCGCGCTCGGCGGCACCCGTTTCTATCCGTACGCCTCGGAGGACGAGGCCCTCACCGACGTCCTGCGCCTGTCACGGGCGATGTCGTACAAGGCCGCCTGTGCCGGCCTCGACATCGGCGGCGGCAAGGCCGTCATCATCGGCGACCCGAACGAGCTGCGCAGCGAGGCGCTGCTGCGCGCCTACGGACGCCTGATCGAGTCGCTCAACGGCCGCTACGTGACGGCCTGCGATGTCGGTACGACGCCGGCGGACATGGCCGTGATCAAGCGCGAGACCCGCTGGGCGACCGGCGCGGACGAGCAGCACGGCGGGTCGGGCGACTCGGGGGTCCTGACGGCCTACGGCGTCTATCTGGGTATGAAGGCCGCCGCCCAGGCCGCCTACGGCACCGACGAACTCGGCGGCCGCCACGTCGCCGTCCAGGGACTCGGCAAGGTCGGCGCCCGCCTCGTCGGCCACCTCGTCGAGGAGGGCGCCAAGGTCAGTGCCGCCGACGTCTCGGAGGCGGCGTGCGACCGGGTCGCTTCGCTGCCCGGCGTCGAGATCGTCGACGTCGAGGACGTGCTGCTCGTCGACGCCGACATCGTCTCGCCGAACGCCCTCGGCGCGGTCCTCGACGAGCCAACGGTCGCTGCGTTGCAGGCCAGGGTCGTCTGTGGCGGCGCGAACAACCAGCTCGCCAGCGAGGAGGACGGCGACCGCCTGCAGGAGCGCGACATCCTCTACGCGCCCGACTTCGTCGTGAACGCCGGCGGCGTGATCAACGTCGCGGACGAACTCGAACCGGGCGGCTACTCCGAGGCGCGGGCGCACCGGCGCGCCGACGCCATCCCGCGCACGCTGCACGAGATCATCGCCGAGTCACGTGAGCAACGTGTCTCGACCGGACGTGCCGCCGTCACCGTCGCCGAACGCCGCATGTCCGCGGTCGGCGGCCTGCGCCGCTTCTGGCTGCCGTGAGCGACTGAGCTTCTCGCGGTCCGTCCGCTCGCCGGCCGTCAGGCGCCGGCGAGATGGACACGCGGGGTGTCGGGGGTGGACTCCACGACCTCGCCCATGACCCAGGCGCTCACGTCATGGTCGCGCAGCACCTCGACCGTCGTGTCCGCGACGTCCGGCGGGACCACGGCCACCATGCCGATACCGCAGTTGAACGTGCGCCACATCTCGGCGTCGGTGACCGGGCCCTTGGTCCGCAACCAGTCGAAGATCTCGGGCCACCGCCACGTGGCGGTGTCGACGTGGACGGACAGGCCCTCGGGCAGGATGCGCGGCAGGTTGCCGGGCAGCCCGCCGCCGGTCACGTGGCACAGCGCATGCAGGTTCACCGCGTCGCGCAGGGCGAGGCACTCGGCGGCGTAGATGTGGGTGGGCTCGAGCAGCTCCTCGGCCAACGGGCGCGACAGGCCGTGGGACTCGTGCAGGTCACGGTCGCCGACGACGCGCCGCACGAGGCTGTAGCCGTTGCTGTGCAGACCCGACGAGGCCATGCCGATCAGCAGGTCGCCGGTCCGGACGCGGTCGGGGCCCAGGATCTCGTCGCGTTCGACCACGGCGACACCGAAGCCGGCGAGATCGAACTCGTCGGCGGCGAGCAGGCCCGGGTGTTCGGCCGTCTCGCCGCCGACCAGGGCGCAGCCGGCGAGTGCACAGCCGTCGGCGATGCCGCCGACGATGGCGGCGACACGGTCGGGGTCGAGCCGCCCGATCGAGATGTAGTCGTTGAAGAACAGCGGTTCGGCACCCGACACGACCAGGTCGTCGACCACCATCGCCACGAGGTCGGTCCCGATCGTGTCGAGGCGGCCCAACCGGCGCGCGTAGTCGACCTTGGTGCCCACCCCGTCCGTGCCCGACACCAGCACCGGGTGGCGATAGCGCGCCACGTCGAGTTCGAACAGGCCGCCGAAGCCCCCGATGCTGCCCAATACCTCGGCGCGCAGCGTGCGCCGCACCGCGTCGCCGATGAGTTCGACGCTGCGGTCGGCGGCATCGAGGTCGACGCCGGCGGCGGCATAGGTCATCGGCTCGGGTCCGGGCATCGGTCGACCTCGGGGGCGCGAATGGATGTCAGCGTCATCCTCGCACGTCGGCACTGCCGCGGCCCACCCAGGCCTCAGACACGCCCCAGCAGCGGCACCGCAGGGTTCTCGCGCAACTCGCGCTTGAGTTCGGCGAAGGACCCGAAGCGCGTGAGCGTCACCACGGCGTCGTAGAGCTCGATCGCATCCTCGCCCTTCGGGACCCGTGAGATCACCGGGCCGAAGAACGCCGGCCCGTCCGGTGGGTCGAACGACAACACCGGCGTGCCGACGTCCTCGCCGGCGCGGGCCTGTGCCTCGGCGGTGTTCTGCCGCAGGACGGCGTCGTGGCGATCGGCGTCGGCCGGCGAAACGACGGCGAGCGAGTCGGGCAGCTTGGCCTCGCGCAGGGCGGCCGCGACGTCGAGGTCGAGGTCGGCGACATGGTCCGCGACGGCGTCGAAACCGTCCTCGTCGGGCGCTTCGAGCTCGAAGATCCGGCGGCTGATCGCGGTGTAGAGCGGGCCGACGTACTGCGCGCCGGCGTCCTGCTCGGCGGCGACGACGACGCGCTGCAGATCATGGCCCTTGCGGTGCATGCGGCCCATCGGCGAGTCCGGGGCCTCCGAGGACTCGTCGAGCACCCACAGCGAGATCGGACGCCACCGCACCTCGATGGGACGCTGGCGACGCACCTCCTCGATCCAGCGGGAGGTCTGCCAGCAGAACGGGCAGACCGGATCGAAGAAGAACTCGACATCGCTGCGGCCCTCGTCAGGGGCGACGTCAGCCGCCATCAACACGCTCCAGGGTCGGTGGCCACCCAGTGTCGGGTGAGGTGGCCGGCCTGCACCGCACGACCCCCGTCGGACGGACTCAGGTCCGTTCGCGGGGCAGGCGCCAGCGCCGTCGGAAGGCCCGTTCGGCGTCGGCGAAGGTGTCGAGCGGGTCGATCACCGACTGACACGCCTCGAGCAGTTCCTCGAGCTCACGCGTGGAGGCGGCGACCTCGTCGATCTCGTCGGCGCCCTGCTCGGCCTCGTCCAGTGCCCGGGCGCAGTCCTGCCATTCGTGCTCGATCTCGTCGAGGCGCCACGTCGGCATCCAGGTGCGCGCGTCGGTCACGGCCTGACGCACCGCGTCGGTGCCGACGGCGATCGGGGCCGGTTCGACCCGTCCGGTCGGCAACGTGCCGAGCAGGACACGGCGACCGCCCTCGATGACCTCGGCGCAGTCGAGGAACGCCCACCAGGCGGCCTGGTGGGTGTCGGGCAGGTCGGCCTTGCGACGGAACATGGCGGCCACGCTACCGGCCGCCACCCGCCCCCTTGTCCCTGTCGAGGTCGAAACGCGACCGGGGAACCCCCGTACGCTCCCGGGTCATGACCACCGCCCCGCTGCCGCCCCTGTCCGCGCATCCGTTCCTCGCCGCCCTGCGCGAGCGCGTCATCGTGTTCGACGGCGCGATGGGAACGATGCTCCAGGACGCTGACCTGAGCCCCGCCGACTTCGGCGGTGACGACCTCGACGGCTGCAACGAGGTGCTGGTGCGGACACGGCCCGACGTGGTCGCCGGGGTCCACCGCGCCTTCTTCGAGGTCGGTGTCGACGCGGTCCAGACCGACACCTTCGGCGGCGCGCCCTGGGTGCTCGACGAGTACGGCCTCGGCGACGACACCGAGTACCTCAACTGCCGGGCCGCGCAGATCGCCCGCGAGGTCGCCGACGAGTTCACCACGCCCGACCGGCCCCGCTGGGTGGTCGGCGCGATCGGGCCCGGGACACGGGCGCCGACCTTGTCGCTCGGGAAGGACCCCGCGACCACCAAGGACTTCATCGACCTCGCCGTGATGGAGGACGGCTACCGCCGCCAGATCCGGGGCCTGCTCGAGGGCGGCACGGACGTGCTGCTCGTCGAGACCTCCTTCGACCTGCTGCAGATCAAGGCCGTGGTCGCCGCGGCCAACGACGTCTTCGTCGAGCGCGGCACCCGCGTGCCGTTGATGGTGCAGTTCACGGTCGAGAAGGACATCAACACGATGCTGCTGGGGACCGAGCCCCTGGCAGCGATCGCGGCCCTCGATCCGCTGTCGATCGACGTGCTGGGGATGAACTGCGCGACCGGCCCCGAGGACATGCGCGAGCACGTGCGCACGTTGTCGCGCCACTCGCGTCTGCCGATCAGCGTGATCCCGAACGCGGGGATCCCCCACCTCGAGGACGGTCGCACGGTCTACCCGCTCTCGCCCGACGCGTTGGCGGCCGCCCAGCGCGAGTTCGTCACCGAACTCGGCGTCGGCATCGTCGGCGGCTGTTGCGGCACGACCCCCGAGCATCTCGCCGCCGTGGTCGCGGCGGTCGAGGACCTCGCCCCGCGACGACGCGTGGTCGACCGCCCGCAGTACGTGCGCCCCGGCGCCGCCGGCGAGCTGAGCGCCCCGACGCCCGGTGACACGCACGGCGCCATCGACGTCGAGTGGCGGCCGGCGCTGGCGTCGCTGTACTCGGCGGCGAACCTCGAACAGGACAACGCCTTCCTGGCCATCGGCGAGCGCGCCAACGCCAACGGCTCCAAGGCCTTCCGCGAACTGCTCCTGGCCGAGGACTGGGACGCGACGGTGCAGTTGGCCAAGTCGCAGACCCGCGAGGGTGCGCACGTGCTGGACGTGTGCGTGGACTACGTGGGCCGCGACGGGGTACCGGACATGGTCGCAATCGTCGACCGCTACGCGACCCAGTCGACCCTGCCCCTGGTGATCGACTCGACCGAGATCGACATCGTCGAGGCGGCACTGGTCCGCCTCGGCGGACGTGCCGTGATCAACTCGGTCAACCTCGAGGACGGACGCAACAAGGTCGACCGCCTGCTGCCGCTGGCCAAGCGCTACGGCGCCGCCGTGGTCGTGCTGGCGATCGACGAGGAGGGCCAGGCGCGCACGGCCGACTGGAAGGTCGACGTGTGCGAGCGGATCGCGCGGATCGCGATCGACGAGTACGGCCTCGAAGCCCACGACCTGATCTTCGACTGCCTGACCTTCCCGCTGGGGTCGGGCCAGGCCGACCTGCGTCGCGACGCGCTCGAGACGATCACCGCGATCGAACGGGTCAAGCAGCGCATCCCGGGCTGTTTCACCACGCTCGGGGTCTCCAACGTGTCGTTCGGCCTGTCGCCGGCCGCCCGCCAGGTCCTCAACTCGGTGTTCCTCAAGGAGGCCATGGACCGCGGCCTCGACTCCGCGATCGTGCACCCGGGCAAGATCCTGCCGCTGCACCGCATCCCCGACGAGCAGGTGCAGGTCGCGCTCGACCTGATCCACGACCGACGGGGGACCGAGGGGCTCGACGGCGCGGCCGACGCGAAGTACGACCCCCTGCACCGGTTCATGGCCCTGTTCGAGGGGGCGGTCGAGACCGCCATGTCCGCCAGCGACCTGTCGGCCCTGCCGCTGGAGGAACGGCTCGCCCGACGGATCATCGACGGCGAGCGCGACGGGATGGAAGCCGACCTCGAGGCGGCGCTCGAGCAGCACCCGCCGCTGGAGATCATCAACCGGTTCCTGCTCGACGGGATGAAGACGGTCGGCGAACTGTTCGGCTCCGGGCAGATGCAGTTGCCGTTCGTGCTGCAGTCGGCCGAGGCGATGAAGGGCGCCGTCGCCTACCTCGAACCCCACATCGAAGCGGCCGGTGGTGGGTCGTCGTCGAAGGGCTCGATCGTGCTGGCCACCGTGCGCGGCGACGTGCACGACATCGGCAAGAACCTCGTCGACATCATCCTGCGCAACAACGGCTACGACGTGGTCAACCTCGGCATCAAGCAGCCGATCGACACCATCCTGACGGCCGTGGACGCGCACGGCGCGGACGCCGTCGGCATGTCCGGCCTGCTGGTCAAGTCGACCGTCGTCATGCGCGACAACCTCGACGAGATGAACGCCCGCGGCCTGGCCCACCTGCCGGTCCTGCTCGGTGGCGCCGCCCTGACGCGCGGCTACGTCGAAGACGACCTGCGCGGCATGTACGACGGCGATGTCTTCTACTGCAAGGACGCCTTCGAGGGCCTGAAGGTGCTGGATGCCGTCATGGCCGCCCGGCGCGACGGCGTCGCCGCCCCCGAGGAACTGACCGCACGCAGGCAGCGGCGCACACCGACGAAGACCCGTGTCGAGGAGGCGCCCCCGGCCGTGGACGCCAAGGGCCGGCCGCGGTCGCTGGCCGCCACGGACGTGGACGTGCCGAGCCCACCGTTCTGGGGTCAACGCGTCGTGCGCGGCATCCCCGTCGACGACGTGTGGCCGCTGCTCAACGAGGTGGCGCTGTTCCGCAACCAGTGGG
>JBBDSX010000012.1:0-2168 GCA_040904725.1 Egicoccus sp.
GCCTCGTACTGGGCGAGGTCGCTCTCGTAGGCCACCCGGGACGAGTAGGCGGGCGACGAGATCTTGCGACCCTTGCCGATCAGCATCAGGCTGGCGCCGTCACATCCCTCGAGGTAGCCCTCGCCGAGGTCGACGATCAGTTGCAGCAACTCGTCGAGGTCGTCCGCCTCGGACAGGATGTGGGCGATCTCGGCGAGCTGCTCGAGGAGTTCGAACTCGGTGCGCGCGTCGTCCGACCGTTGCGGCAGGCTGGGCCACCGCCACGGCGGCGGTTCGGACTGCTTCGCCGCCGAAGCGTCTGCGTGCTCGCTCGAATCCGATGGCGGCATGGCGTCTCCAGGAGCGGTGCGTGCTGGCCGTCGCGGCTCGTCGACGGCGCCCTTCGGAAACCTAGTGGGACGTCTCGAGGACAGCAGCGGGCCGACGCCGCAGAAAAGTGGTGACAGCCGACGGCGGCAGACCTAGGTTGGTCGGGCGCGCCCATGGCGGTGTCGTACCGGTCGGGAGCCCGGTCGACGGGGTGTGTTGCTCGACGTGCCCGCGTCCCGTTCGCGGCGCACACGTGAGGGGAGCGCAAAGTGACCAGAGTCCAGATGACGGTCGACGGCCAGCAGTGCGATGACGAGGTCGAGTCGCGCCTGCTGCTCGTCCACTACCTGCGCGACGTCCTGGGCAAGACCGGGACCAACATCGGCTGCGACACGTCCAACTGCGGGGCGTGCACGGTCCACCTCGACGGGGAGTCGGCGAAGAGCTGCACCGTGCTGGCCGTCCAGGCCGACGGTGCGGAGGTCGCCACCATCGAGGGGCTCGCGCAGCCGTCGACCAACGGCGACGCGACCAGTGGCTGGCATCCGTTGCAGAAGGCGTTCCACGCCGAGCACGGCCTGCAGTGCGGGTACTGCACCCCGGGCATGATCATGAGCTCGATGGACCTGCTCGAACGCAACCCCGAGCCCAGCGAGGAGGACGTCCGGCACGGCCTCGAGGGCAACCTGTGTCGCTGTACGGGCTACGTCAACATCGTGCGCTCGGTGCTGCGCGCCGCCGCCGAACTGCGCGGCGAGAGCGTGGGCGGTGAGGACATCGACGAGGGCACCGTCGGCGAGGCCGACCTGGTCTCCGACCCGGCGCACAAGGAGCAACTCGAGAACCTGGAGGTGGCGCCGTGACCGCCCTGGACACCCCCGCCTCCGACGCCGTCGTCGGCGTGACCAAGCTGCGCAAGGAGGACGCGCACCTCGTCACCGGCCGCACGCGCTGGACCGACAACGTCACGCTGCCCGGCATGCTCCACGTCGCCGTCGTGCGCTCGCCGATGGCCCACGCGCGGGTCACCAACGTCGACGTGTCGGCCGCGCTCGAACAGCCCGGCGTGGTCGCCGCCTACACCGGCGCCGACCTCGTCGAGCACTGGTCGGGCGGGCTGCCGTGTGCCTGGCCGGTCACCGAGGACATGCGCTCGCCGGTCCACCTGCCGATCGCGACCGACGAGGTCCGCTACGTCGGTGATGCGGTCGCCGTCGTCGTGGCCCGCACGCGCTACCAGGCCGCCGACGCGACCGAGTTCGTCGTCGTCGACTACGACCCGCTGCCGGTCGTGACGAAGATGGAGGCGGCGCTGGCCGACGGGGCGGACCTCGCCGACACCAGCCTCGATTCCAACGAGTGCTTCACCTGGCCGATGGTCAACGGCGACATCGACGCGGCCTTCGACGGTGCCGCGCGGGTCGTCACCCGCCGCTTCGTCAACCAACGCCTGATCCCGACGGCGATCGAACCGCGGGCCGTGGTCTGTGCGCCGCCGCGCGACCAGCGCGAGTTCACGATGTGGTCGGCGACCCAGGTCCCGCACATCCTGCGCCTGATGCTGGCGCTGACCTGCGGGGTGCCCGAGCACGAGCTGCGGGTCATCGCACCCGACGTCGGTGGCGGGTTCGGGTCCAAGCTCAACGTCTACGCCGAGGAGGCGATCTGCCTCGTGCTGGCGAAGCTGCTCGACCAGCCGATGAAGTGGACCGAGTCGCGCACCGAGGGCTACCAGGCCACCATCCACGGCCGCGACCAGATCCAGGACCTGTCGATCGCGCTCGACGACGACGGCCGCATCCGTGGGCTGAAGGTCAAGCTGCTGGCCGACATGGGCGCCTACCTGCAACTGGTCACGC
>JBBDSX010000013.1:0-2149 GCA_040904725.1 Egicoccus sp.
GACACGGGCCGGTTGCTCGAGATCGGCCCCGGTTCGGTGGGCGCCGGGGGTGACCTCGACGGCACCACCACCGAGGTTCGCATGTTCGACGTCGACCCGACCGGCGAGGGAGGCCTGCTCGGGCTGGCCAGCGACGGTGACGCGCTGTTCGTCTACTACACCGGTGGCGACGGCAACCGTGTCGTCCGCCTCGACGACGTCGACGGTGGGGACGAGGTCCCGCTCGTGACCGGGATCCCGAAGGGCCCCACCCACAACGGCGGTCGGCTCGTCGTCGGTCCCGACGACCTGCTCTACGTCGGCACGGGCGACTCGGGCAACGGCGGCCTGGCGCCGGATCCGGGGTCCCTCGCCGGCAAGATCCTGCGCATCGACCGCGGCGGCGAGGTGCCCGACGACAACCCGTTCGAGGGCTCGCCCGTCTATTCGCTGGGACACCGCAACGTCCAGGGCCTCGCCTTCGACGCCCACGGGCGGTTGTGGGCGGCCGAACTCGGACCCGATCGCGACGACGAGATCAACCTGATCGAGTCCGGCGAGGACTACGGCTGGCCCGAGGTGACCGGTGCGCCCGGCGCGGACGGCGTGGTCGACGCGAAGTTCGTCGCGCAGCCGCCCGAGGCGTCGTGGTCGGGCGCGACCATCCCGAAGGACGCGGCCATCCCCCAGTGGGACGGAGACCTGCTCGTGACGGGTCTGCGGGGCCAACAGTTGTGGCGACTCGACCTCGACGGCGAGCAGGTCGTCGACAGCGAGACCCTGTACGCGGGCGAGTACGGCCGCCTCCGGACCGCACGCGTCGCACCTGACGGCGCGGTGTGGCTGCTCACCTCCAACCGCGACGGACGCGGGTCGCCGGCGTCGAACGACGACCGACTGCTGCGCGTGGGCCCGTAGCAGAGACGGCCGAGGCGCCACCACTCGGTGCGACAAACGGAACGCCCGACATCGACCGGCCCATCCTGACTAGGGTCGCGCCCCATGATCGAGTTTCTGCTCAGGGGGGAGACGGTGACGCCGTTCATCGTGATCGGCGCGGTGGGGCTCGTCTTCCTCGTGCTGTCGTTGGTGCTCGGCGAGGTGTTCGAGGGCATCCTCGGCGGTTTCGACGTCGACGCGGGCGGTGGTGGCATCTTCTCCGGGCCGGTGCTCGGGGCGTTCCTCGCCAGCTTCGGGTTCGGCGCAGCACTGATCATCTACACGACCAACGCCGGCGCGGCTCTGGGCGCACTCGGAGGGCTGATCAGCGGGCTCGCCGTCGGCGGCATCGCGCTGGGGATCATGCGTTCGCTGATCAACATGCCCACCGACGAGACCGTCTCCACGTCCGGCCTGGCCGGCACCACCGGCATCGTCATCACCGCGATCCCCGCCGAGGGCTTCGGCGAGGTCACGATCCGCCACCACGGCAGCCAGAACAAGTACAACGCCCGTGCCCGCGAGCCGATCCGCGCCGGCGAGACCGTGCGCGTGACCGCCGTGCTCTCCGCCTCCGCGGTCCAGGTCGAGCCGACCCAGGCCGACTGACACCACCACGTTTCCCCGGGGGACACCCCGGGGACTCACGACATCGTCCAAGGGGCTGCGATGCTCGACTTCATCTTCAACTCGCCGCTGGTGGCCGCCATCATCGGCCTGGCCATCCTGCTGATCCTGGTCGCGTACCTGATCGTCAACCGGATCAAGGTGGCCGGGCCGAACGAGGCCTACATCATCACCGGCCGCAAGGGGTCCCCGGTCAAGAACCCCGAAACCGGCGAGGTCAGCCACGACATGAGCGGTCAGAAGGTCGTCATGGGCGCCAGCGTGTTCGTCCTGCCGTTCGTGCAGCGGCTGCACGTCATGGACCTCTCCAGCCGCCGCATCTCGGTCAGCATCCGCGGGGCGGTGTCCGCGCAGGGCATCAAGTGCGACCTCGACGGCGTCGCGGTCGTCAAGGTCGGCGGCAACGAGGACGCCATCCGCGCCGCCTCGCAGCGCTTCCTGACCCAGCAGAAGGAGGTCGACACCTTCACCACCGAGGTGCTGGCCGGTTCGCTGCGCGCGATCGTCGGTCGCCTGACGATCGAGGAGATCATCAAGGACCGCGCCACCTTCGCGTCGGCCGTCGCCGAGGAGGCCGAGACCTCGCTGACCAACCAGGGCCTGA
>JBBDSX010000014.1:0-2125 GCA_040904725.1 Egicoccus sp.
CGCCGCGCCGGCGACATCGCGCATGCTGGTCGCGGCCCAGCCCCGTGTCGAGAACGACTCGCTGGCCGCGGCGAGCACCGCAGCCCTGGTCTCGGCCGCCTGTTGTTCTCGTCGGGGCGAGCGATACGCGCGGGCCTGCTGTGGCGTCACCTTGTCTCCATGCCGTTCGCTCGTCGACGCGCGAGAGCGCCGACTCCGAGACAATACATGCACTGCATATTCATTACAAATGCGTTTGGTGACGGGTCTCACACCGCCGCGATGACGGCGGCACGCGACACCTCAACCGGCGGAAACGTCCGGACGAACGCCCGGCTGCAGAACCAGTAACGAACGCCCGGTACTTCTGCTGTTGGCGGGGGTGCAGGTGCGGGCACGGGACTCTCGTCGCTTCCTCCTTGAACGTTTCGATGAGCCGTTCTTGGTGCTGGCGGGTCTGTACTGGGCGATGGCGTAGGTGGCGTGGCGGTCGAGGCTGTGGCGGTTGCGGTCGTAGCGCATCGTGGTCTTGGGATCGGCGTGCCGTGCGAAGTCCTGGACGTCGCGTAGGTGCGCGCCAGCGTTCAGCGCGGCGGTGATCGCGGCGTGACGCAGCGTGTGTGGGGTCATCCGCTTGTGATGCCAGCGCGGGTCGCGAGGGCGGCGACGGCAGCTGCGGCGTTGTTTCGGCTCATCCGGTTGCCCCAGTGGTTGACGAGCAGTGGTCCCTCGGCGCGGTCATCAGCGGCCTGCTCGATCGCAGCTCGGGTACGTGGCGCGAGCGAAACGGTCGCGTCCTTGTCGCCCTTGCCGTGGATGACGACGGTGTGGTGCCAGCGCTCCTCGGCGAGATCGTCGATGTCGATGCCGCAGACCTCCGAGACCCGCAGCCCGTTGAGCAGCAGCAGGCACGCCATCGCGTAGACCGACCCGCCGACGGTCTCGGCGGCGTTGAGCCAGTCCGCCAGCTCATGCCGGGTCAGAGGTGTGTGCCGCGGGGTCTCGTCGCGGGAGGGTCGTCGGACGGCGGCGATCGGGGTCGTGTCGAGCAGGCCGGTCTGCACGAGCCAGCGGTAGAACGCGGCGAGGACGGAGATGCCGTGGCAGACGGTGTTGATCGAGCCGACCTGCCGTTCGAACCAGCGCAGGTACAGCTCAACATGGGTGCGCTCGACATCGAGCGGGTCGAGCTGGTGGGCAGCGCACCAGGCGAACCAGCGGTGCAGTTGCTGGAGGTAGGAGGTGCGGGTGTTGGGGTTGCGGTAGCCGGCCAGAAACGCACCGGTCAGACGGTGCAGCCGAAGCTCGGCGGACGACTCGAGGACGGTCATGGTGACATGAGTCACGATTGTGCTCCTGGCCGCGGCACGCACGTCACACGGCCCACCGCCCACCCAAGACCTCACAGCCGCGTATCGCGAGCCAGAGATTCCCACGTGAGGTTCGTGTACACAGTGAGGTACTCTTTGCCCATGTCGAAGACCGTGCCTGTCCGTGAGTTCCGTACCCACCTCGCCGAACTGCTCGACGAGGTGGCTGACCGCCGTGAGCACGTCACCGTCACGCGACGCGGCCGACCCGCAGCCGTCCTGGTCCCGGTCGATGAGTACGAGGCGCTGGAGGAGACGGCCGAGATCCTCTCCGACGAGCCCACGCTCGACGCGATCCGCCGGGGCCTCGACGATCTGGCGGCCGGCGAGGTCGTCTCGCTCGACGAGGTCCGTGCCGAGCACGCCGCCCGCGATCATTCGTAGTGGCGCGGGTCTTTCTCACCCGCACGGCGCGGGAGGCGCTGGCCGCGCTCGACTACCTGCGCGCCGACGCAGTCCTGGATGCGCTCGGTGAGCTCGAACGCGACTCGTACCTCGGACACGAGCTACGGGGACGGCTCACGGGTCTTCGGTCCTACCGGGTGGGCGTCTACAGGATCATCTACGAGCTCCGTGATGACCGCACCGTGCGCGTTGTCGCCATCCGGCACCGCGGCAGCGCCTACGAGACAGACCTCCGATAGACCCCGGCGACCGGGCGCAACGCCCGTGGTCGCCAGATCGACGGCGGAGTACGACCTGTACGGTGGCCAACAGGGGGAGGCCGCACATGATCCCGACGATGATTCTCTTCGGACTGATCACTGGCCGCTGGT
>JBBDSX010000015.1:0-2124 GCA_040904725.1 Egicoccus sp.
CGAGCGCCCACGGGGCGTGCTCGCGCGACGAGCCGCAGCCGAAGTTGCGGCCGGTGAGCAGGATGTTCGCCCCGGCGTGCTCGGGCTTGTTCATCGAGAAGTCGGGGTTCGGGCTGCCATCGTCGAGGTAGCGCCACTCGGAGAACGCGGCGGGCCCGAATCCCGTCCGCTTGACGCTCTTGAGGTACTGCTTCGGGATGATCGCATCGGTGTCGACGTCGTTGGCGTCGACGGGGCAGGCGGTGCCCCGGACCACGGTGACGGGCTCCATCAGACGGTGACCTCCTGCGCGGCGACGAACTCCCGCACGTCGGTGAGTCGGCCGGTCAGCGCGGCGGCTGCGGCCATGGCGGGCGAGACGAGGTGGGTGCGACCCTTGAAACCCTGGCGGCCCTCGAAGTTGCGGTTGGACGTCGACGCGCACCGCTCCCCCGGGGCGAGCTGGTCGGGGTTCATACCCAGGCACATCGAGCATCCCGGCGCACGCCAGTCGAAGCCGGCCTCGATCAGCAGTTGGTCGAGCCCCTCGGCCTCGGCGGCCGCGGCCACCAGGCCGGAGCCGGGCACGACCATCGCGCGGATGCCGTCCTTGACGTGCTTGCCCTTGACGATCTCGGCGACGGCGCGCAGGTCCTCGAGCCGCCCGTTGGTGCACGAGCCGATGAAGACGGTGTCGAGTTCGATGTCGGTCATCGCCTCGCCACCGGCCAGCCCCATGTAGTCCAGCGCCCGCTGCCACTGCTTGGCGGTGGCCTCGTCGGGCGCCTGCGCCGGCGTCGGCACGGCCCCGGTGACCGGCACGGACTGCGCCGGCGTCGTGCCCCAGGTGACGGTCGGGACGACGTCGGCGGCGTCGATGTGCACGACCCGGTCGAAGACGGCGCCGTCGTCGGTGCGCAGCTCGCGCCACGCCTCGACCGCCGTGTCCCAGTCCGCACCCTTGGGCGCGTACGGCTTGTCCTTGAGGTAGGCGAAGGTGGTCTCGTCCGGCGCGACGAGCCCGGCGCGCGCCCCGCCCTCGATGGACATGTTGCAGACCGTCATGCGGCCTTCCATCGACATCTCTTCGAAGGCCTGCCCGCGGTACTCGATCACGTGGCCGGTGCCGCCGTCCACGCCGATGACGCCGAGGATGTGCAGGATCAGGTCCTTCGGCGTCGTGCCGGCCGGCAGCGACCCATCGACCTCGATCGCCAGCGTCTTCGGCATGCGCTGGGGCAGCGTCTGCGTGGCGAGCACGTGCTCGACCTCGCTGGTACCGATGCCGAAGGCCAGCGCACCGAAGGCGCCGTGGGTCGCGGTGTGCGAGTCCCCGCAGACGATGACCGCGCCCGGCTGGGTCAGCCCGAGCTCGGGGCCGATGATGTGCACGATGCCCTGGTTGCGGCTGCCCATCGGGAACAGCCGGATGCCGAACTCCTCGCAGTTGGCCCGCAGGGCCTCGAGCTGCGCGATCGACAGCTCGTCGGTCATCGGCAGCTCGCCGCTCACCTGCCGGGGGTCGGTCGGCACGTTGTGGTCGGCGGTCGCAAGGGTGAGATCGGGGCGGCGGACCGGTCGGCCCGCCACACGCAGACCGTCGAAGGCCTGCGGCGAGGTCACCTCGTGGACGAGGTGCAGATCGACGTAGAGCAGGTCGGGCTGCCCCTCGCGGGACCGCACGACGTGCTGGTCCCAGATCTTCTCGGCGATCGTCTTTGGCTGGCTCATGCGTCCCTCATCTTCTGCGGGCAGGGGCGGCGTCGGCCGGGGCGCTCGAACACCACGGCCGTCGGCGACGACCGGTCAGCCGGCCCAGCGCGACGACTGCTGCGCGGCGATCGAGCGGTAGTCGACCTCCTCGGAGCGGTTCACCTCGACGGTGACGTCATCGGAGCCGGTCGACTCGGTGTAGGACGCCGCGACGGCGGCGACCAGGGCGGCTTCGTCCTCTGGCGTGTGGTCAGGTGGAACGTTCACTCGGATGACGTTGTTCATGCGGTTTCCTCGCTGGGCGTGCTGGGGCCGTGTGCGGCCATGGTGCTGACTGGGGTGTTCGCTGGCAGCTGCTGCGGCCGGGTCACGGCCGAAACTCCGAGCTGCGGTGGACGAGTCGACGCGAGCGGTTGAGCGCATCCACGTAGG
>JBBDSX010000016.1:0-2110 GCA_040904725.1 Egicoccus sp.
CGTCGAGCGCGTGCTGCATGAACACCAGGTTGTAGTACTCGAGGTAGCGCTCGTCGTTGACGGCCGGGCCACCGGCCTCGCCGTAGGCCTCACCACGGTCGTAGTACAGCTCGGTGTTGGGACCGCCGGGCCCGGCCGCGTGGGTCCACCAGTAGTTGTCCTCGGCTCCGAGCCGCTGGATGCGCTCGGCCGGGATGCCGGATTCCTCGAGCCAGAGTTGCTCGGCCTCGTCGTCGTCCTCGTAGACCGTGACCCAGATGCGCTCGGGGTCGAGGTTGAAGTGCTCGACCGACAGCTCCCACGCCCAGCGGATCGCCTCGCGCTTGAAGTAGTCGCCGAAGCTGAAGTTGCCCAGCATCTCGAAGAACGTCAGGTGTCGGGTCGTGACGCCGACGTTTTCGATGTCGTTGGTGCGGGCGCACTTCTGGTAGCTGGTGGCGCGGGGCGACGGCGGCGTGGCGTCGCCCATGAAGTACGGCTTGAACGGCAGCATCCCGGCGATCGTGAGCAGGACGGAGGGGTCCTGCGGGATCAGCGGCGCCGAGTCGTAGCGACGGTGGCCGCGATTCGCGTAGAAGTCGATGAAGGTGTTGCGGATGGTCAGGGAGTCCAACGTCGTCTCACTCTTGTTCGGGTGGCGCCACGTCCCACGGTCCACGCTGGGGGGCGCTCGTGCCAGTCCGGCCCGGGTGCGTCAGTCGCCGCTCGCGTGTGCTGGTGCGTCCCCGGCGGCGTCGGCCAGGTGCGGGACCCGGTAGCGGGTGCGCAGCTCGGATTCGCGCGCCTCGGCGGCGCGGCGACCCTCCTCGGCGGCGAAGCGCAGTCGCTCGCTGAACGTGCCGGCAGCCTGGCCGGCGCGCCCGGCGACGTGCACCGGCGAGGTCGCGCGCTTGGCGGCGTCGAGCTTGCGCACGGCGTAGGCGCCGAGCAGCAGCCCGGCGCCGAGTCCGAGGGCGAGCGAGAAGACGCGCATGGATTGAGCCTTGGGTCAGTCGCGGAGGGTGCGGGCGGCCTTGGCGGTACCCGCGGCCACGGCCGCGGCCTTGATCAGCGGGTTGGCGAGTGTCGCATGGACCACGCCGACGATCCGATCGGTGGTCGACGTGATCGACTGGACCCCGGCGACGATGGTGTCGACACGGGCGAGTTCGACGTTCACGCCGGCGACGGTGTCGGTGACGCCCCGCAGGATCGGGACGGTCTCGTCGGTCATGCGGCCGACGGTGCCGATGACGCTGTCGAGCAGCTTCATGGCGCGCATCACCAGCAGGCAGAGCATGACGACGAGCACGGCCCAGAACAGCGCGCCTGCCACGATGGCCCAGTCACTGACGGTCACGTCGGCTTGTCTCCCGGTCGCTTCATGTTGGGTCGGTCCCGTGCCTGCTCACGCAGGGCGGTGACACGCTCGGCAACGGCTGCCTCGTGGCCATGACGGGACGGTTCGTACAACCGCGTCCCGTCCAGCTCGTCGGGCAGGTACCGCTGATCCGACGCGAACCCGCTGGGGTGGTCGTGAGGATAGTCGTAGCCGACGCCGTGCCCGAGGGCACGCGCGCCCTTGTAGTGGGCGTCGCGCAGGTGGGGCGGGACCGGGGCGTTGCCGTGCTTCCTGACCGCTTCCAGCCCGGCGCCGATCGCACGCGTCACGCTGTTCGACTTCGGGGCGACCGCCATGGCGATCGCGGCGTGGACCAGCGCGAAGCGGGCTTCGGGCAGTCCGACCTTGTCGAGCGCGTCGAACGCGGCGACCGCGATCGGCAGGGCCTGCCGGTCGGCCAGGCCAACGTCCTCGGACGCGAAGATCACCATCCTCCGCGCGACAAACCGCGGATCCTCGCCACCCTCGAGCATGCGCAGCAGCCAGTAGACGGCGCCGTCGGGGTCGGAACCGCGCATCGACTTGATGAAGGCGCTGACGATGTCGTAGTGCTGGTCGGACGCCTTGTCGTAGCGGAAGCGTTGCATGGCGTCGGCGACCGCGTCGAGGTCGAGGTCGGCGGTCGGCCCGTCGGCGCCGGCGCGCGTCACGCCGGCAGCCGCGGCGGCGATCTCGAGCGAGGTCAACGCCGCGCGGGCGTCGCCGTCGCCGACGTGGACGAGGTGGTCG
>JBBDSX010000017.1:0-2067 GCA_040904725.1 Egicoccus sp.
TGCCGCTGCACGTGTGGCTGCCCGACGCCATGGCCGGCCCGACCCCGGTGTCCGCCCTGATCCACGCCGCCACCATGGTCACCGCCGGCGTCTTCCTGCTGGCCCGCCTGTACCCGGTGATGGCGCAGTCCGCGACGGTGATGACGGTGATCGCCGTCGTCGGCGTGATCACGCTGTTCTTCGGTGGCCTGGTCGCCCTGGTGCAGGACGACATCAAGAAGGTGCTGGCCTACTCGACCGTCTCGCAGCTGGGCTACATGGTCGCCGCACTGGGCGTCGGCGGCTACACCGCCGGCATCTTCCACCTGTTCACCCACGGGTTCTTCAAGGCGCTGCTGTTCCTCGGGTCCGGCTCGCTGATCCACGCCGTGCACAGCAACAACATGTCCGACATGGGTGGCATGCGGAAGTACATGCCGCACACGTTCTGGACCTTCATCGTCGGCTCGCTGGCGCTGGCCGGGTTCCCGTTCACCGCCGGGTTCTTCTCGAAGGACGAGATCCTGGTGTCGGGCCAGCTGTGGGCCGACAACGGGTTCGTCACCGGCAACCTGGTGTTCTGGGTCGGGCTCGCGGCGGCGTTCGTGACGACCTTCTACATGGCCCGCGCCTGCTTCCTGATCTTCGGCGGCGAGTTCCGCGGCGGCCACGACACCCACGGCGACCCCGACGTCAAGCACCAGGCGGCCCAGGAGGCGGACGTCGACCCCGAGGTCGTCGGCCACGGCGTCACCGACCACGAGGACGAGCTCGCCCACGCGGGCGCGCCGGCCGCGGCGATGGTGGCACACGACGACCACGACGGTGGACACGACGAACACGGGCACGGCGGCCACCACGCGCCCCACGAGTCCGGCCCGCAGATGGTCGTGCCGCTGGTGGTCCTGGCGGTGCTGTCGCTGCTGGCCGGCTACATCGGCTCGCCGGTGTGGACCGCCGAGGACACCTTCGAGACCTGGACCGCCACGCCGATCCTCGAGGAGGCGACCTATCCCTTCCTCGACGACCACGGCGACGCGGAAGCCGACGACGAGCACGCCCTGCAGGGCGGCGGCGTCCTCGCCGCTGCTCCGGTGCTGGCCGCCGCCGAGGGTGAGACCCACCCCGAGGTGCTGCACGGCCCGCCGAGCTGGCACTTCGACGTGCTCGGCCTGGCGATGCTGGCGTTCTTCGCCGCCGTCGGGCTGGCGTTCCTCTTCTACGGGCGTGGGCGTCCGGCCGAGGACCCGACCATGAAGATGGGACCGCTGTCGAAGGTGCTGGTGGCCAAGTACGGCCTCGACACCCTCGGCTACAAGGCGGTCGTGGTGCCCGTGCGCGACAAGCTCGCGGGCTGGGCCACCTACACGTCCAACGAGGTGATCGACAAGGCCGTCGCCGGCGTCGGACTCGCCGTCAAGCGTGCGGCCACGACGACCTACCAGGTCGTCGACCAGCGCGTCATCGATGGCGGCGTCAACGGCGCCGCCTTCAGTGCCGCCTGGTGGAGCGACCGGCTCAAGCGGCTGCAGTCGGGTGACGTGCAGCGGTACGCGGGTGCGATCGTCGCAGGCACGATCGTGCTCGTGCTGGTATTCGCGGCCGCCAGATAGCAGCACAGCTTCATCGGCCGCCACGCGGTGGCCCGGAAACGACCAAGAACCGGTGACGGTCCGCCAGGACCGCTCTCGCCCCGGACGGGGCGAGCAGGAGGGAACGACACGATGGACCCGCAGACCGCAGGCTGGGCCCTGATCATCGCCCTGTTCCTGCCCCTCGTCGGGGCCGGACTGCTGGCGCTGATGCCCGCCCGACTGGACCGCGAGATCCGCTGGGCGGCCGTGGGCATCACCGCCGTCGCGTTCGCGCTGGTGGCGTGGATGACGGCCGCATTCGACTTCGGCGCATCCGGTGCGCTGCAGTTCGAGACGAACGAGATGTGGATCTCCGCGATCAACGCGAAGTTCCACATCGCGCTCGACGGCATCAGCCTGCCGCTGTTCTTCCTGACCTATCTGCTGCCGCTCCTGTGCGCGATCTACACCACCAAGATCCTGCCGGCGCCGGGCAAGCCCAAGGCGTTCCTGG
>JBBDSX010000018.1:0-2058 GCA_040904725.1 Egicoccus sp.
AGCAGTCGGAACGTCCAGTGGTCACCGGCCGCGGCGGCGCGGCGCATGGCCTGCTCGTCCTTGATCCCAGCCCGGATCATCAACGCAGCCATCTGGGTCCATGACGCCAGCGCCAGCGCGAGGGTGCGGCGCCGCTTGGTCGCCCGGTCGTGCAGCTGCTGGACCGCGACCATCCAACCTCCGAGACCGCCGATGAGCGCGGCCGCCGGCAAGAGCGGCGTGGGTGCCCCCAGGAGCGCCCCGACGAGAGCAGCCGTGACGAAGCCGCCTGCGGTCCACAGCAGTCGGGCCACGACGAAGTCCTCGGGCGTGCGTCCCAGCAGCGCAAGATCGGGGCGGGCGGTGTCCGGGGTCGCGGCGGCGAGCTGGTCACGCCATCGGCGCCATGGCGACTCGATGGCGGCGCCCTCGTCGGCCAAGATGGCATCCACCTGCCGGTCGAGCCGCGCAAGCGGAGGCCTCAGCCCCCACAGCACGGCGGTGACGCCGGCACCGAACATCAGCCCCGCGGTGATCGCGGCCAGCAGGGTCATCGGCGGCCTCCGGGGTCGAAGAACCGTTCCGGGCCGGGCAGGCGGGACCACACCACCAGCAGCCACAGTGCGCTGGTGGCCAGGGCGGCAAGGGCGAACAGAACGAGTTGCCCGATGGGGGTCGCGTACGCCGACATCAGATCGGGCGAGGTGACGGCGAGGTAGATGGCCAGGACGGTCCAGATCACGAGCACCGCGCGGCGGGTCATGCGCAGGCCCCTGGCTTCCACCTCGACCTGCCGCAGGTGATCGAGCTGGTCGTCGGCCCACTCGACCAGCGAGTGCAACGCCGGCCGCAGTCCTCGGGTGGAGTGCGACAGCGCCGAGACGAGCACGACCGTCGCGGCGTCGCCGACGTGGTTGTCGAGTTCATCGGCGAGCCCTTCAAGCGCCACGCCGGTGTCCATCCAGTCCAGACGCTCGACCGCCCGCTGCAGCGGTTGGGCGATCGGCGAGTCGCGACGGACCTGGCGGGCCGACTCGCGCAGCGCTGACTCGAGCCCGACGCCGGCACCGACAGTCGTGTCGAGCTGTTGCAGCCACGCTCGGGTGGCCTCCAGCACCTCCCGTTCGTGCCGCACCGCAGCAGCTTCGCGCAGGGTTCGAGGCACGAGCACCACGGCCGCCAACACGGCCACCGAAGCAACGGGCCAGCCGGTGGCCACCCACGCGATCAGCGCCGCCGCAGCGATGGCGACGGTGCGGCCTGCGCGCGGCAGCATGCTGCTCCAGTCGATCGCGGGGCGGTCGACATCAGACGTCTCCGTGCCGATCAAGCCTGCGACGACGGCAACGACGCCGGCGGCGAACAGCAGTCCGGCAGCGGCGCCCACGACGAGGGGAGGCATCACTCCACCGCCCGCATGCCGTGCCGCCAGTCGTGAGCGGCCAGCCACTGGCGCATCCTGACCGAGGGACCGTCACCCGTGAGGTGGCCGTCGCGGTCGACCCGGTAGACCTCGTAGATCGCGATCGTGTCGCCGTCGAGCGCGCCGACCTCGATGATCTCGGCGACGTAGCGGCGGCCGGTCTCGGGGTCCTGACGCTGCCAGCAGACGATGTCGATCGCGTCAGCGACCCGCCGTCGTGATCCCGCCTCGGACATCGTGGAGTGCTCGGCCGCCAGGTACTCCATGCGTCCCAGCGCAGCGCGGGCCGAGGACGCGTGGATCGTGCACACGGATCCGCCAGCCTCGCCCATCATGGCATCGAGCAGCTCGGCGGCTTCCGAGGAGCGGACCTCGCCCACGACGAGTCGGTCGGGGTTGAGCCGCTTGGAGGCGCGCAGGCCGTCGGAGAGTGTGAAGCCTCCCTCCCCTTCGGCGTTGGGGTGGCGGGTGGCGAACGCGACGACGTCGGTGTGCAGCGGGGCGCCGTCGGTGTCGAGCATCGTGGGGTGTGCGAGCTCGAGCTCGCGGACGTCCTCGATCGTGATGATCCGCTCGTTCGGATCGATCTCGTTGAGGAGGCAGCGCATCGTGGTGGACTTGCCCGCCTTCGTGCCGCCCGCGACCAGCACGTTGGC
>JBBDSX010000019.1:0-12511 GCA_040904725.1 Egicoccus sp.
GCCCCTATGACCCCGAATCCGGTCACCCCTGCCCACATTCTGTTCAACCCGGGCCGGGCGGCGTCGACGTCGACAGGCACTAACGGACGAAACGGATCGTCATCGGGTAGCGGTAGCCCTCGCCGTTGGACGCCTTCACCGCGGCGACGATGGGCAGGACCAGCCACACGACCATGAGGGCGATGCCGAGCACCGCGACGGCGATGAAGCCGATCCCGAGCGTGAGCAGCCCGATGGGGAACGAGGCCAGGCCCAGCACGATCGCGTACAGCGCGACCGAGAGCTGGAAGTTGAGGGCTTCCTTGCCGTGGTGGTCGATGAACGGGTGGTCGCGCTTGACGAGCCAGACGAGCAACGGACCAACGATCGGCAGGCCGATGAAGGCGAGAAACGACGACGCGTGCGCGCCGGCGCCCCAGCCACGGACCTCGCTGGACAGGCCCGACGGGTGGGTGACCGGTGCCTGCCAGTAGGCGGACTGGCCGTAGCCGGGCTGCCCCTGCCAGGCGCCACCGGCGCCCGGGCCGTACGCGCCGGCGCCGGGAGCAGCACCGGCGGCACTGCCCGCTGTCCCGGTCTCCCACGCGGGGCGGTCGGCGGCAGGCCCCGACGGGCCGGACGCGGCGCCACCGACCGCGGTGCCACAGACCGGGCAGGTCGTCGCCGTGGATTCGAGGCTTGCGCCGCAGTTGTTGCAGGTCACCGTGGTTCCTTCGTGGATGGGGCGGGAGGAGCGCCGAACCCCACTGTCCCACTGCAGAGCCGGTCCGGCCATCGGGGAGCACCCCTGCCCGACCCTGAGCATGCCGGCTACCGGGTCAGGGGCCGTGCGACGTCCGTGGGCACGCCGACCGAACGCCGCTGGGGCGGCCCGATCGGGCCGCCCCAGCAGGTGTCGCGCTACGACAGGCTCCGCTGGAGCCCACCGTGCCTGGCTCGACTCAGCCGCCCGTTCCCGAGCAGGGCGCGCTGTAGTCGTACGCGTCCGCGGTCGGACCGGTCACGCCGGTCTCGACCGTGGTCAGACGCAGCGGCGCGTCCGGGTCCGGCTGCGAGATCACGCCGGTGCGAACGGCGGTCTCGTTGGCGTCGCCGCCGAGCGTGCGCTCGGGCAGGGCACCTTCGTAGTCGATGGTCAGGCCATCGACCGCCGCACGGACACCCTCGCGGGTCAGGTCGCCGCTCTCGACGGCCGCCTCGAGCAGCGCCTTCATCGGGTACGACCAGATCCAGCCGAAGGTGAACCCGTCGTTGCCGGGCAGGTTGCCCTCGCCGAGGAACTCCTGCATGGCCTGGTGGGCCTCGGACTCACCGGTGAAGGCCTCCCACGGACCGATGTGGGTGAACGCCGCCTCGAGGGCCGGCGCGGCCGGGGAGTCCATCAGGGCGGGGTTCCACGTCGGGACCGAACCGATGAAGCGTCCGGCGTAGCCGTTGGCCATCGAGCCACCGACGATCTCGGCGGTCTCGGCCGGGCCGGTCGCGATGACGACGCGGTCGGCGCCGCTGCTGACGACCTGACCGATGGCGGCGTCCTGCGAACCGACCATGGCGTTGGGCGCCGTCTCGACGAAGCCGAGGAACTCGGCGCCGGTGGCCTCGGCCCAGGCTTCGACACCGGCGGCGGAGTCGCCACCGAAGTCACCCGGGTAGCCGACGGCGAGCACGGAGCCGATCTCGCCCTCGTTCTCGCTCGACCAGTCCAGCGCGATCTGCGACTCGACACAGTACGAGTAGCCCGAGTTCAGGATCAGACCCAGGTCTGCCGACTCGTGGTCCCAACCCGACCACCACGACGCCGGGATACCGACGACGTCGTCCGCGTCCATGTCGGGCAGGATCGCCTCGGTCGGCGGGGTGCCCAGCGTCTGCGCGAGCGCGAGGATGTCGGGCTCGATCTCGCGGTACAGCTGCGCCTGCGTCTGCGGGTTGTACTCGTTGTCGCGGGTGTACTCGGTGACGTTGATGTCGTAGCCGCCGATGCCCCCCTCGTCGTTGACGCGCTGCCAGAACGCCTCCTGGCCCTCGACGATCTGCACGCCGAGCGCCGCGAACGGGCCGACGGTCAGGTCGGAGAGGATGCCGAGGTAGATGCAGCCGTTGTCGGGGTTGGTCCCCTCCGGGCAGGGCTCCTCGGTGACGCCGACGTCGGTGGCAACCTCGCCGCTGGCGTCGCCCTCGGCCTCCTCCTCGGTGGGCTCTTCCTCGGCCTCGGCGTCGCCCTCGGGCTCTTCCTCGGTCTCGGTCTCTGCCTCGGTTTCGGTGGTCTCGGGTTCTTCTTCGTCGCCACCGCAGGCCGTCGCCACCAGCGCGACGGCACACAGTGCGGCGGCCATGCGCCGCAATCGCCTTGTCTCCCGCATCCCTTCGCCCTCTCTGTCGTATGAAGGGTCTTCCGCCGCCCTCGCCGGCTGGCGGGGCGGAGTCTCGTCGTTTCGTGGCCGCGCCGGTGTCTCCACCGTGTCGCGCTCCCGTGCCATACGTGCCGACCCGCTGCGGTCACCCGGCGCGTTCTTCCGCTGCCGTACTACTAGGCAGGTCGTAGGTTCATGGTAGGTGACGTGCCACCCTCGCGGGCGGGTTTGTTCAGTACGAGAAGGGCCAGGCCTTCCAATAGTTGCGGACACGCAGCCACAGCCCGTAGAGACCGCGCGGTTCCAGGACCAGGAACGCGATGATCAGTGCGCCGAAGAGCATCCCCTGGAGTTGGTCGACCGAGAACAGCCCCTCGGTCGTCCCACCGCGCGAGATGAACGGCAGCACGTCGGTCAGGCTCTGCACCAGCCGCGGCAGCAGCACCACGAACGCCGCGCCCACGATCGAGCCGCTGATCGTGGCCACACCACCGATCAGGATCATCGCGAGGAAGTCGACGGACAGCAGCAGGCCGAAGTTCTCCGGCACGATCGTGCCGTACAGCACGGCGAGCAACGCGCCGCAGACCCCGGCGTAGAACGACGAGAGCGTGAAGGCCAGGACCTTGGTGCGTACCAGCGGCACGCCCATGACCTCGGCCGCGATGTCGCGGTCACGCACGGCGGCGAACGAGCGCCCGACCTTCGACCGTGCGAGGTTGCGGGCCGCGACCCCCAGCACGATCAGCAGCAGCAGGCTCACGAAGTAGAACAACACGTCGCCCTCGACCTCGACGCCCAGGATCGTCTGGCGACGGAACAGGTCGAGCCCACCGATGATCGGCGCGGCCGCACGACGACCGATGCCCGGACCGCCCGTGAACGTGCGCATCTCCTTGAACAGGTGGTCACCGACGAACACCAGCCCGAGGGTCAGGATCCCGAGGTAGAGCCCGCGGACGCGGGCCGCCAGCGGCGCGACCAGCGCGCCGACCGCCGCCGCGACCAGCCCGGACGCCGGCAGCCAGACCCACATCTCGAGCCCGAGGCCGCGCAGCGAACCGCTCGGCTCGCTGCCCAGGAACGCGGCCGTGAATGCCCCGAGGCCGAGGAAGAAGGCGTGGCCCAGCGAGACCTGGCCGGCATAGCCGCTGACGAGGTTGAGGCCGATGGCCCCGATCGAGGTGATGAACACCCGCGTCAGCAGGCCGTTGATGTCGCGGTCGAGCAGGAACGGCAGCACGACCAGTGCCACCAGCAGCACGGCCGCGAAGCGGCGCTTCGCCGGCGTGTTGAGCAGGGCCTGGTCGGCCGCGTACTCGGTGTACAGCTCCGGGCGTCCGCGCAACGTGACCGCGCGACGACGTCCCGGACGGAGCTTCGGCTGGGCCGTCATGCATTCTCCTCGTCGCCCCATGCTTGGGGCGCCAACTGGCAGACCGCCGGTCTCGCCCTTCGGTTCACTCGACCGCCGCCGCTCATACGCGCTGGACCTCCGGGGTGCCGAACAGGCCGTAGGGCTTGACCATCAGCACGATCAGCATGATCAGGTACGGGACGACGACGTCGACGTTGGCCCCGACCACGCCCGACAACGACGCGGCGTTGGCGCGGGTGAACGCCTCGGCCACGCCGATGATCAGCCCGCCGATGTAGGCGCCCTTGAGCGAGTCGAGGCCGCCGAGGATGATCACCGGCAGGGCCTTGAGCGCCACGAACGCGCTGGTGTGGTCGACCGCGGTGCCCCCCGAGCCGTAGACCATGCCCGCGAGGCCCGCCAGGCCCCCGGCCAGCGCCCACGACAGCCCGAACATGCGGCCGACGTTGATGCCCTGCGCGAGCGCGACCTCCTGGTCGAGCGAGGTGGCCCGCATGGCGAGACCGATCCGCGAACGGGTCAGGAACAGCCCGACCGCCGCGAACGCCACGATGGTCAGCCCGATCCCCCACCCGTCGGCGACACGCATGCGCACGTTGCCCAGGAACGTCGCGGTCTCGAGCCCCCACGGATCGCCCACCGAGATCACGTTCGAACCGATGAGCCGATTCGCCACGATCGTGAGCACGAGGAAGAGCCCGACGGTGACCATCGCGGCCGAGAACGGCGGCTCACCCACCATCGGTCGCAGCGCGACCCGCTCGGACACCGCACCGATCAGCGCGACCGCGACCATCGCCGCGATCACCGACAACCAGAACGGGAAGTTGTAGTTGTGGGTGAACAGCGCCGTGAAGTAGGCGCCCATCACCATCAGGGCCGGCTGGGCGAAGTTGACCACGTCGGTCGCCCGGTAGATCACCACGAAGCCGGCGGCGACCAGGGCGTAGAAGCTGCCCTGTGCCAGGCCGCGGATCAGGGTCGTGAGCAGGTCGTCCATCAGGGGTTTCCTCCGCGGCCCGCGCCGTCGCCGGCGGCAAAGTCCTGGCGCCCCGCGCCCGGGGCGACGGGTTCGCCGGCCGGCGTGTGCACCTCGACGAGGTCGCCGCCGGCATGCTCGGTGGCGTTGCCGTACATGTCCTCGACGAGGTGGCCGAACATCTCGTACAGCGAGGCGCGCTTGACCTTCTGGGTCGCGGTCAGCTCGCCGTCCTCGTGGTCGAGCTCCTTCGGGATCACCCGGAACTTGCGGATGTTCTCGACCCGGGCGAACTTCGCGTTGGTCTCCTTGACGACCTTCTGCACCAACTGCAGGACCTCGGGCTTCTCGGACAGGTCGCGGTAGGTCGTGTAGGGCAGCTTGCGGCGCTGCGCCCAGTCGCCCACGGTGTCGAGTTCGATCCCGATCAGCGCCGTCAGGTAGGGCCGCCCGTCGCCGACGACCACGGCTTCCTTGATGAACGGTGAACTCTTGAGCGAGTTCTCGACCTCGGACGGGGAGATGTTCTTGCCGCCCGCCGTGATGATGATGTCCTTGATGCGGTCGACGATCTTGATGTGGGTGCCGTCGACCCACTCGCCGACGTCGCCGGTGTGCAGCCAGCCGTCCTCGTCGAGGGTCTCGGCGGTCTTGTCCGGCAGGTTCCAGTAGCCGACGAAGTTGGCCGGGTGGCGGGTGAGGATCTCGCCCGTGGTCTCGTCGATCCTGAGCTCGATGCCCGGCTGCGGCTCGCCGACCGTGCCGAGCTTGACCCGGCCCGGGCGGTTGGTGGTCGCCACCGCGGCGTTCTCGGTCATGCCGTAGATCTCGTAGATGATCACGCCGATGCCGTAGAAGAACTTGAGCACCTCGGGCGCGATCGGGGCCGCGCCCGAACCGGCGGAGCGAACCTTGCGCAGTCCGATGCGGTCGCGCAGGGCACGGAACACGAACGGGTAGCCGAGCCCGTACAGCACCCGGGTCTTGAGCGTGTGCTTGCCGTCGTTGGCGACCAGGTCGTCGCCGATCCGTTCGGCCATCTTCATCCAGAAGCCGAACACGGCCCTCTTGAGCGGCGACGCGGCGTTCATCTTGATGTGGATGCCGGCGTGCAGCTTCTCCCAGATCCGCGGGACCGCGAAGAACAGGGTCGGCTGCACCTCCTTCAGGTTGGCCTGGACGGTGTCGATCGACTCGGCGAAGTGCACGGTGACCGCGGCCTCGGCGTTGACCCACTCGGTCGCGGCCCGCTCGGCGACGTGGCACAGCGGCAGGTAGCTCAGGATCACGTCGTGCGGTCCGGCCGGCGGGTTGTAGAACCCACCGCCGCTGACCAGGGTCTGCACGGCGAAGTCGATGTTGCCGACCGACAGCATCGCGCCCTTCGGGGGGCCGGTCGTCCCGGAGGTGTAGATCAACGTGGCGACGTCGTCGTCGGTCGCCTCGCTGGCGCGGCGGTCGACGAGGTCGGGGTTGCGGTCGCGGTGCTCGCGCCCCATCGCGATGAAGTCGTCCCAGCTCAGCAGCTTCGGGTGGTCGTACTCGCGGACACCGCGCGGATCGAGGTAGACGATGTGCTGCAGGTCGGGACAGGCCACCTCGACCTCGAGGGCCTTGTCGACCTGTTCCTGGTCCTCGGCGATCAGCACCTTCGAGCCCGAGTCACGCAGCAGGTAGGACACCTCGGGCGCCGGGTTGGTCGGGTACAGGCCCATCGTGATGGCCCGCAGCGCCACCGTGCCGACGTCGGCGTAGAGCCACTCGGGCCGGTTCTCGGAGTGGACGGCGACCCGGTCGCCCGCCTCGACGCCCAACGCCGCCAGTCCGTGCGCGACGAGCGTGACGTTGTCCCAGTAGTCGGCCCAGGTGATGTCCTGCCAGATCCCGTAGCGCTTCTCGCGCATGCAGACCCGACCGGGGTCGCGTTGTGCATGCTCGCGAACACGGGCCGGGATCGTGCGGCCCCCTCGCGGGGCGCTGGACGCCTGCGTGCCCTGCTCCATCGTCGCGCTCATGCTCGTTCCTCCGCTGCCACGGCCTCGGTCCCGGCGTCTTCCTCGTCGAGCGACGGGTCGCTGCCATCACCCTCGCCGAGGTAGGCCCGGATCACCTCGGGGTCGTTCTGGACCACCCCGGGGGTGCCGAGCGCGATCGGCTTGCCGAAGTCGACGACCAGCACGCGGTCGGCGAGGTCCATCACCAGGCCCATGTCGTGCTCGACCATGATCATGGCCAGGTCGAGTTCGGCGCGGATGTCGAGGATGAACCGGGCCATGTCCTCGGTCTCCTCGACGTTCATGCCGGCGACCGGTTCGTCGAGCAGCAACAACTTCGGCTCCATCGCCAGCGCACGGCCGAGTTCGACCCGCTTCTTGACGCCGTAGGGCAGCATCCCGACGGGGAACTTGCGGAACGCCTCGATCTCGAGGAAATCGATGATGTCCTCGACGATGCGACGGTTCTCGAGTTCGACCGTGCGGGCGCGTCCGGCGTAGATCAGGCTCGACAGCACGCCGTAGGGCAGGTGCTGGTGACGGCCCAGCATCAGGTTGTCGAGCACCGTGAGGTTGTCGAACAACTCGATGTTCTGGAACATCCGCGCGATGCCCTTGTCAGCGACCGCATCGGGCTTGTTGCCCAGCAGGTCCTCGCCGAGGAAGCGCACCGTGCCCTCCTGCGGCCGGTACACGCCCGACAGGCAGTTGAAGATCGAGGTCTTGCCGGCGCCGTTGGGGCCGATGATCGCGAACAACTCGCTGCGCTGGACGTCGAAGCTGACGCCACCGACGGCCGTGGTACCGCCGAAGCGCATGACGAGGTCGTTGACCTCGACGATCGGCTGACCGTCCGGCACGTCGACGGACGTGCCGGTCAGGGCCTCGGACAACGGTCGGGTCTGTGCCACGAGGGCTCCTCAGCTCAGCCAGCGCTTGCGGCGCTTGTAGTGCTTGACGTCGCGGAACGACCCGGCGTCGTCGCCGTGGCGGCCGAGGTAGAACTCGCGCACGTCCTCGTCCTCGCGCAGGACCGCCGCGGGCTTGTCCATCACGACCTTGCCGGTCTCGAGCACGTAGCCGTGCTGCGCGATCGACAGCGCCATGTTGGCGTTCTGCTCGACCAGCAGCACCGAGGTGCCCTGCTGGTTGATGTCGACGATCAGGTCGCGGATCTGCTGGACGATCAGCGGTGCGAGACCCAGCGACGGCTCGTCGAGCAGCAACATCTTGGGCGAGGCCATCAGCGCCCGTCCGATGACCAGCATCTGCTGCTCGCCGCCCGACAGGTAGCCGGCCATCTGCTTGCGACGCTCGGCCAGCCGTGGGAACAGCGTGAACACGCGGTCGAGGCTGGCGTTGATCGACCCGCGGTCGGCCGTGTGGGCCCCGACGCGCAGGTTCTCCTCGACGGTGAACTCGGCGAAGGCGCGTCGGCCCTCCATGACCTGGCCGATGCCGAGCGCGACGGTGGCCGTGGCGTCCATCTCGTGGATCGGCCCACCGTCGAACGTGATCGTGCCCTTGGTCACCTCGCCCCGGTGCACGTCGAGCAGGCCGGTGATGGCCCGCAGCACGGTGGTCTTGCCCGCCCCGTTGGCGCCGAGGAGCGCCACGATGGACCCCTCGGGGACCTCGAGACTGACTCCTTTGAGCACGAGGATCACGTCCTCGTAGACGACCTCGAGGTTCTGCAACGTCAGCACGTGCGCTCCCACGCTCCCGCCACGCGTGCAACGCCGTCACGGCTCCCGGACCGGCGGCATGCGCTCCGCGCCCGAGGCGACTCGGCGTCGCTTCGTGGATCCCACGAACTCTCCCGGTGCGGATTGGTACCCGCCGGTCGAACGGGTGTCAACGGTTGCCGACGACAACGGCGCCCGCAGGTCTGGACGCACCAACGATTCGCCTCGTAGGATCACCGACCGACGGGGTGGCCACCTCGTGCAATCCACGAAGTGCGATCGAGGGAGCGGACATGGCCGAGGGCGCAGCAGCACCGGTTTCGACGCACGGGACGTCACCGGGAGCCGCCTCCCCGGGGCCGGCGGCCGCAGCGGCCGCGCGCCGGGTGCCGGCGCCCGACGAACCGTTGCCCGTGGACCTGCAGGGTCCCGTGCCGCGCGCCCCGCGGTCGCCGGACGTGCCGGCCGGCTGGGAGGCCATCGCCGAACTCGCCGCCACCGTCAAGGCCCGCCTCGCCGACCTCGCCGACCGGATCACCGACGACGTCCTGGTCGAGATCGACGCGTACCGGAGCGGGCTGGTCCCGCGCCAGGACCTGTACCGGTCGGTGTTCAGAAACGTCGAGGCCACCCTGACCGGCCTCGCCGAGCGCCGCGCGCCGCGCCCGGACGAACTACGCGTCCGCAGCGAACTCGGCAGCCGGCGCGCCCTGCAGGGCATGCCCGTCGATGCCGTGATCCAGGCCTACCACGTCGGCTACCGCGAGCTGTGGCTGGCGCTGGTCGATGCGGTTCCCGCGGACCAGCCGCAGACGGCCAACCAACTGCTGACGGCGGCGACGCTGGTGTGGCAGTGGGTGCACGAGGTCACCGACGTGCTCGCCGACGCCCACGCGTCGACGGTGCGTTCGCTCGAGGCCCGGGCCGTCGGTGCACGGCAGCGGTTCGTCGAACTGCTCGTCGGTGGCGACCTCGACGGCGAGGAGGTCCCGCGACTCGCCGGCTCGCTGAGCTTCGACCCGACGGGGCCGTTCGTGGTCAGCGTGCTTCGGGTCGGCGGCGACGACCTCGACGCCGTGGAACTGCAGCACGCGGTCGATGCGCTGCCCGGTCGTCATGCGGCCGTGGCCCGCGGCGCGCAGATCGTGTGCGTGTCCCAGGCCGTCGAGGCCGCCGACGTCGTCGCCGCGGCGCGCGCCGTCTTCGCGGACGCCGCAATCGCGGTCGGCTCGCCGCGGACCGGGCTGCGCGGTGCACGTGCCTCGCTCACCGACGCGGAACTGACGCTGACCGTCACCGACGACGGCGCCACCGCGACGTTCGAGGAGGCCTGGCTGTGGGCGACGCTGGCGGGCGCCGGCGAACGGCTGCGGCCGCTGCTGGCCGACGGCGCCGCAGCGGCGGATCGCCATGCCCACCTCGCCGAGGCCGTCCGGGCGTTCGCGCAGGCGGGTTTCAGCGTCAGCCAGGCCGGCCGTGACCTGGACCTGCATGCCAACACGGTTGCCTACCGACTCGACCGCTGGGCCGAACTGACCGGCTGGGACCCGCGCACGTTCGCCGGCCTCTCCCGGTCGTTGGCCGCACTTCGGCTCGCTACCGTCGCGGGCTGACCCCACGCGCCCACGACTCCCTGGAAGCGGCACATGACGGCCACCGCTGTGCCCGTGGCCCCCGAGCGTCCGCGTCACCGACCGGACATCGAGGGCCTGCGCGCCGTTGCCGTGATGCTCGTCCTGCTCTTCCACGCCGACGTCCCCGGGTTCGACGGGGGCTACGTCGGGGTCGACGTGTTCTTCGTCCTGTCGGGCTTTTTGATCACGCGCCTGCTGCTCGACGAACGCGACCGCACCGGCACGATCCGCCTGCGCGAGTTCTACGCCCGGCGGCTGCGGCGGCTGCTGCCGGCGTCGTCGGTGGTGATCCTGTTCACTGTCGTGACCGCCTGGCTGGTCGTCCCGCCCCTGCTGTTCCCGTCGGTCGCGGTCGACGGGTTGTGGGCCGCCGGCTGGCTGGCCAACTACCGCTTCGTCGGGCAGGGGCTGGACTACCTCGCCTCGGCGGGCGCCGAGTCGCCGTTGCTGCACTTCTGGTCGCTGGCGGTCGAGGAGCAGTTCTATCTGCTCTGGCCGGCACTGATCCTGCTGGTCACCCGCGGGACCAGGCCCGGCGCGCGGCGACGCGTGACGATCGTGCTCGCGGGCATCGTGCTCGTCTCGCTCGTGCTGTCGATCGTGCAGACGGCGACCGATCCGGTCATCGCGTACTACAGCCTGCACACCCGGGCCTGGGAGCTCGCGCTCGGCGGACTGCTGGCGATCGCCGGCCCGATCACCGCCCGCGTGCGCCCGGCGGTCGGCGTGGCCCTGGGCGTCGCCGGCCTGGCCGTCCTGGTGGCCACCAGCGTGGTGTACACGACGGCCACCCCGTTCCCGGGCTGGACGGCGCTGGTGCCCGTACTGGCGACCTGCGCGCTGCTGGTGGCCGGGCAGGTCGCGGACCGCCGAGGCGTCGGCGTGGCACTGCACCTCACGCCGCTGCAGTACCTCGGGAAGTGGTCGTACGCGCTGTACCTGTGGCACTGGCCGATCCTGGTGCTGGCCGAGCACGCCTACGGCGGCGAGTTGACGGTCTGGCACAAACTCGGGCTGCTGGTGGTGACCACGGCGATCTCGGCCGCCTCGTACCGGCTCGTCGAGGACCCCGTCCGCCGCTCGCCGTGGCTGTCGCGCCGGCCCGCCCGCAGCATCGGCGCCGGACTGGGGCTGGCCGCCTCGATCGTCGGACTGATGGCCGCGGCGCCACTGTTGGGGCGCAGCCTCGGCGGATCCGGTGAGGCGATCGCGTCCGGCGACGTCGTCGACCCCGACCGCCTGGCCGACCTGCTCGCGGACTCGCTCACCACCGACCTGCTGCCCGCCAACCTGCGCCCGCCCCTCGACGACGCCCGCCGGGTCCTGCCGGAGGTGTACGAGGACGGCTGCTTCCAGGAGTACGACGAGGTCCGCACGCCCGGCCGCTGCCGGTACGGCCCCGGCGACGACGAACCGTTGCGCACGATCGTGCTGTTCGGGGACTCGCACGGCGCCCACTGGTTCCCGGCCCTGCACGACCTCGCCGTCGGACGCGACTGGGAACTCGCGCCCTTCGTGAAGGCGAGCTGCCCCGCCATGGACATCCCCGTGTTCCGCAACGGCGTCCGCTATGCGGAGTGCGACGCATGGCGCAGCAACAGCCTGCAGGACATCGCCGACCTGCAACCGGACATGGTCGTGCTGTCGAACTCCCGCGCCTACGACGCGGTCGACGCGGACGGCAGGCCCCTCGACGGTGGGCGCGAACCCTTCCACGCCGAGGGGTTGCGGCGCATGATCGCGCAGCTGCGCATCGTGGCACCCGACACCGAGGTCGCACTGATCGGGACCACGCCACAGCCGCGCGAGGACGCACCGGTGTGCCTGTCCGCCGAACTCGACTCCATCTCGGCCTGCACCTCACCCATCGATCAGGCCCTGGCCGTCGACCTGCTCGCCACACAGGCCGAGGTCGCCGAGGAGGCCGGCGTCATCTTCGTCGACGCCTCGTCGTGGTTGTGCCTCGACGGCGCGTGTCCGGCCGTCCTCGCCGACTACCTCGTCTACACCGACGGCAGCCACCTCGCGACCCCCCTGACCCGGTGGCTGCGGCCGGTGTTCGAGGAGGCCCTGCTGCGGGACTCCTCGCTGCCGGCCCCCTGACTCACGACCCCGGCGGCGGGGGTGGCGGCGGTGGTGATCCCGGGAAGCCGTCCGGCATGCCGGGCAGGTGCAACGGCCCGAAGGCGCCCCCGGCGCCCTGCTGGCCACCTGGCGGCGGGTCCGGCTCGCCGCCGTGGGCCGGCGGCGGCAACGGCGCGTCCAGCCGCACCGTGCCGGCGTTGAGCCGCGCGAGCCGCTCGATGCGTTCATTGATGGACGGGTGGGTGGCGAACCGCCGGGCCATCTTCGCCGCGCGGTCCTTGCCCTTGGTCTCGTTGGGTTCCTCGAACCACAGGTGGGCGGTCGCCACCTCGAACTTCTTGATCTCGGTCTTGTCGGCCTCGAGGCGGCGCAGCGCGTTCACCATCGACTGCGGGTCGCGCA
>JBBDSX010000020.1:0-3352 GCA_040904725.1 Egicoccus sp.
CCCGGCTTGGTGGGCCCCGGGGGAGAACCTGGGTCGAGCACGTGCAGGCCGAGTTCGCCGTCGAAGGCCGGCAGCAGGCGGTCCGTGCGGCCCGGCCCCTCGTCGTCACCCAGCGGATCCCAGCGCAGCGAGCGCCAGTGGGTGGCGCCGACGACCCACGGGTCACCGACCCGGACCAGGACGTTTCGCGACATCCCGCCGGCCCGGACGCTCGACGTCAGCCCACGTTCACCGAGGCGGCCCTCGGGCAGCCAGCGGATCGGCTCGTCACGGAATGCCGCCAGCGTCGCTTGCGGGTCACCCTGAACGGGCAGAAAGATTCGGATCGTGCGCTCCATCGGGACCACCTCCGCGTCCCGAAACCGTACGGCCGGTCCCGGAGGCCCGATCAGGGCTCAAGGTCCCCAGAAATGGGACCTCTGGCCAGTCGGCCGCGGACCATCCGGTGACGGCCCCCGCGCCTGACGCCGTCCCGTCTCAGCCCGTGTTGCGCTGCCCGGAGGCGATGCCGTTGGTGGCCACCAGGACCGCCTCACGCAGCGTGGTGGCCGTCGCCTCGTCATGTTCCTCGCGCAGGCGGTGCAACAGCGCCACCTGGACCCCGTGGAGCGGGTCGAGGTAGGGGTCGCGCAGGCGGAGGACGTCGGCGAGGTCGGGGTCATGGCCGATCAGCTGGTCGTGGCCGCGGATGCGCAGCAGCGCCGAGACCGTGCGGTCGTACTCCTCGAGCAGCTTCGGGAACACGGTCTCGCGTGTCTCCGGCCGCGCGAGGCTCGCGTAGGACGCGGCGATGCGCAGGTCGGCCTTCGCCAGTGCCATCTCGACGTTGTCCAGCATCGCCTGCAGCAGGGGGCTGCCCGCGACCAGGCCCTGCAGTTCCTGCCAGCGGTCGGCGTCGTCGCCGGCCCAGGTGTGCAGCGCGCTGCCGAGGCCGTACCAGGCCGGCAGGTGCACCCGGCACTGGGTCCAGGCGAACACCCACGGGATCGCCCGGAGGTCCTCGATGCCCTTGCCCGCCTGGCGACGGGCCGGGCGCGAGGCGATGTTGAGCTCGCCGATCGCGTCGAGTGGGGTCGCCTCGTGGAGATAGTCGATCAACTCGGGGGTGTCGTGCACCAGGTCGCGGTAGGCCTGCCGAGCGAGCCCGGCGAGCTCGTCGAGCACCTCGTCGGTCCGCGGGTCCGTGGTCTGCGGCCGGTCGGGAGCGGCGGTCAGCAGCACCGCGTGCAGGATCTGTTCGACGTGCCGATGGGCGAGGACCGGGTCGCGGTAGCGCGCCGCGATCACCTCGCCCTGCTCGGTCAGCTTGAGCCGGCCTCGGACCGCCTCGCGGGGTTGCGCCCGGATCGCGGCGTTCGCCGGACCGCCGCCGCGGCCGATGCTGCCGCCGCGACCGTGGAAGATCGTCAGCTTGACCCCGTGGGCGTCGGCGACCCGGACCAGTTCCCGCTGGGCGCGGTGGAGCTGCCAGGTCGCCGCGAGGTAGCCGCCGTCCTTGTTGGAGTCGCTGTAGCCGATCATCAGCTGCTGGTGCTCGCCGCGACGGCGGACGTGCTCGCGGTAGGGCGGGCAGGTGAGCAGCTCCTCGAGCACCTGTGGCGCACGGATGAGGTCGTCGACCGTCTCGAACAGCGGGACGACGTCGAGGCCGGCGTCGCAGCCGGCATCGCCTGCCATGACGAGCACCGACAGCACGTCGGAGACCTGCTCGGTCATCGAGATGATGTAGGTGTCGATGGCGCGGGTCCCCAGCCGCTCGTGGGCGCGACGGACGACCCGGAACACCTCGAGCGTCTCGTTGGTCTCGTCGTCGAAGTCCAGCACCGCCGGCGTCAACGGTCGCGCCGACTCGAGCTCACGCGTGAGCAGGGCGACCCGCTCGGCCTCGGGCAGCCCGTCGTACGCCTCGGTCTCGCCGTACCGGCCCAGCATCTCGGTCAACGCCGCGGCGTGCCGACGCGCGTGCTGGCGGATGTCGAGCGTGACCAGGTGGAACCCGAACACGTCGGCCTGGATCTGCAGTGACCGCAACCGGCCGTCGGCGATGAGTTCGGCGCCGACCGAGCGGAGGCTGTCGCGCAGCAGTTGCAGGTCGTCCACGAGCGCCTCGGCACGCGGGTAGGCCCGCTCGTCGACCTCGGGGTCGCGGCGCCAGGGGAGCGCGGCGAGCCGCTCGGTGTGCAGCAGCAACTGGTAGACGAGCGCGAGGAACTGCCGGTGCGGCTGGTGCGGATAGCGCCGTTCGACGTCCGCCGCCTCGGCCGGCAGCAGGCGGCGCAGTTCGTCGAGCCGGGCGGCCAACGCCTCGCTGGTGCCCCGGGTTGCGCTGACCGACAGGTGGGCGTGCAGTCGGTCGATACTGCGACGCAGCAGCTTGAGTGACATCAACTGGTGCTCGCGCAGCGTCTGCTCGGTGACGGCCGGCGTGACCTTCGGGTTGCCGTCGCGGTCGCCACCGATCCAGGATCCGAGCCGCAGGAAGTCGTCGACGACCACGGCCTCGCCCGGATAGACCGCGTCGAAGGCGTCGCGCAGGTCGCGGTGCAATCGTGGGACGAGGTCGAACAGGACCGCCTCGATCCAGTACAGCCCGTTGCGCACCTCGTCGATCACCGACGGCGGACGGACGCGCGTCTCGTCGGTCAGCCACATCGACGCCACCTCCTCGGCGAGGTAGCGGTGCAGGTGGGCGCGATGCTCCGGTGTGACGGTTTCCGCGTCGAGCTCGGCCAGAGCACGGGCCATACGGCCGAGCTTGGTCAGGGTCGTGCGCCGCTTGGACTCGGTCGGGTGCGCGGTCAGGACCGGCCGCACGTGCACCTCGCCGATCGCCGTGGCGGCCTGGTTCGCGTCGAGGCCCCACTCGCGCAGGGTGTGGACCGCGGCGAGCAGCGTCTCGCTGTGCGGCACGCCGGCCTCGCCCGCCTGGACCCGGTCGGCCGTCAACTGCCGGATCATCGCCTGGTCCTCGGTCAGGTTGATCAGGCGGAACCAGGCCGCGAACGCGCTGACGACGACGAAGGCGTCGTCGGGGGAGATCTCGGCCAGGAGTTCGGTCAGGGCCGGTCCGGCGTCGTCGTCGCCGCGGTTGTGGGCGACCGACAGGGCCCGGACCTGCTCGACGAGGTGGAACCGGTCCTGGCCCTCGATATTGGCGATGGTGCGGCCGAGGAGGTCGCCGAGCAGGCGTACCTGGGCGCTGGTGGCCTCGCGGTCCATGGTGCTCCGAACGGGAGAGGGCGTGCGGGGGCGGGGGTCGTGCTGGTGCGGGAAGGCGGGGGCCGTGCTGGTGCGGGACTGGGGTCCCGAGGCTAGTGAGCGGGACGGCTAGCGTCGGCGCGGTACCCACCCC
>JBBDSX010000020.1:3452-12426 GCA_040904725.1 Egicoccus sp.
CTGGGGTCCCGAGGCTAGTGAGCGGGACGGCTAGCGTCGGCGCGGTACCCACCCCGGCCCGCAGGACGCGGACCGCCACGGGAAGGAGTGCGCATGGTCGCCGTCGTACCACCCGTCGTCGACGCCGACGGCCTGTCCGATCTGCGGGCCGCCCACGAGGTCGTGCTGGCCGACGTCCGCTGGTCGCTCGACGGCAGCCAGGGCCACGACCGCTACCTCGAGGGGCACCTGCCCGGGGCGGTCTTCGTCGACCTCGATCGGGTGCTCTCGGCGCCGGGCGCCCCGACGGACGGTCGTCACCCGCTGCCAACGCCGGACGCGTTCGCGGCCCGGCTCGGCCAGCTCGGCATCGGCCACGACGTCGTCGTGGTGGCCTATGACCAGGCGGGCGGTGGGAGCGCGGGTCGCCTGGTGTGGCTGCTGCGGGTGGTCGGACAGCCGGCGGCACTGCTCTCCGGCGGGCTGGCGGCGTGGCGCGGCGAACTCGAGGCGGGAGCGGTCACCCGCACCGCCGTCGACCGGCGCGGCCTGCCATGGCCGACCGAGCGGTTCGCGGACGCGGACGAGGTCGCCGTCCTCGCCCGCGACCCGGGCGCGGTGGTCGTGGACGCGCGTGCCCCCGAGCGCTACCGCGGCGAGGTCGAGCCGGTCGACCCCCGCGCCGGCCACGTCCCGGGGGCGGTCAACGTGCCGGTGACCGACAACCTCGCCGCCGACGCGACGCTGCTCGACGACGACGAACTGCGTGGCCGCTGGGAGCCGACCGGCGCGTTGCGCGCCGACAAGGTCGTGGCCTACTGCGGTTCGGGCGTGAACGCGGCACTCGACCTGCTCGTGCTCGAGCGGCTCGGCGTCGACGGCCGCCTCTACGTCGGGTCGTGGTCGGGCTGGTCGGCCGATCCCGACCGCCCGGCAGCCACCGGCCCGGACCCCGGGTAGGCGCCCGCCCTACGCTCGCTGCGCCCACCAACCCGGATGCGGGGACCTCGTGCTCACGCTGTACTTCGACTACCCCTCGGCGGCCAGCGTCGTCGCCGTGCTCCGCCTGCAGCGGTTGGCGGACGACGGGCTCCCGGTCGCCTTCGAGGGCTTCGACCCGCTCGGCCTCGACGCGGCCCTGCCGTTCACGCTCGACCTGTACGAGGACCTGGAACGACACGGCGCGTCGGCCGCGCAACTCGGTCTGCCCCTGGCGCGCCCGGCCCTGCGACCGCCGACCCTCCGCGCCCACCTCGTCGGTCGCCTGGCCACCGACCGTGGACTCGGCGCCGCCTGGCGCGAGCGGTGCCTGCGGGCGTACTGGCAGGAGGGCGCCGACCTGGCGGACACCGACGTGCTGGTCGATCTCGGTACGGCGGCCGGACTCGACGGTGCCGCGGTACACGAGGCGCTCGCCGACCGTGCGGCGCAACTGCAGTTGCGCCAGCGGATGGTGGCGCTGCGCGCGCGCGGGGTCGGCGGCGTACCGGTCCTCGAGGTGGCCGGTGGCACGATGGTGTCCGCCGACCTTCCGGAGCCCGACCTCCGCGCACTCGCCGGGCTCTGACGCGGCCCTGGCTGGGGACGGCTCCGTCGCCGTGTCGCAGCCACCCCATAGCCTCACCGCACCAGGGGACGCCGGCCGGGTGGGCCCCGGCAGAGCACCAGGCGGGGAGCCACCACGAATGGCAGCCGACCGAATGGCAGCCGACCGAACGGCAGCCGGTGATCGCGGGGCGACGGCGGCGGACACGGAACCGCGCCAGCGCCTGCTCGAGGACCTGCTCGCCTGGGGTGCCCCTCGTCCCGCCGACGACCCGGACCTCGTCGCCGACCTGCGAGCCGAGCTCGAGGCCGGACTCGCGACGCTCGGCGGGGACCTGGCCGCGGCGGCCGCCGGTGCGCGGCAGGGCCGGCTCCTGGTGTCCAAGAGCGGGCTCGACCGGCTCGCCTGCGACGGCTGGCAGCGCGATCCCAGGCCCTACACCCACTCGTGGCCGAACGTGCGCGGCACCCTGACCCACCTCGCCGTCGAGCAGGACTGGCACGAGCAACGCGCCGACGTGCCCGCGGTCGTCGTGGACCGCGTGTGGCGGGCCGAGGCCACCCGACGCCCCGGTGACCCGTCGTCGATGTCGCGGTGGCTCAACCACCTGCCCGCCGACGACGCGGCTCTGCTGCGTACCCAGGTCACCGACCTGCTCACCGATTTCCGCGAGGTGTGGCCGCTGCTGCCCGCCCACGCGGTCCGAGCCCGCGTCGAGCGGCCGGTCGAGGTGCCGTTGGCCGGCGGACGGGTCGTCCTACGCGGCGTTCCCGACCTCGTGCTGCTCAGCCCGCGGCGCGACGACCGTGCCCGCACGCTGGTCGTCGACCTCAAGACGGGGCTGCCCCGCCCCGAGCACGACCGCCACGAGTTGCGCTTCTACGCCCTGCTCGTCGCGCTCGCGTGGGGCCGCCTGCCGTTCCGCTGGGCCACCTACTACGTGACCGAGGGGCGCGCCGAGGTGGAATCGTTGCGCGCCGACACCCTCCGCGTGACGGTCCGACGCGTGCTCGACGGCGTCACGCAACTCGTGCGGCTGGGCGCCGGGACCGGCGACGAGCGGCTCCAAGGCGGCTCCTGGTGTCGCTTCTGCGCACGCGAGGACGACTGCGAGGTCGGCGCCGAGGCCCGGCGGTTGCAGGCCGTGTCACAGCCGACCGGCATGCTGGCACCGTGACCGACCTGCGATCCTCCCGCACCTCCGCGGCGCCCCCCATCGGCGCCGCCCTGCGTGCGTTCCGAACGCCCGTCCGCGGGCACGCCTTCGCGGCCCGGCCCGACGACCGACGGGCGCCGCATCCCGGGCTGCCCGTGCAGTTGCGCCGCGAGGCGGACAACCCGGCCGATCCGCTCGCCGTCGCGCTGTGGTGCGAGGGCTGGCGCATCGGCTACCTCGACCGGCAGGTGGCGGCCCGCCTCGCACCCCGGCTGGACGCGGGCCTGCGCGTCGAGGCGCGCATCGACGGCTGGGTGGCCGAACCGCAGGGGCGCTGGCGCCGTCCGATGGTGTTGCTGCAGCCCGGCACCGCCGACACGCCCGCCGCACCGCGGCGGCCCACCACCGGCACGGGTGCGCGACGCGACGGACCCGGCCTGTGGGGGCGGCCGCCGGGCGTCACGGTGCGCGCCGTCCGGTGACGCTCTGGCCTGTGCGCGATGGTTGGTCGGGCGCTCCCGTAGGCTTGGCCGGATGCCGAACGGGCCCGAGGGACAGCCGACGATGGAACAACGCCAGCGCACGGGGCGTCAGCTGTTCGGCGGGGCGGCGCTGGGGGCGACCGGCTACTTCGCCGGGCTCGCCGCCGCACCACTCGCCGCCGAGGACCTGACCGGCGCCGTCACCTGGAGCGGGCTGCCCGGGGCCATGGGCATCGTCGGCACCGCACTCGGTGCGACCCTCGTGACGGGCCTGCTGCGCCGGGTAGGACGCCGCAACGGGTTGACGGCCGGGTACGCGATCGCCGTGGTCGGGGCCCTGCTGGCCGTGCTGGCGATGCGGGCCGGTGCGTTCGGCCTGCTGCTGGTGGGAACCCTGCTGTTCGGTGTCGGACACGCCGCCAACCAGTTGACCCGCTACGTGGTGGCCGAACTGCACGAGGCCGAACGCCGCGGCCGCGCCCTGGGCTGGATCGTGTGGGCGGGCACCGTCGGTGGCGTGATCGGCCCGAACCTGCTGGCACCCGCCGGTCGTGCCGCCGAGTCGGCCGGACTGCCGGCACTCGCCGGGCCGTACGTCGTCGGCGTGATCGCCATGGCGGCCGTCGGCATCGGCTACCAGTTCATGCTGCGTCCGGACCCGGGCACGCTCGCCGTGGCCGAGACGATCGACGGCTCGCCGACGGGGGAGGGGGCACCCCGTTCGGCGTGGCGGCTTCCGACCGTGCGGGTCGCGATTGCCGTGATGGTGACCGGTCAGGTGGTCATGGTCTGGCTGATGTCGATGACCCCCGTCCACATCCGCGAGTCCGGTGGCGACCTCGGCCGCGTCGGGCTGATCCTGTCCGCACACATCCTGGGCATGTACGCGCTGGCCCCGCTCGCGGGCTGGGTCGAGGACCGCTTCGGCAGTCTCACCGCGATCGCGACGGCGCTGTCGACTTTGGCACTGTCCGCCGTGATCGCGGCCGTGAGCCCGGTCGGCGGCGTGGCGATGGGGGCGGCGCTGTTCCTGCTCGGCCTCGGCTGGTCGTTCGCCTTCGTCGCCGGGAGCACCATGCTGGCGCGCGGCGTCCCTGCGAGCATCCGTGCCCGGGTCCAGGGGCGCGTGGAGACCGTGGTGTTCCTGGCCTCGGCCGGCGCCTCGCTGGCCGCCGGCCTGCTGCTCGACGCACTCGGCTACGTCGGTCTGTGCCTGGTGGCGCTGGCGGCACTGTTGCTGCCGGCCGTCTTCGTCGTCCGCTCGCGGCGCACGCTCACGCGGGAGGCGGAGCCAATCGTGGCGGCGTGAGCCGCCCGGTGGGTCAGTCTTCGTCCGGTTCGCACTCGGGTCCGCGTTCGAGGATGCGGTCGACCGGCGAGTACACCGTGCGGATCGTCCGCGACTCGGTCCCGCCCTCGGACAGTTCCACCGTCCGGACGACCTCGACGGTGAACCCCTGGGCCGGGCTCTGTACCTCGACCTCTTCGCCGCACGGCACCTCGTCGTCGTCGTCGACGCGGCGGATCGTCTCGGGATCGCGGTAGTTCGTCGGGCTGCCGTGCTGGGCACGCACGACGCTGGCGCGGGGCTGGCCGAACAACGTGACCGTGATCGACGAATTCGTGTACGACGTGCGGACCACGATGGCGCCGGGCGTGTTGTTGGTGAACCGCACGTCGAGCACCGGGTAGGACAGCGTCGCCTCGCGTCCCATCGGGTAGCGCGAGATGTACCAGGAGTGGGCCTTCCACTGGTCGAGCCGGACCCCGGCGAAGAAGGCCGCGTTGAACGTCGTCGTGCCGAACTGCGACACCCCGCCGCCGCAGGTGTCGACCAGTTCGCCCTGCACGATCGTGCCGGCTTCGACGTAGCCCTTCTCGCACCGTCGCGCGCCGGACAACTCGTTGATCGAGAACTGTTCGCCGGGCATGACCACGTCGTGGTCGACCACCTCGGCGAGCCGCTGGATGTTCTGGACGCGGGCGCCACCGGTGTAGTAGGTCGTGAAGGTGCCGATGGCGTGGGTCGGACGGAGTGCTTCCGCCTGCTCCCGCGGCAGCTCCGGCTCGATGATCTCCAGTTCGAGTTCGGCCTCGCGGACGTTGTCGGCGAACACCTGCGCCAACTGCTCGGCGGCACGGTCGGGGTCGAAACGGCTGCCGTGGGTGCCACCCTCGATGGACGTGCTCACCTCGACGGGGGCGTAGCTCGCCGAGCCCGGGGCGTCGAACCTCGACGGTGGCGTCTTCGGCACGACGAACCTCGGCTCGGTGGGGTCGGCGTCGAAGCGGCGGACCGTGTCGCCGAGCACCTCGTTCACCGCGTCCGCGGTGACGGCGATCGCCATCGTCTTCGGTGCGTCGCCGTCGGGCTGCGGTCGTGTCTCGACCGTGAGCAGGCGAGCGATGGTGGATGGCTCCAGGGTCAGGCTCTCGCCGGCCCCGTTGAGCACCAACGGCGCGTCGACGGCGCCACGGACCCGGTCGGCCACGCGATCGACGTCCGCGTCGTTGACCGGTTGCGGGGTGGTGTCGACCGGCAGCGGGTACTCGGCCGACCCGGGCGTGCCGAGTGCGTCGGTCAGCGTGGCCGTCAACTCGTCGACGCGGACCTCGGCGCGGCCGATGGCGTACTCGGCCGTGACGTCGAGGTCGTCGGGGTCCACGGCCACCGAGCCGTCGAACTCGTCCCGATCGACCTCGGCGACGACGTGGCCGATGCGGGACTCGACCGCCGCGGCGTCGAAGTGCTCCTGCAAGGGGAATTCGCGCTCCGTCCACAAGCTGCGGACGCGCTCGAGCAGATCGGCGGGCAGTCCGGCCCGGCCGCGTCGCGCCGCTGTCTGCACGGCGTCCTCGACGGCGACCTCGAACGACACGTCCTCGGGCGTCACGACGAACTCGCGGTCCTCGAACGTGAACGTCACGGTGTCGGCGCGCCGTTCGTCCGCGATGGGCTGCAGGGCTTCGGCGGCCTCGTCAGGTGTCAGTCCACCGAGGTCGACACCGCTGACGACGGTGTTCGGCAGGATCTCGCCGCGCTGGAACAGCCACAGCCCGAGGAAGACCAGCAGGATCGTGGCCGCGACGGCGGCGAGGATGCCGCCGGCGATGAGCGCCGGCTTGCGTTCGGCCATGCTTGGTGTCGTCCCCAGGAGAGAAAGCGAGCGAAAGGGTGCCCGACGACGTCCCGGGGCACCGAGGTGAGCCTATCGCGGGCCCCGGCCGGCCCGCCGGGCACACGGGAGTGCGCAGCCGGAATTGGCAGATCGGACCGCGTTCGAAGTGCGTCGACGCGCCCGGTCAGCTAGTTTGGGGGCCGTTTGCCGCTGTGTCGGGCCGTCGGGGACGCTCGATCGACCGCTCGCTCGCAGTCGGCATCTCTTCGCATCTGGCGGAACGCGACACACGCGGATTGACGCCCCGGAGGCAGCAGTTGAGGTTTCGATCCCTGCGCGCCATGGCGCTTGCCCTGGTGATGATCCTGGTCGGCCTCGTCGCGCCGACGGTGGCGGGGGCGCAGCAGGCCGAGGAGCGCCAGCTGCAGGAGGCCCGTGAGCGGCTCGACGAACTCGGCCGCGAACTCCGACAGGCCGAGTCCGAGGCCAGCGAGGCCGACGAGGAGTTGGCGGACGCCGACGCCCGGCTGGCCGAGGTCGAGGCCGTCGTCAACGAGGTCGCGGCGTCGGTCGAGCGCCAGCAGGGAGCCGTCGCCGAGGCCGAGCAGCGCCTGATCGAGGTCGAACGCGAGGCAGCGGAGGTCGAGGCGGCCTTCGCCGAGCGGGCCGCGCGGATGTTCAAGGAGGGCCCGAGCGTCTCCTTCCAGTTGCTGCTCGACTCCGGCGGGGCCGAGGCGGCGATGTCGCGGTCGGCCTACCTGCGGGTCATCACCAAGGCCGACCGGGTCACCATCGAGAGCCTCGAGGCCGCCGAGATCGCCGTGGCGGCCGAGCGTCGCCGGTTCGACGCGGAACGTGAGCGGCTCGAGGCGATGCTGGCCGAGCAGGAGGAACTGCTGGCCGAGGTCGAGCAGTTGCGCCAGACCAAGGCGCTCGCCGCGGCGGTGGCGCGCGACGACCTCGAGCAACTCGAACAGGAACACGACGAACTCGACGCCGAGTCCGAGGAACTTGCCGACCTGATCCGCGAGCGGCAGGCCGAGGCACGCCGCCAGGCGCGCGCTGCCGCCTCCTCGCCCACGGGCAGCGCGGCGATCTCGGCGCCGTCGTCCTCGGGCTTCGCCTGGCCGATGTGCGCCCCGGTCACCTCCGAGTACGGACCGCGTTGGGGCCGTCGCCACAGCGGCGTCGACCAGGGCGCGTCGACGGGGACATCGATCGGCGCGAGCAAGGCGGGGACGGTGATCTTCGCCGGGCGGCAGGGCGGCTATGGGAACCTGACCCTGATCGACCACCACGACGGCGTCGTGACCGCCTATGCCCACCAGAGTTCGATCTCCGTCGGTGTCGGCCAGTCCGTGGCGCAGGGCCAGCGCATCGGTGCCGTGGGCAGCACCGGCAACTCGACCGGCCCGCACCTGCACTTCGAGACGCGGGTCAACGGCAGCCCGGTCAACCCGCGCCAGTACCTGCCGGGCAGCCCCTGCTGAGCGTGCACGCCGGGCCGCGCAGTCGGTGACCCCGGTGACGGCGACGACGTAGGCTCTCCGCCATGGGCAGCCAGCACGAGCGGTACGAGAAGCTGGCCGTCGGCCACGTGCTCGGCGGTCTCGATGCTGCCGAGTCCAGCGACTTCCGCAGCCATCTGCTCGGCTGCCGTGACTGCCGCCTGCGGGTCGCCGAACTGCGTGATCTCGCCGCCGACCTCGCCGCCGCCGAACGCGACGAACGGTCCCGGGCGCTGGTGCGGACCGAGGTCGCACGTCGCGACGAGTCCGACGAGGAGCCCACGCCCGGGTCGGGCCTGGGTATTCGCCACGTGACGCTCGCCGTGGTCGTCGTCATGGTGCTGGCCGGCGCGATGGGGTTCTGGAACCTCCACCTGCGCACGGCGGCTGCCGGGTACGCACAGGCAGCCGACTACCGCGGGGACACCCTGCGGGTGCTCGCCGCGGGGCAGGCCGTCGCGGTCGAGACCGAGGCCGAGGTCATCGCCCGGGTCGTCGTGGCCGGCGAGGAGGTGGCCTTCACCGTCACGGGGCTGCCCGACCTCGCCGAGGGAGAGCGTCTCGAGGTGTGGCTCACCAGCTCCGAGGGCGCGGTACGCGCCCTCGACCCCGTACCGGCGAGACACGTGACCGAGGGTGACGTCGCGGGCCACCTGGCACGCGATGGGGCACGGGAACTGCTGATCACGCGCGAGCGCGGGACGGTCCGCAACGCGCCGGGCCCACAGGTGCTGCTCCGCGCCGACCTCGACTCGCCCGGCTGACGTCGCAGGGCTCCGCGGGGCCGCCGGACCGCACGCTCAGCGGCGGTCCTCGGGGTCCTCGTCGAAGTAGTCGAGCCGGTCGATCGGCACCACCACCGCCGAGAGCACGTTCATCAGGTGCGCCACGATCCGCTTGAGGTAACGGTAGGTCAGGGCGCGGGCGACCGCTTCGGGCCCCTGATCGTCGCCGCGGACCAGATCCGAGACACGGTCGTCGAAGTCGTCGAGCAGCTGGTCACCGTGCATGAGGACCTCGCGGGCACGATCCGTGTCGCGGGCCCCGAAGACGTCGCCGGCATCGGAGATCAGTCGCGAGATGTCGAACTGCATGCGGGTCAGCGCCTCGGCGTCGGGCGCCGTCTCGAGGCGTGCGCCGTCCGCCGCGAGGTCGAACAGGTTCTTGGCGTAGTCGCCGATGCG
>JBBDSX010000021.1:0-12279 GCA_040904725.1 Egicoccus sp.
CTAACCGACGACGTCCCAGACGTTGCCGCCCTCGAGCAGGTCCCGCAGGTCGCCCTCGCCCTGGCGTTTCCGGGCCTGGTCGAGTTGCTCGCGCAGCAGGTCGTCGTAGACCGGCGCCTCGATGTCGCGGAACACCCCGATCGGGGTCGGTCCCGTCGGACTGTGCGCGAGTCGCGCGAGTGCGAACGCCGTGGTCGGCTCGTGCTTGTGCGGATCGTGGATGACGACCCGATCGCCCGCGTCGGCGGTCGGCATGATCTTCATCGACCCGTCGCCGCGGGCGACGACCGCATGCTCGTTGTCGGGTCCGAAGGTGATCGGCTTGCCGGTCCGCAGGCGGATCTGGTTGTGCGCCTTGGTGTCCTTGTCCTTGAGCGCAGCGAACGCACCGTCGTTGAATACGTTGCAGTTCTGGTAGATCTCGACGAAGGACGCCCCACGGTGGGCGTGCGCCGCCGTCAGCACCTCGCTCAGGTGCTGCCGGTCGGTGTCGATGCTGCGGGCCACGAAGGTCGCCTCGGCGCCCAGGGCGAGCGCCACGGGGTTGACCGGGCGGTCGATCGAGCCCATCGGCGTCGACTTCTTGATGATCCCGAGCGGCGAGGTCGGCGAGTACTGGCCCTTGGTGAGCCCGTAGATCTCGTTGTTGAACAGCAGGATCGTGATGTTGATGTTGCGGCGCAGCGCGTGGATGAGGTGGTTGCCGCCGATCGAGAGCGCGTCACCGTCGCCGGTGACGACCCACACGTCGAGGTCGGGCCGGCTGATCGCCAGACCGGTCGCGATCGTCGGCGCACGGCCGTGGATCGAGTGCATCCCGTAGGTGTCCATGTAGTACGGAAACCGCGAGGAGCAGCCGATCCCGGAGATGAACACCGTCGACTCGGGACGGGCACCCACCTCGGGCAGCAGTCCCTGCACGGCCGCGAGGATCGCGTAATCGCCGCAGCCCGGGCACCAACGGACCTCGCGGTCCGAGGCGAAGTCCTTGCGGGTCAGTTCGTTGTTGCCGGTCATCGGACGACCTCCGCGTGGCTGTGGCCATTCGGCGAGGTCGCGGCGAGCCCGACCCCGAATGCGAGCGTGTTGATGGCCTCGATCAGTTCCGTCGTGGAGAACGGCTGCCCCGTGACGCGGTTGTACGTCTGGACGTCCACCAGCGTCCGCGCCCGCAGCAGCATCGCGAGCTGTCCACTGTTGTTCTCGGCGCACACCACCCGCGGATAGCGACGCAGGATGTCGTCGATGTCGTGGGGCAGCGGCGCGATGTGGCGCAGGTGCACCCGCGCAACGGACCGTCCCTGCCCGCGCAGTTCGTGGCAGGCAGCCCGCAGCGGGCCGGCGGTCGACCCCCAGCCCACCACGAGTACGTCGGCGTCGCCGTCAGGGTCCTCGATGGCGGTCGGCGGCAACGAGTCGGCGACCTTCTCGACCTTGGCGGCACGCAGGTCGGTCATGCGCTGGTGGTTGGCTGCCTCGTAGTTGATGTGGCCGCTGCCGTCCTCCTTCTCGAGGCCGCCGATGCGGTGCTGCAGTCCCGGGGTGCCCGGGACCGCCCACGGACGGGCCAGCGTGACCGGGTCGCGTAGGTAGGGCAGGAACTGGCCGTCCTCGCCGTTGGGCTCGGTCGCGAACTCGACGTGCAGGTCGGGCAGGTCGTCGACATCGGGCAGTCGCCACGGCTCGGCCGAGTTGGCCAGGTAGCCGTCGGAGAGCAGCACCACCGGGGTGCGGTGGGTGAGCGCGATCCGGCAGGCCTCGATGGTCGCGTCGAAGCAGTCCGCCGGCGAACTGGCCGCCACGACCGGCAGCGGCGACTCGCCGTTGCGGCCGAAGAGCACCTGCAACAGGTCGGACTGCTCGTACTTGGTCGGCAGGCCGGTCGAGGGACCGCCGCGTTGGACGTTGATGATCACCATGGGCAGTTCGGCCGTGAGTGCCAGGCCCATGGCCTCGGCCTTGAGCGCGATACCCGGTCCGCTCGAGGCCGTGACGGCCAGTGCGCCACCGAACGCGGCGCCGATGACGGACCCGATCGCGGCGATCTCGTCCTCGGCCTGGAAGGTCGACACCCCGAAGTGCTTCTGACGCGAGAGCTCGTGGAGGATGTCGGACGCCGGCGTGATCGGGTAGGAGCCGTAGAACAGCGGCAGCCCCGCCCGGACGCTCGCGGCGACCAGACCGTAGGCGACCGCCTGGTTGCCGGTGATGTTGCGGTAGCGGCCCGGTTGCAGCTTTGCGGGCTTGACCTCGTAGGTGTAGATGAACGCTTCGGTGGTCTCGCCGTAGTTGCGCCCGGCCCGCAGCGCCGAGACGTTCGCCCTGGCCAGCTCGGGCGTCTTGGCGAACTTGGTCTCGAGCCACTTCTCGGTGTCCCCGAGCGGCCGGTGGAACATCCACGACACGAGCCCGAGCGCGAACATGTTCTTGCAGCGCTCGGCCTCCTTCTTGTTCAGCTCCCCCGCCTCGATCTGCTCCTCGATCGAGCGCAGGGTGAGGTCGGTCAACTGCACCTCGTGGACCTGGTAGTCGGTCAGCGAGCCGTCCTCGAGCGGGTTCGTCTCGTAGCCGGCCTTGGCCAGGTTGCGCTTCTCGAACGCGTCGGCGTTGAGGATCAGCGTCCCCCCGGGCTTGAGCGCCTCGAGGTGCTTGAGCAGAGCGGCCGGGTTCATCGCCACCAGGACATCGGGCCGGTCCCCCGGCGTGTGGATGTCCTGGTCCGAGAAGTGGAGCTGGAACGAACTCACGCCCGCGACGGTGCCGGCAGGAGCCCGGATCTCGGCCGGGAAGTCCGGCAGGGTCGCGAGGTCGTTGCCCGCGAGCGCGGACTGCGTCGTGAAACGGTCTCCCGTCAACTGCATCCCGTCGCCCGAGTCGCCGGCGAACCGGACGACGGCGTTCGACAGTTGGACCGTCTGGCGCGTGGCGCTCTGACTCATATGAAGTTGCCCTTCCGCATCGGCTTGCTCCCGGATAGCCGTGGTCGACAGCCTGCCATCCCGTGCGGGATGGTGCCGGGAACCCGTGCGATCGGCGCAGAGGCATTCGCCTCTACAGGGTCGGCCGGAACGCCCCGATGTCTCCGGCGCCGCGGAGGACGCAGGCGCACGGGCCTTCTCAGCCGCACACCCGCTTGAGCGTGGGATACGGGTTGACCGCCGAACCGCCACCCGGATGCAGTTCGAAGTGGATGTGCGGGGTCCCGCGGGCGTTGCCGGTGTCGCCGTTGGTGGCGACCTGCTGGCCCGCCGACACCCGCGCGCCGTTGCCGACGGTGTGGCTCTGCAGGTGCATGTACCAGTACTGGTTGCCGTCGTCGCCGCGCAGGATCGCCCAGTTGCCGGCACTGTTGCCGTAGCGCTGGATCGACCAGGTGCCGCTGGTGATGGCGCGGACCGGGATGCCGTAGGGACCGAGGATGTCGGTCCCGCGATGGGAGCGGCCGCCAGACCGTGGTGCGCCCCAGGTGTTGGTGAACCGGCGCGGCTGGTCCAGCGGACAGGCCATCCCGCTCGAGGACACCGCGTCGCCGCCTCCGCCACCGGACGCGCCCCCTCCGCTGCCCGCGGAGCGGGACGCGGCGGCACGCGAAGCGGCGGCGCGCTCCGCCGCTTCCTCGCGGGCACGACGCTCACGTTCGAGCCGGTCCCGCTCGGCCCGCTCCTTCGCGGTCAGGTTGGCCTCGAGTTCCTTGGCCGCCTCGAGGTCCTCGTTCAGTTGCGCATTGACCTCGGCCTGGCGCTCCCGCGCCGCCTCGAGCTCCCGCGTGCGGTCGGCGAGACGGGAACGGACGGCCTCGTACCGGGTCCGGGTCGCGGCCAGCTCCTGCGTTCGCACCTGGTCGCCGGCGACGAGCCGCTGGACGGTCTCGGCCCGCGACAGCGCGGCGGTCGGCTCGTCGCTGCTGAGGAAGATCGCGAGCGGGTCCATGTTGGAGCCGTGCATGAACGTCGACCGCACCCGCAGGGCGATCTGCTCGCCGACGGCGTCGAGTTCCGCCTCGAGTTCGTCGGCCTCGGTCTGCAACTGCTCGCGCTCGGCCTCGAGCTCGGCCTGTCGCACCTCGAGCGCGTCCAGTTCGGCCGCGGCCGTGTCGAGGCGTTCCTCGAGTTCGGCGCGTTGCTCGGCGGCGCGACCACGCTGCTCGCGCAACTCGTCGAGCGACTGCGCGAAGGCCTGCCCACCCGACAGCGGCAGCAACAGCGCCAGGAGCGCGGCACCCAACACGCGTCGCCGACGCATCGTCGTTCGCACTGCCGGGTCGATCACGGACACCTTTGCCTGGGATGTCGTTCCACAGGTGCCGCAGCGTAGTCTTTCCCCCGCACCCGGCGGGCGCCGAAACCGGGGCACGACCCGGCCGGTCTCGAGGCCGGGCACGGCACCGCCCACCGCCACTCGGCCGCGCCAGCGCGCCGGTCGCACGACCTGGCTTGGCATCGGACGAGATGCTTGTCGCGCCGCCGTGACGTGCTTATGGTCCTTCGCGGAACGACCCCGAAGCACCAGTCTCGAGGAAGGAGGCGCCCCGATGATGATCACCGTCTGCATGCGATCGATCGGCGGCGCCGCCGGTCGTTCCGCCGTGCCCGCTCGGGCCGGGGTGCGTTAGCTCCACCCCATTTTTCGAGTCGAGCCGGCGGATTCCCCGCCGGCTCTTTTCGTTGTCGCCGGAGCCGTTCGCACCTACCCGGTCCGGTGGCGTCCTCGACCCTCTCTAGGGTCGATCGGGCACCACCGGAGCGGTCTCCTCCCGTCCCGTTCGGGACGGCCCATCACGAAAACACCCCAAGGATCCGCCATGTTGCACCCCGGACTGCTCCACCGTGAGGCCGACCTGCGTGTCCGCGACGACCGTCGTGCCGCCGCCTTCCGCAGACAGCATCCTCGACGACCGCGCCCACCGTCTCGAGCGCGCGTCGTCCTGGCGGCCCAGTTGGTTCGCCTGGCGGCGCGCGTCGCCGACGAACCGGTCGCGACGGTGGCCCACCGTCTCACCGACCAGCCCACCCCACCCGCCGTGACCCGTCGCGCCGCCTGACCCGCCCGAGGCGAGTCGCGCACGCACCACGGCACCCCGCCGGCCCCCGGGACATCCCCCGGGGGGCCGGCGTCTGCGTCGCGGTTGCCTAGCCTGCGCACAGCCGACCCGAGGATGCAGCCGTGAGCGTGCGCACCGAACGACGCGACGACGGGGTCACGATCCTGACCCTGGACGATCCCGAGCGCCGCAACGCCATGACCGAGGCGATGGGTGACGCCCTACGCGACGCGGCCGCCGACCTGCACGACGACCCCGACCTCCGCGCGGTCGTACTCACGGGAGCCCCGCCGGCGTTCTCGGCCGGCGGCGACCTCGCGATGCTCGAGGACCTCGCCCGTCGCACCCGTGACGAGGGCTATGACGCCACCGAGTTCATGCGCGAGTTCTATGCGCGGTTCCTCAGCGTCCGCGACCTCCCGGTACCGGTCATCGCGGCGATCAACGGCCATGCCGTCGGTGCGGGCCTGTGCGTGGCGCTGGCCTGTGACCTGCGCGTCGTCGCCGACGAGGCGAAGGTGGGACTCAACTTCGCCCGTCTCGGTCTGCACCCCGGCATGGGCGGGTCATGGTTGCTCACGCGGGCAGTCGGGCCGCAGTGTGCCGCCGAGTGGCTCTACACGGGCCGCCTCGTGTCGGGCCGGGACGCCGCGGCCGCCGGGATGGCGCTCGAGTCGTTGCCCGCCGACGAGGTGCTCCCGCACGCGATCGCGCTGGCGGAGGAGATCGCCACCGCCAGCCCGATGACCGTGCGTCAGCTCAAACAGACCCTTGCCACCACCGGCGACGCGGACCTCGAGACGGCTTTGCAGCGCGAAGCCGAGTGCCAGGCGGTCAGCTACGGCAGCGACGACCTGCGCGAAGGCCTCGCCGCCGGCCGCGAACGGCGCCCGCCCGAGTTCAGCGGCCGGTGAACTGCCGGGCATTCACGACTCGCTGACATCGACCGACAGCGTCTCCATCATCCGGTCGAGAACCTGCTTGTCGCGCTCGTAGTCGGTGTCGCCGACCGAGGTGGTCGTACCGACCAGGATCATCCCGTCGAGATCGACGATGTAGCTGTAGCTGCGCTCGCCCTGCGGCAGCATGGCCTCGCCGGTCGACTCGAGTTCCGTCAACACGGCGTCGCGGCCGTCCACGGTCGTCTCCTCACGGGAGAGTTCCTCGCTGAGGGTGTTGCTGGTACTGGTGGCGTCCTCGAACTCGACCGGATCGATGTAGAGCCGGGCGGCGTAGTGCTGACTCTCCCCGACATAGTCTTCGATGGGTTCGGGATGGAAGACCCGACAGGGCGGGACATCGGCGTCCTCGTAGACGGTCCACGAGTCCGGGTAGCCCACGGTGATGTCGTCGGCCTCGCACGTCGTGAACTCGAGATCGTCACCATCGGCGTCCGCCGCGGACCCGTCGCTCGCCGTCTCGTCCGGCGTGGCTTCGGCTTCCGTCGGTTCGCCGACGTCGTCCGTCGTCGCGCTGCCGGTCGGGGCAGGCGTCTCCGTTGCGGTCTCCTCGTCGGCGGGTTGCTCCGCCGAGCAGCCGGCGAGGCCGAGCATGACAGCAACGAGTATGGGCAGGTAGGAACGCTGCATCAGGGGCCTTTCGGGATCGCGTGCCCACAGACCAACGTGGGGTCCGGCGCCCCGATCCGCGAGTCGCCGCCCCGGTCGGGCGACCGCATCCGCAGGAACGGCACCCTCGGCGCGTCAGCGTCCGACGTACTCGGCGAGGTGCGTGCCGGTCAGGGTCGAGGCGTCGGCGACGAGGTCGGCCGGCGTGCCGTCGAACACGATGCGGCCTCCGTCGTGCCCGGCGCCGGGCCCGAGGTCGATGATCCAGTCGGCGTGCGCCATGACGGCCTGGTGGTGCTCGATCACCACGACCGACTTCCCACCGTCCACCAGCCGGTCGAGCAGGCCGAGCAACTGCTCGACGTCGGCGAGGTGCAGACCCGTGGTCGGCTCGTCGAGGACGTAGATCTCGCCCTTCTCGGCCATGTGGATCGCCAGCTTCAGTCGCTGCCGCTCGCCACCGGACAGGGTGGTGAGCGGCTGCCCGAGGGTGATGTAGCCGAGCCCGACGTCGTCGAGCCGTTCGAGAATCCTGTGCGCGGCTGGCGTGCGTGCCTCGCCCTCGGCGAAGAACGCCGCTGCCTCGGTCACCGGCATCGCGAGCACCTCGGCGATGTTCTTCCCGCCGAACGAGTACTCGAGCACGGCGGCCTGGAAGCGCCGGCCCTCGCACTCCTCGCAGGTCGACTCGACGGTCGCCATGATGCCGAGGTCGGTGTAGATAACCCCGGCGCCCTTGCAGGTCGGGCAGGCACCCTCGGAATTGGAACTGAACAGGGCCGGCTTGACCCCGTTGGCCTTGGCGAAGGCCTTGCGGATCGGGTCGAGCAGGCCGGTGTAGGTCGCCGGGTTGCTGCGCCGCGAGCCCTTGATCGCCCCCTGGTCGATCACGACCACGCCCTCGCGGCCGGCGACCGAGCCGTGGATCAGTGAACTCTTGCCGGACCCGGCCACGCCGGTGACCACGCACAGCACGCCGAGCGGGAGGTCGACATCGACGTCGGCGAGGTTGTGCAGCGACGCACCGCGGACCTCCATCGCGCCGGTGCGGGATCGCACCTCGTCCTTGAGCCGGGCCCGGTCGTCGAGGTGGCGTCCGGTGACCGTGTCGGTGGCACGCAGGCCCTCGACCGTGCCCTCGAACATCACCTCGCCGCCCGCGGTGCCGGCCCCCGGACCGAGGTCGACGACGTGGTCGGCGATCGCGATCGTCTCGGGCTTGTGCTCGACGACCAGCACCGTGTTGCCCTTGTCCCGCAACTGCAGCAGCAGGTCGTTCATCCGCTGGATGTCGTGGGGGTGCAGGCCGATCGTCGGCTCGTCGAACACGTAGGTGGCGTCGGTGAGTGCCGAACCGAGGTGGCGGATCATCTTGGTGCGCTGTGCCTCGCCACCCGACAGGGTGCCGGCCGGGCGGTTCAGGGAGAGATACCCGAGCCCGATGTCGACGAACGAGTCGAGCAGGTGCTGCAGCCCTGCCAACAGCGGCCCGACCGAGGGCTCGTCCAGATCGCGGACCCAGTCCCGCAGGTCGCTGATCTGCATCTCGCACAGATCCGCGATGTTGGCGCCCCGGATCTTCGACGAGCGGGCCTGCTCGCTCAGCCGCGTGCCCTCGCAGTCGGGGCAGGTCGTGAACGTCACCGCCTGCTCGACGAAGCGGCGGATGTGGGGCTGCATCGCCTCGACGTCCTTGGACAGCATCGACTTCTGGATCTTCGGGATCAGGCCCTCGAAGGTCACGTTGATGCCGTCGACCTTGATCTTGGTCGGCTCCTTGTGGAGCAGTGCGTCGAGTTCCTTCTTCGTGAAGTCCCTGATCGGCTTGTCGGCGTCGAAGAACCCGCAGCCGCGGTAGATGCGGCCGTACCAGCCGTCCATGCTGTAGCCGGGGACCAGCAGTGCGCCGTCGTCGAGCGACTTGGTCTCGTCGTAGAGCGCGGTGAGGTCGATGTCGCTGACGTTGCCCATGCCCTCGCAGCGCGGACACATGCCGCCGAGTTGGGTGAAGGTCGCCTTCTCCTTCTTCGTCTTGCTGCCGCGCTCGACCGTGATCGCGCCCGTGCCGGTCACCGTCGGGACGTTGAACGAGAAGGCGTTGGGCGAGCCGATGTGCGGCTTCCCCAGCCGGCTGAACAGGATCCGCAGCATCGCGTTCGCGTCGGTGGCCGTCCCGACGGTCGAGCGCGGGTTGGCCCCCATCCGCTCCTGGTCGACGATGATCGCCGTGGTCAGGCCCTCGAGACGGTCCACCTCCGGTCGCGACAGCGTCGGCATGAACCCCTGCACGAACGCGCTGTAGGTCTCGTTGATCAGCCGCTGCGACTCGGCCGCGATCGTGCCGAACACCAGCGAACTCTTGCCCGAACCCGACACGCCGGTGAACACCGTCAGCCGCCGTTTCGGCAACTCGACGTGCACGTCCTTGAGGTTGTTCTCGCGGGCGCCCTGCACGCGGATCAGGTCATGGCGGTCCGCTGCGGGGAGTGAGGAGGCCGTCGGTGCCGTCGTCGTGTCGGTGCTCATCGTCTCTCCCCGTCCCGGCGGACACACGGTAAGGCGCGATGCGGAACCAGCAGTACCGGGTCGTCAGCGTCCGCGGTTCGAAGCCCGTGCGGGTGGCAACCGGTCACGGTCAGGTCTTGGCGCCGCGCCAGGCGGCCAGGTAGCCGACCTTGCCGCCGCCCCGCAGGATCGACCCCTCGTACAGCCGTGCGGCGAGCAGCGTGAGCAGCCCCGCGGTGATCAGGACGATCAGCCCGGACAGGACCGCCTGCCACAGCGGCAGTTCGACCAGCGCGAGGCGGACGGGCACCACGAACGGGGCCGAGAAGGGCACGTAGGTCGCGACCACCGCCAGCGTGCTGTCCGGCGCGTTCAGCGTCGGGAACGACAACATGAACGCGCCGATCAGGATCGCCCACAGGGGCATGATGACCGCCTGGAGGTCCTCGACCCGCGAGGCCATGGCGGCGAGCCCGCCGGTCACCCCGGCGTACAGCGCGAACCCGAGCGCGAAGAACACCACCACGGAGGCCAGGGCCGCCCCCGTCCCCGGCGGCAGCAGGTCGGGCTCGCGGACCAGCACGTAGACCAGCGCCGGGACGACGATCACCACCATCTGGGCCGTGCCGACGAGACCCAGCCCCAGCAGCTTCCCGCCGAGCAGTTGCCGGGGCGGCACCGCGGGCAGCATCAACTCGACCACCCGCGACCCCTTCTCCTCGATCACGCCGGTCGCCACGATCTGGGTGAAGAAGGCCAGGGCCATGTACAGCGCGAACGAGCCGGCGTAGGCGACCGCGAATCGGCCAGCGGCCGTCTCGGCGTCGACCCCCTCGCCGGTCTGCACGGTCTCGATCTGGATCGGCGCCGGGCGCAGCGCGGCGTCCACCTCGTCGGCGTCCGCGCCGGCGGCTTCCATGCTGGCCGCCACCCCCAACGCCTCGACGGTCCCGAACGGCACCGGCGACTCGAAGGGCCCCGACGGCTGTCGCGCCAGCAGTCGCGTGCCGCCGTCGGCGACCGCGAACAACGCGCCGTCGGCGATGGCCTGGCGGGCGGCCTCGAGGTCGTCGACCTCGAGCCACACCGGTTCCACACCCGCAGTGACCGTGATGGCCGCGCGGGCCGGCTCGGAGAGTTCACCGACCACCGCGACCTCGAAGTCGTCCGTGGTCGCGCCGTCGGTGTCCCCGGTGGCGCTGGCGGCGCCGAAGGGCCCCACCCCGCTGGTGAACACGATGGCGGCGCCGAGCACCACCACGGCCAGCAGCGCCGTGGTCCCCACGAAGGCCTTCGAGCGCAGCCGTTGACGGATCTCGCGCTGCGCGACGAGTAGGACCTGTCGGGTACGCATCAGGCCCGCTCCTCCATGGCATCGCGGAACAGCTCCGACAGCCGGGGCTGCTCGAGGCTCATCGAGGTGACCACGCCGCTGGTGCGGGCGTGCTGGAGCACGCCGACCGCGTCGACGTCGTCGCCGAGCACGAGCGTCACCTCGCCGTCGTTGCGGCCCACCACGTCGGCGCCGACCGGGACCGAGGACAACCAGCGGTCGTCGCCGTCGACGGACACGCGCAGGCGGGTCGGCCCACGTCCCTTGAGCTCGCGGACCTCACCGTGCAGCACCGTGCGCCCGCGGTTGACGATCGCGACGGTGGTGCACAGGTCCTCGACCAGGTCGAGTTGGTGCGACGAGAAGACCACGGCCGCACCCCGCTCGGCCTGCTCGCGCAACAGCAACGACATCGTGTCGACGGCGATCGGGTCGAGGCCGCTGAACGGCTCGTCGAGCACGAGCAGGTCGGGCTCGTGCACCAGCGCGGCCGCGAACTGCACCCGCTGCTGGTTGCCGAGGCTGAGCTTCTCGGTCGGGTCACCGATCCGGTCCCCGAGACCGAGCTTGTCGAGCAGGTCGGCGACCCGGACGTTCGCGTCGGCGGTCGAACTGCCGTGCAGCCGCGCGAAGTACACCAGTTGCTCACCGATCGGCATCTTGGCGTAGAGCCCGCGTTCCTCGGGCAGGTACCCGGTGGCGGCGCGCATCTCGGCCGTGATCGGCGCACCCTGCCACCGCACCTCGCCGCCGTCGAGGCGGGTGACGCCGAGTACGGCCCGCATCGCCGTGGTCTTGCCCGACCCGTTGGGGCCGAGGAAGCCGCACAGTTGACCGGGGCGGACAGCGAACGACAGTCCGTCGAGCGCGACGACGTCACCGAAGACGCGCCGCAGTGAATCGAGTTCGAGCACGCCTGACCTCGCCGCCGTCGCCACCCCGAGCCGGGGACACTAGCCCGGCGCCGGGGCGGCCCGGGTCAGGCGGCGAGCGCGTTGCCGAGCAGGGTTTTGGCGATGACGCGCAGCGCCAGTACCTCGTCGGCACCCTCGAAGATCGACAGCACGCGTGCGTCGACGAACAGGCGCGAGACGGTGTACTCCTCGGCGTAGCCGTAGCCGCCGTGGATCTGCTGCGCCTCGCGCGTCACCCACTCCGACACGCGGCACGACAGCTGCTTGACCTGGCTGGCGGCGAGTGCGGCGTCGTCGTCACCGCGGGCCAACTGGCGGGCCACGTCGGTGGCGAACACGCGGCAGGCCGCGATCAGGGCCGCCATCCGGGCGATCTTGGTCCGGTTGAGCTCGTAGTCCGCCAGCGGCGCGTCGAAGACGTGGCGTTGCTTCGCATACCCGGTGGCGTGCTCGAGGGCCGACTGCATGACGCCCAGGGCGCGGGCGGCGGTCTGCAGCCGGGCGTTCGCGAACGCCTGCATCTGCAGGTAGAAGCCGCGCCCGAGCCCGTCGTCCTCGCCGATCAGGTTCGCGTGGGGCACGCGCCAGCTGTCGAAGCTGATCTCGAACGAGTGCATGCCGCGGTAGCCGATGGTCGGGATCGCCCGGGCATCCATGGACCCGCCCGACTCCTGCTCGGCCTTCCACTCGTGGCCCTCGAACGAGGGCTTCTCGACCACGAACAGGCTCAGACCCTTGTGGCCCAGCGAGCGGTCCGGGTCCGTGCGGGCGAGCACCAGCAGGTACTCGGCCCGGCCACCGAACGTGCACCAGGTCTTGACCCCGTTGATGACCCAGTCGTCACCGTCGCGGGTTGCGCTCACCTTGACGCCGGCGACGTCGGAGCCGTAGTCGGGCTCGGTGACGGCGACGCCGCAC
>JBBDSX010000022.1:0-12081 GCA_040904725.1 Egicoccus sp.
GAGGCGCTCCCGCTGCTGCTCACCTTGTCGTCCGGGGTGAAGGGCTACACGACGATCCACGCCGGGTCGGCACGTCAGGCTCTCTCGCGTCTCCGCTTCATCAGCCAACTCGCCGACACCCGCTCCGAACTGCCCATGCCGGCCCTCACCGCCCTGGTGGCCGAAGCGGTCGACCTGGTGGTCCAGTGCGGGCGTGTCGACGGACGGCCGCGGGTCGAGGAGGTCATCGCGGTCGAGGACCTGCAGTCGGGCGACGGTGCGGGCAGCTTCACGGTCACCGAACTGTTCCGGCGCGATGCCAACGGCACGCTCGCCTGGACGGGGAACCTGCCCGTCCGCGGTGCCCGTGCGCTGTCGGCCGCGGGCCACGACGTCCGGGCGCTGCTCGAGGCGGGACCGGTCCGCACCGCCCGGCAGGAGTGGGGATGAGAAGCGGCGGCCGAGCGAACCGAAGGGCGAGGCCGGCGGTCTCGGAGGATCGGAAGTGAGTGCGTTCCTGCTGGCCCTGCTCGCCGGCTACGGCGTGTTCCTGCTCTACACCGCCCTGGCCCTGGGCTGGCGTGGCGTCGGTATCGGTCCGTCGCCGACCCGTCGCCGCCAGCGCGCCAGGCTACAGGAGTACCTCGTGCAGGCCGGGCTCGAGCGCGTCCGTCCGGTCGAACTCGCGGCGGTGATGGGCACCCTGTTCGTGGTGGCCGCAGCGTTGGCCTGGGCGTTGTACGGCGGTGTCGTGGTGCCACTGGCCGCCGGCGGACTCGTCGCCTCGGCGCCGATCTGGAGTGCGAGGTCGCGCCGCCGCAGCCGCCGCGACCTCGCGCGCGAGGCGTGGCCCCGGCTCATCGAGGAGATCCGGCTCCACGCGGTCACGCTCGGACGCTCCGTACCGCAGGCGTTGTTGACCGTCGGCTTGCGGGGGCCCGTCGAGATGCGTTCGGCCTTCGAGGCCGCCCAGCGCGAGTGGCTGATGTCGACGGACTTCGAGCGGACCCTCGACGTGCTGCGCGCCCATCTCGCCGACCCGACCGCCGACGCCGTCTGCGAGACGTTGCTCATCGCGCACGACGTGGGCGGGACGGACGTCGACCGTCGCCTGCGTGCCCTGGCGGCTGACCGGATCCAGGACCTCCAGGGTCGCAAGGACGCCCGCGCGAAGCAGGCCGGCGTCCGCTTCGCTCGCTGGTTCGTGCTCGTCGTGCCGCTCGGTATGGCCTTCGTCGGGCTCTCGATCGGCGAAGGCCGGGCGGCCTACGCCAGCGACGCCGGCCAGGTCGGGGTGCTGGTCGCGTTCGGGTTGATGGCCGGGTGCTGGGCGTGGGCCGGCCAGCTGCTGCGCATGCCCGAGGAGCAGCGCGTGTTCGTCGGCCAGGGCGAGCCGTCGGAGGTGCGACGATGACGCTGCTGCTCGCGCTCGCCGGCCTGCTGCTGTGGGCCGGGCTCACCCTGCTGTTCGCCGAGGTGCGCTGGTTCTCGCGACCGACGCTCGCCGCCCGGCTCGGCCCCTACGTCCGTGGCGGCATGGGCATGCGCAGTTGGTCCGGCGTGCTGTCGGTCGAGACCTTCCGCGAGGCCGTCGGACCGATCGCGCGACGCCTGGGCGAGGCCTTCGCCCGCCTGTTCGGCGTCAGCGAGCAACTCGACCGCAAGCTTCGTCGGGTGCACTCGCCGCTCGACGTCACGGCGTTCCGCGTGCGGCAGATCGGCTGGTCGCTGACCGCGCTGCTCATCGGGGCACTGTTCGCCATCGCGTCGCGGCCACCCCCGCCGGTGGCGGTGCTGTTCACGCTCGGTGGGCTCCTGCTGGCGTTCCTGGTCCAGGAGCAGCAGGTCGTGAGCGCATCCGCGCGGTGGCAGCGTGAGGTGCACCTCGAGCTTCCCGTGGTCGCCGAACAGATCGCGATGCTGCTCGGTGCCGGCTACTCGCTCGCCGGCGCGCTCGATCGTGTGGCCAGCCGTGGTCGCGGCGCCGTCGCCAGCGACCTGCGTCGCGTCCTCGGCCGCGTTCGGCACGGCCTGACCGAGGAGGCGGCGCTGCAGGAGTGGGCCGAGCTCGCCGACGTCGCCTCCGTCGACCGTTTCGTGTCCGTACTCGCCCTCAACCGCGAAGCCAGCGACCTCGGCCGCCTGATCGCCGAGGAAGCACGCGCCATCCGCGCCGAGGTGCAGCGGGACCTCGTCGAGCAACTCGAACGGCGGGGTCAGCAGGTGTGGATCCCGGTGACCGTGGCGACGCTGCTGCCCGGTGTGATCTTCATCGCGATCCCGTTCATGCGGGCCCTCGACGGGTTCCTCGGACGATGAACCGGCGCGCGGGCGGTGCACTCGTTTCCCCAACCACTGAAACTCCGCGTGCGCTCGGCCGTTGTATCAGGCACTATCCTTATGGACTAGACCACACGGGGGGGCCCAGATGGCTCGAGTACTCCACCGCCTACTGGCTACATGGGGCGAGGACGAAGCCGGCGAAGGGGTCATCTCGGCCGCGATCGTCGTGCTCATCATGGCGCTGCTCGGCGCCGCGATGTGGGCCGCGTTCAACGGCATCTTCGTCGACGCGACGGCTGACATCCAGAACACCGTGGACTCGATCGGCGGCTGAGGCCTGCCGCGGTGAAGCGGGCAGCAGCCCGGTCACCGCGGTGTTCGGTGTCACCATCTTCCTCGCGTTCGTGCTGCTCGCCTCGCAGACCCTGCTCCACCTGTATGCCTCGACCCTGGTCGGGAGCACCGCCTTCGACGCCGCCAAGCGGGCGGCCGCCGAGGACGGCGGCGGATGCGACGTCGTGGCGTCACGGGTGATGAGCGGTCTCGGTCGGCACGCCGACGACGCCGAGGTGACCTGTCACGACGACGGCGACCACCTCGCCGTCCGCATCGTGACGTCCTCGCCGGCGCAGGTGTTCCAACCCATCGAACGCACCAGCGTGGTGCGGGTGGAACGGCCACGATGAGCCGACGCAGGATCGATGCCGAGGCCGGGTTCGTCGCCGGCCTCGAGGCACTGGCCTTCGGCGTGCTGATCTTCGTGCTCGGCACCCTGGTCGTGGTCAACGCCTGGGCGGTGGTCGACGCCAAGTTCGCCGCCAGCGCCGCGGCACGTGAAGCGGTCCGCGCGGCCGTCGAGGCACCGGACCTCGACCGGCAGGGTCCGCTCGCCCGGGCGGCGGCGGCGCAGGCGCTCGACGGGCACGGCATCGCCGACGGCGCCGAGGTGGAACCGTTGCGCGTCGGCCTGACGCGCTGCCAGGAGGTCGCCTACCGCGTCCGCATCGAGGTGCCCGCCCTGATCCTGCCGGGCCTGAGCGAACGGATCGCGCCGTTCGTCGTCGTCGCCGAGCACCGCGAGGTCGTCGACCCGTACCGCTCGGGCCTGACGATCGTGCAGGGGGAGGTGCCCGACTGTGGCTTCTGACCGCCTGACCGCCGAGGACGGCAACACGCTGGTGCTGATGCCGGCCGCGGTGCTGATCCTGCTGATCCTGGCCTCGCTGGCCTTCGACGCCGCGGTCGTGCACCTGCAGCAGCGGCGCCTGGCCGACCTCGCCGCGAGCCTGGCCAATGACGCGGTCGCCGCCCTCGACCTCGCATCGGTCTACGACGTCGAACGCGACCCGGTCGCCGACCCCGCACGAACCCAGGGACTGGCCGCCGCGCGCCTGGCCGCCTTCGCGCACGACGAGACCCTGCAGGACGTGACGTGCACACCGCAGGTCGACAACGGGGAGGTGGCCGTCACCTGCGAAGGCCGCGTGGTCCCGGTCTTCGGCCGTGCGCTCGCCTCCGAGCGCGCCACGTTCCACGTCCGCGCCACCGAGACCGCCCGCGCCGACCTCGGATGATGTGATCGGCGGGGGACGGGGGAGCGTCATCGAACAGCCGAAGATGCGGCCGGGGAGGTGGAGCGGGCGTACTCCGCCGTCTGGAGGCCCTGCGAGGACAACGGCCATCCATACCGATCATGCCCGACGAATGGGTCGGACTGGCTTCGGATACTGTCGGGCTCTTTGAGCCGAGGGTGTCGTGACCGACCTTCCGTCCCGCAGCGTCCGGCGTCGGCGTGTCGTCGCGCTGGCGGTGCCGGCCATCGCGACGTTGGTCGCCGACCCGCTGCTCGGCCTGGTCGACACCGCGGTCGTCGGCCGGCTCGGTGCCGCCGAACTCGGGGCGCTCGGGCTGGCCGTGTCCGTGCTGTCCGCGGTGTCCTGGATCTTCAACTTTTTGGTGTTCGGCACGACGTCGACGGTCGCCCGCGCGGTCGGGGCCGGTGACCGCGAGGCCGCGGGACGGCGGGTCAGCCACGCCGTGCAGGTCGCCCTGGTCCTGGGCGTCGTCATCGGCCTGGCGCTGTTCGTCGTCGCGGGGCCGCTGCTCCGCATGCTCGGCACCGTCGAGGAACTGCTGCCCCCGGCGGTCACCTATCTGCGGGTCCGTGCCATCGGCGTCCCGCTGCTGCTGCTGACCTACGTCGGTCACGGCGCCTTCCGCGGCGTGTCGGACACGAAGACACCGATGGGCGTGGTCGTCGCCGCCAACGTCGTCAATGCCGTGCTCACCGTCGTGCTGGTCTTCCCGGTCGGCATGGGCATCGCCGGCGCCGCCTGGGCCACCGTCGTCGCCGAGGCGTTGACCGCCGGGGCGCTGCTGCTGCTCCTGCGCCGCACCGGCCTGCCGCTGGCCGGTCACGGCCGTCCCGACCGGGTGCAGTTGCTTGCGCTGGTCGTGGTCAGCCGCGACCTGTTCCTGCGCACCGGCGGGCTGCTGATGGGCCTGCTCGCGATCACCGCCGCGGCCGGCCGCACCGGTGCCATCACCGCCGCCGGACACCAGGTCCTGTTCCAGACCTTCCTGCTGGTTTCGTTCCTGATGGACGGCTTCGCCATCGCGGCCCAGGCGATCGTGGGCACCGCGCTCGGCGCCGGCCGCATCGAGGAAGCGCGCGCGTACGGCCGCGACCTCGTGACGTGGGGGATCGTCGGCGGGGCTGTCCTCGCCCTGCTGCTGATCGCCGGCGGCGACGTGTTGCCGCGGCTGCTGACCGACGATCCGCAGGTCCTGGCGGTGATCGCCACCGCGTGGTGGTTCGCCGCGCTCGGGCACATGATCAACGGCCCGGTGTTCGCCCTCGACGGCGTGCTGATGGGGGCCGAGGACTTCGCCTACCTGCGGACCTGGACCGTGCTCGCTGCCGTGGTCGGCGGCGTGGCCGGACAACTCGTTGCCACCTTCGGCGGCGGCCTGCTGGGGCTGTGGGTCGCCGTTCAGGCCATGATGCTGGTCCGCCTGCTGTCACTGGTGCTGCGCGTGCGCGGCAGCGCCTGGACCCGAACCGGCGCGGACCTCGTCGTCGAACCCTGAGCCGACCCCTGGTCCGTACGACCGCACGATGCAGTGCGGGGGTCGCGCAGCGACCTTGGGATCGCTCAGGTTCCGTCCACGGCGCCCGACAGGCCGATGAGGGACCGTCCCGGCCGGGATCGTGCTGTTCGTCGCCCAGACGAGCGCCGCGAGGACGTCGGATGCCCCGGAGCCGCCCGAACGGGGCAGAGAGAAGGACCGCGCGACATGCGCAGCGCCCGGGCACCACGCACCTACCCGCAGCATCGCCGCGCCACCTGGTGGCGTGCAGCTGCACTCACCGCGCTGGCGGCGCTCGCCGTCGCGGCCGCGCCACCGTCCGGGCCGTCCGGGCCGGACGACGACCTGCGCGTCAACGTCCAGGTCGCCCCGGGCACGCTCGACGCGACCGCGCACCAGGTCATTGCCAACGGCGGCACCGTCACGGCCCGCCTCGACGCCCTCGACACGTTGATCGTCGACGTCGCGGACACGCGCGTCGGCGCGCTCGACCGGCTGCCCGGCGTCGTCTCGGTGACGCCCGACGGCCAGGTCCAACTCGCCTCGCCTCCGGCGACGGCGGAGGCCGCCCCCGACGCCCGTAGCGGCCTCGGCCGCAAGCTCGGCCTCGACTTCGAGGGCGCCTACAGCGACCCGGCGCCCGGCATCGGTCTCGACCACGTCGCCCAGGTCATCGGCGCCGACGACCTGTGGGCCCGTGGCGCCACCGGCCGTGGCATCGGCGTCGCGCTGCTCGACTCCGGCGTCGTGCCCGTCGAGGGCCTGACCGCCGGCAACGTCCGCAACGGCCCCGACCTGTCGTTCGAGTCGCAGATCGACGCGCTCGCCCACCTCGACACCTACGGCCACGGCACCCACATGGCCGGCATCATCGCCGGCAACGACGCCCCGGCACGCAACGCGGCGGGCGGATTCGACCTCGCCGAGGTCGCCGGCAGCCACCTCGGCATCGCGCCCGACGCGAACCTGCTCAGCCTCAAGCTCGCCACCTTCGACGGCGCCACCGACGTCTCGCAGGTCATGGCCGCCATCGACTGGGTCGTGCAGCACAAGGACGACGAGGGCCTCAACATCCGGGTGCTCAACCTGTCGTTCGGCACCGACGGCGCGCAGGACCACCGGCTCGACCCGCTTCCCTACGCCGTCGAGGTCGCCTGGCGTCACGGCATCGTCGTGGTCGTCTCGGCCGACACCAACCACACCCTGCTGCCGGCCGATGACACGGTCACCGACTTCTCCAACCGCGGCGACGGGGTCCGCAACCCGGACCTGGTCGCCCCCGGCCGGTCGCTGCTGTCGCTGCGCAGCCCCAACTCCTTCATCGACGTGAACAATCCGCAGGCCGACGTGCCCGCCCGCTACCTCAAGGGCTCCGGTACGTCGCAGTCCGCCGCGGTCGTCTCCGGTGCGGTCGCCCTGTTGTTGCAGGAGCGCCCCGACCTGTCGCCCGACCAGGTCAAGTTCCTGCTGACCGGCACCGCCCAGCCCGTTCGTGACACTGCGGTCGCGACGGGGGCCGGGATGCTCGACGTCGACCGCGCGTCGCGGGTCGGCGTCCGTGGCAACGGCGTGGCGCAGACCCACGAGGCGGGGACCGGCACCGGCACGCTCGAGGGCGCGCGGGGCTCGATGTACCTCGGCGAGGGCGAGGACGCGCTCGTCGGCGAGCAGACCATCCTCGGGGACTTCGACGCCGCCACCTGGGCGCCGTTGAGCCTGGCCGGCCGCACCTGGCGTGGCGGAACCTGGCTCGACCAGGAGTGGACCGACGCGTGCTGGTGCGGGAGCAGTTGGACCGGCCGGACCTGGCGCGGCCTGACCTGGCGCGGCGAGGACTGGAGCTCATGATCGGTCGTCGGGCGGCCGCGGCCACGTCGGTGTCGAAGCAGCCGGGCCAGGCGCCCGTCTGGGTGCTGACCGCTGCCATGGCCGCCGTCGCCGCGACACTGACCGTGACCGTGGTCAGCGGCCTGGACGTCGTCTTCGCCGACCTGCAGATCCCGTTCTGGGCGTTCGTCCCGGCGTTCGTGATCGCCGAGATGCTGGTCGTGCACGTCCACCTCGGCCGCTCGACGCAGGCGCTGTCGCTGAGCGAGACCCCGCTGGTCGTCGGCTTGGCCTTCCTCGGGCCGCTGGGCCTGATCGCCGCACGGCTGATCGGCTCCACCTACACGCTCGCCGTCCACGTCAAGTTGCCGCCGATCAAGCTCGCGTTCAACCTCGCCCTGGGGTGGCTCGAAACGGTCGTGGCGCTGATCGCCCTGCACGCCGTGCTCGACGGCGCTTCGGCGTCCGGGCCGCGCGGCTGGCTCGCCGTCGTCGCGGCCGTGGCCGCCATGGACATCGTCGCCGGCGCGTGCCTGGCCACCGTCGTGTGGCTCTACGAGCGCACGCTGACCCTCGTCGGCGCGATCCGCATCATCGCCGGTGGGCTCCGTGCCGCCGTCGCCAACGCGAGCTTCGGCGTCGTCGTCATCACCGTGGTCGCCGTCGACTGGCGCGGCATCTGGGCACTGGCCGTGGTCGGCGCGACCCAGGTGCTGTCGTACCGCGCCTATGCCGGCCTGCACCGCAGCCACGAGGAGATGCGCCGGGTCCAGGCGTTCACCCGCACCATCCAGGCGGCGCCCGACACCGAGGCCGCCGCGATCGTGCTGCTCGAACAGGCCGTGTCGCTGCTGCGGGCGGAGCTGGCCGAGGTCCGCCTGCTCGAACGCAGCGACCGCACCATAGGCCTGCGGCTGCGTGACGGCGTGCTGAAGCGCCTGCCGGTCGAGACGGCCCCGCCGCTGAGCCTCGACGCGTCCGTGCTGATCTCGGCCGGGGACCGGGTCGCCCCCTGGCGGCACCCCGCGGCCTGGGGCACCATCGACGAGCTGATGGCCGTGCCGCTGCGTGGCGACGACGGCGCCGTGATCGGCGAACTGTGGGTCGTCAACCGACTCGACGACGTCACCACCTTCGAGGACCGTGACCTCCGCCTGCTCGAGACCATCGCCGCCCAGGCTGCGGTCGTGTTCAGCAACGGTCGGCTGGTCGAACGGCTGCGCGACCAGGCCGAGGCCACTCTGCGTCGGTCGCGTCACGACGACCTGACCGGGTTGCCCGACCGCGCCCGCTTCCACGAGCTGGTCCGCGCCGCGCTCGACGCGGGCCGTCCCGCCGCCGTCCTGCTGCTCGACCTCGACCGCTTCAAGGAGGTCAACGACACGCTCGGGCACGAGGCGGGCGACCACCTGTTGCGCCAGGTCGCCACACGCCTGCGCGCCGCCACCCAGATGGGCGTCACCGTGGCCCGCTTCGGCGGCGACGAGTTCGCGATCCTGCTGCCCGGCGTCGCCACCGAGGCCGATGCACGGGTCGCGGCCCACCAGGTGCTGGGCGGCTTCGAGGTCCCGTTCGAGGTCGACGGGGTCTCGCTCGACGTCGCCATCAGCCTCGGGTTCGTGCTGGCCCCGGAGCACGGCGACCAGCCCGAGGTGCTGTTCCCACGCGCCGAGGTGGCGATGTACCGCGCGAAGGACCACCGCACCGGCGTCGAGGTCTACGCGGCCGAGCGCGACCCCTACAGTCCGCGGCGGCTCGCGATGGTCCACGACCTGCGCCAGGCCATCGACGCCGGGCAGCTCGCGGTGCACTACCAGCCGCTGCTCGACCTGCTCACCGGCGGCGTTCGGGGTGTCGAGGCGCTCGTGCGCTGGCACCATCCCGCGCACGGCCCCATCGCGCCGGACGAGTTCATCCCGCTGGCCGAGCAGACCGGCCTGATCGTGCCGCTCACCGAGTTCGTGCTGCGAACCTCGCTGCAGCAGTGCCGGCGGTGGCGCGCGGCCGGTGCCGGTGTCGTGATGGCCGTCAACGTCTCGGCCCGCAGCCTGCTCGACCTGCAGTTCCCCGACCTGGTCGAGCGGATGCTGCGCGAGGCCCGGCTGCCCGCCGAGGTCCTGACCCTCGAGATCACCGAGACCGGCATCCTGGTCGACTCGGTCCGCACCAAGGAGATCCTCGAACGGCTCTCTGGCATGGGCGTCAAGCTCGCCATCGACGACTTCGGGACGGGGTACTCCTCGCTCGCCCGCCTCAAGGACCTGCCGGTCCACGAACTCAAGGTCGACCGCTCTTTCGTGAGCAACATGACCGTCAACAGCGATGACCACGCCATCGTGGCCTCGACGATCGAACTGGGCCGCAACCTCGGCCTGCTGGTGGTCGCCGAGGGCGTCGAGGACGCCGAGACCGTCGCCCAGTTGTCGGACCTCGGCTGCCACGTCGGCCAGGGGATGCACTTCGGCCACGCCATGCCGGCGTCGCAGATGACCGAGCGTCTCGGCCTGCCCGCGCTGGCGCCCGTCGTCGGCCGGATCGGGGAGTCCGAGCGGAACTGACGCCCCAGCCGCCGTCGGTACGCTGCGGCGGTCGAGGCGTGAGGGAGGTCGATGGCGGGTCGTGGGAGCGCAGCTGCCGGCCGTGTCGCGCTGGTGTGGGACGACGCACTGGCCGACTACGACCTCGGCCACGACCATCCGCTGGCGCCGATCCGCGTCGAGTTGACCATGGCGCTCATCCGGGACAGCGGTCTGGTCGGCAACGGGGCCGTCGAGGTCCCGCCCGGTGACCTGGACGAGGCCGAACTGCTGCGTTTGCACCGGCCGGCCTTCGTCGACACCGTGAAGCGGCTGTCGGCGGACGCGACCGCCCGAGCCGACGCCGAGTTCGGGCTCGGTCCCGGCGACACGCCCGCGTTCACGGGCATGCACCCGACCTCCATGCTGGTCTGCGCCGCCTCCAAGGAGGCCGCCCGCCAGGTCTGGCAGGGCGAGGCCGACCACGCCTTCAACCCGGCCGGCGGACTGCACCACGCCATGCCGGACCGGGCGGCGGGGTTCTGCATCTACAACGACCCGGCCGTCGCGATCGACTGGCTGCTCGAACACGGCGCCGAACGCATCGCCTATGTCGACGTCGACGTCCACCACGGCGACGGGGTCGAGACCTTCTTCGCCGACGACCCGCGGGTGCTGACGATCTCGCTGCACGAGTCCGGCCGGTTCCTGTTCCCGGGCACCGGGCACGCCAGCGACATCGGCGGCGACGGCGCGCCGGGTTCGGCCGCGAACGTCCCGCTGTATCCGGGCACGACCGGCGACGTCTGGCTCGACGCGTTCGACGCGGTGGTCGACCCGCTGGTCCGGGCGTTCGCGCCGGACGTGCTCGTCACCCAACTCGGCTGTGATACGCACGCGACCGACCCGCTCGCGCACCTCGCGCTGACCGTCGACGACGACGCCGACATCTACCGGCGGCTCCACGAACTCGCCCACGAGGTCTGCGGCGGGAAGTGGGTCGCGTTCGGCGGTGGCGGCTACCAGGTCGTCGAGGTCGTGCCACGCGCGTGGACGCTGGCCTTCGCCGAGATGAGCGACCGGCACGTGCCGATCGACACGCCCATGACGTGGCAGGAGTTGGCCTTCGCGCGGACCGGCCGGACCCCGCCGCGGTCGTTCACCGACGACCCCGCACACGTCGCCGACGAACTGCGCGAGCAGGCGCGCCGCGCGGCGGCCGATTCCGTCGATGCCGTGCGCCGGCTCGTCCTGCCGCTCCACGGCATCGCGATCCCGCCGACGGTCGTCTGAGAGGTGAGCCACGTGGCCGAGGGCCGACGCGTCATGATCACCGGCGTGGCCGGTGACCTCGCCGGGCTGTTCGCTGCCGCCCTCGAAGCGCGCGACGACGTCGCCCACGTGGTGGGGGTCGACATCCGGACGCCGTCGGTGCCGCTGCAGCGCACCGAGTTCGTCCGCGCCGACGTGCGCAACCCGGTCGTGGCGCGCGTGCTCGAGCAGCAGGACATCGACACCGTCGTGCACATGAGCACCTCCAGCAGTCCCACCGCGTCGGGCGGCCGCGCCCTGATGAAGGAACACAACGTCATCGGCGCGATGCAGTTGCTCGCCGCCTGCCAGAAGACGCCGTCGGTCCGACGGTTCGTGCTCAAGTCGACGGCCGCGGTCTACGGCTCCGAACACACCGATCCGGTCAGCTTCCGCGAGACCGACCAGCCGCGGACGCCGCCACCGCACGGCTTCGCCAAGGACGCCACCGAGATCGAGGGCTACGTCCGAGCCTTCGGTCAGCGTCGCGGGGACGTCGACGTCACCATCCTGCGCTTCGCGAACTTCGTCGGCGGTCGCGTCGACAGCGTGTTCAGCCGACTCTTCGGCCTGCCCGCCGTCCCGACCGTGCTGGGCTACGACCCGCGGCTGCAGTTCTGCCACGAGGACGACGCCGTCGAGGTGCTCGGCCGCGTGACCTGCGGCCGGCATCCGGGGGTCTACAACGTCGCCGGCGACGGTGTCGTGTACCTCTCGCAGGCGATCCGGTTGGCGGGCCGCGTCCCGGCGCCCGTCCCGCGCCCCTTCGTCGACGGCGTCGCCGGGTGGCTCTACCGCAACCGCCGCATCGACGTCTCACCCGAACAGTTGCGCTTCCTGCAGTTCGGCCGGGCGATCGACACGACCCGGCTGCGCGAAGACCTCGGCTACCAGCCCCGCTACTCGAGTCGGGCCGCCTTCGAGGACTTCGTCCGTCGCCGCCGGATCCGCGGCCTGGTCGCCCACGACGAGGTACGTCGCCTCGAACACGAGGTCAACGCGTTCCTCGCGCGCCACGACCAGCGGCGGTTCCTGGCCGGCCAGTCGGTCTCGGAGGATCGGTCATGAGCGGCGG
>JBBDSX010000023.1:0-12037 GCA_040904725.1 Egicoccus sp.
GACCTCCTTCTCGCCGTTGGCGTAGGTGACCTCGAGGAACTCGTTGTCGCGGTCGTCGGCGTACATCTTCTCGACCGTGCGATCGATCATGTTGCGCACCGCCGCGTCGGCGCTGCCGTGTTCGGCGACCTCGTCGGCGTGCAGCGGCAGGCGCGGGTGGAGGTAGATACCAAAGATCTCGCGGGCGGCCTCGGTGTCGGGCCGGTCCACCTTGATCTTCACGTCGAGGCGACCCGGACGCAGGATCGCCGGGTCGATCATGTCCTCGCGGTTCGAGGCGCCGATGACCACGACGTCCTTGAGGCTCTCGACGCCGTCGATCTCGGCCAGCAGTTGCGGCACGATCGTGGTCTCGACGTCGGAGGACACGCCGGAGCCGCGGGTGCGGAACAGCGACTCCATCTCGTCGAAGAACACGATCACCGGGAAGCCCTCGGCGGACTTCTCGCGGGCGCGCTGGAAGATCAGCCGGATCTGGCGCTCGGTCTCGCCCACGTACTTGTTGAGCAGTTCGGGGCCCTTGACGTTGAGGAAGTAGCTCTTGACGTCCTGGCGACCGGTCTTGTCCCGCACACGCTGGGCCAGCGAGTTCGCCACCGCCTTGGCGATCATCGTCTTGCCGCAGCCGGGCGGGCCGTACAGCAGGATGCCCTTGGGGGCGCGCAGTTCGTGCTCGACGAACAGGTCGGCGTGCAGGTAGGGCAACTCGACCGCGTCGCGGATCGCCTCGACCTGATCCTTGAGCCCACCGATCTGGTCGTAGGAGATGTCGGGAACCTGCTCGAGGACGAGTTGCTCGACCTCGGCCTTCGGGATGCGCTCGACCGCGGTGTTCGAGCGGGCGTCGACGAGCAGCGAGTCGCCGGCCTTGAGCGGCAGTTCGCGCAACGGCTCGGCGAGGTGGATGACGCGTTCGTCGTCGGTGTGTCCGAGCACGACCGCGCGGCCGTCGTCGAGCAGTTCGGCGATGACCATCAGTTCGCCGCGACTCTCGTACGCGCCGACCGCGACCACGTTCATCGACTCGTTGAGCAGGACCTCCTGGCCGGCGCGCAGATCGTCGAGCTCGATCTCGGGCCCGAGGCCGACCTCGAGCTTGCGACCCGAGACCACGACCGTCGCGGTCCCCGCCTCGGCGTCGCGACCCAGGAACGTCGCGTACGACTGCGGCGGCGCGGCGAGACGCTCGACCTCCTCGCGCATCTGCGCGAGCTGGTCACGCGCGGCGCGCAGCGTCTCGGTCAGCTTGTCGTTCTGCGCGAGCGCGCCCTGCAACTTGCCCTTGGTCTCGAGCAGACGCTCCTCGAGCGCGCGGATCCGCGTCGGCGCGGTCTCGAGGCGCCGGCGCAGGAGATCGACCTCCTCTCGCAGGAACTTCAGCTCCGCGGCGAGTTCGTCCGGGTCCGGCTCACCGGCACCCCCCACCTGTGCACCGGCGGCCACCGGGTCGTGCCGCGGGCCGTCCAGTTCGTGGTGGTCGTGGTCGTTGGCGTCGTGGGACGAGCGGTCCGGGCGCTGGTTCACGTGGCCTCCTACCGCAGGGTGCGAGCCCTCTGGCCGAGGCCACCGATCGGCGGAACGCGAGGCCCGTCTGCCGGTGACCTTCGGATCGCCGAGTGTATGGCACACCCCTCGACGTTCCGTCGGACCGCAGGCGATACCGGGCGTCGCGTGCGAGGACCGGCCGGCGCGGCGCCGATCGTTCCGGTTGCGCTATCCGCGCCCGTCGACGTGGTCGGACTCGATCATGGGCGCCTCGCTCCAGACGATGCCCGGGCCCGTGTCGGCCTTGCGGCGCGGCGGCGGCGGACCGCCCTCCTCCCGCGACGGCACCCGTCGCGCGGTGGTCAGGAACGCGGTGTGGGCCACCATCCGGTGCGCCGGGCGGACGGCCAGGCCGTCGACGTCCCAGCCACGCACGAGTGTCTCGCTCGTGCGGACGTCCATGAAGCGGCCGTCGTCCCACAGCGACTCGGTGAACCGCATCACCTGCGGGATGCTCGGCATGTAGGCCAGCACGATCGCGCCGGGCGGGAGGGCTTCGGCCGCACCGGGCACGAGCAGCCACGGCTCGAGCAGGTCGAGGATGACGCGGTGCGGCCGGACGTCGAGTTCGGTCAGGCCATCGACGAGGTCGCCGTCGACCAGGTCCCAGTTGTCGGGTTCGCCGCCGAGGAAGCGCGTGACGTTTCGCCGGGCGTGGACCGAATGGTCCTCGCGTCGCTCGAACGAGATGACGCGACCGGTCGGGCCGACGGCAGCCAGCAGCGCCAACGTCAGGGCGCCCGAGCCGGCCCCGGCCTCGACGACCGTGCAACCGGGGCGGACGTCGGCGGCCGCCACGATCGCCGCCTGGTCCTTCGGATAGACCACCTGGGCGCCGCGCTTCATCTTGAGCACGTAGTCCTCGCGGGTCGGGCGCAGCACGACGATCTCCATGTTGCGGTTGGTCCGCACGGCCGAACCCTCGTGCTGCCCGATCAGGTCGTCGTGCGGGACCAGGCCGGCATGGCTGTGCCACTCGGCGCCGGGGGTCAACTCGAGCAGGTAGCGGCGGCGGCGACGGTCGATGAGCACGACCAGTTCGCCGGCGGCGAGCGGGGTGTCGGTGCCCGGCAGCAGCGGGGCGACGGCGGGGACGGCGTCGGTCATGGTGTGGCAGTCCGGTCGGTCGCAGGAAGATCCGGTGCCGAGGCGGCGCCGGCGGTGGCGGGCAGGACGGCGAGAATGCGCTCGCGCTGGCGGCAGAACGCGCAGACCTCGCCGACGGTCGGCATCCCGCAACGTTCGCAGGCCCCGACGCTCGGGCCGCCGTCGCTGCGCTCGGTCTCGGCGAAGCGGTCGTGGCGGTCGAGGAAGCCGAACAGGAACTGCGCCTTGGCCCCCGGCGCGGCCTGCTCGAGCGCGCTGAGGATCTCCTTGTGCTCGTGGCCGGTGTTGCCGTCGACGAGTGGGCACTCCTCGACCACGTAGTCGATGCCGCGCACGACGCAGTAGGCGGCCATCTCGCGCTCGGAGAGGCGGTAGAGCGGCTTGCACTTGCGGACCTGGTTGGCGCCGGTCGCCGGGAGCACCGGCCGCTGGCGGGCGAGGAAGTCCTCGTGCCACCGCAGCAGGTTGCCGAGCAGCGTGGCCGCCTCGTCGTCGAGGTTGTGGCCGGTGACGACCACGTCGTAGCCGTGCTCGACCGCGACCTGGTTGAACACGTAGCGCTTGCTCAGCCCGCACACCCCGCAGGTCGAACGGTTGGTGGTGACCTGCGAACCGGTCACGGTCGAGAACCCGTAGGTCTCGGCGAGGTCGACCACGTGCAGGTGCGCGCCCCGCTCCTGCGCGAACGCCTCGCAGATCTCTTGGCTGCGACGCGAGTAGCCGCCGATCCCGAGCCCGATGTAGAGGCCGTCGACGCGGTAGCCGAGGTCGAGCAGGACCTCCCAGAGCGCCAGCGAGTCCTTGCCGCCAGAGACGGCGACGAGGATCCGGTCGCCGTAGCTGAACATGCGTTCCCGGCCCGGCGTGGCCTGGGGGTGGTCGATCGCCTTGCGGACCTGGTTGTGGACGTGGTCGACGTAGTGGGTGGGGCACCACGCCGCCCGGTGACGCGGTTCCTCGATCACGGCCGGCGCGCGACACACGGCACAGCTCGGACCGTCCGCGCCGCCGGAGATGACCGGGCGGATCTCCACCTCGGCGTCCGCGGGCAGATCGTGCGACGCCGTCACCAGGTTGCCGTCACAGATGACGAGCACGGTGGTGGGGTTGACGTCGAGTCGGTCGAGCAACTCCCCCACGTCGAGCGGTCCCTCGACCTGCTCGATGCGGTCGGGATTGCGCAGGCGGACGCGCACCACGACGAACGACCTTTCGTTGACTGGACGACGCCGGAGACCGTGCTCGGGCGTCTACCGCCCAAAGACTACCGACCGGTCCGTGGGAGCCTTCAGCTCGCGTCGCCGGCGCGCATGTCGACCGCCTCGTCCGGCAACGGCCCGCCGCGCCGGCCCCGTTCGACGTCGCCCTCGCGCGCCTCGGTGACCTTGACGACCGGGCCCTGGAGTTCCTGGCCGAACGCCGGAGCGTCGGCGTCGTCGGCCTCGGCGTCACCCGGGGAGTCCAGGCGCAGGGTCTGGCCCGGTTGTAGTTCGTGGTCGACCCCGCGCACCTCGATGGTGAGCGCCTCGCCCTCGGTCACCGTGAAGCACATCGCCTCGTGGGTGAGTTCGACCTCGAGACGCCGGTCGTGGAAGCGCAGCGGGAACGCGAGGCGCCGCCACGGGTCGGGCAGCCGCGGATCGAACCGCAGCCGTCCATCGTGGTCGCGCAGTCCGCCGAACCCGTACACCAGCGCCATCCACACCCCGCCGGTCGAGGCGATGTGCACGCCGTCGACGACGTTGCCGGCAATGTCGGCGAGGTCCATCAGCAGGGCGTACTGGAAGTACTCGAGCGCCTTCTCCTCGTAGCCGATCTCGGCGGCGAGGATCGACTGCACGCACGCCGACAACGACGAGTCACCGGTCGTCAGCGGGTCGTAGTAGTCGAAGTTGCGCCGCTTCTGCTCCTGCGAGAACTGGTCGCCGAGCAGCACCATGGCCAGCACCACGTCGGCCTGCTTGATGACCTGGTGGCGGTAGATGACCAGCGGGTGGTAGTTGAGCAGCAGCGGGTAGTGGTCGATCGGCGTGCCGGCGAAGTCCCAGCGTTCCTTCTCGAGGAAGTTGGCGTCCTGCGGGTGGATGCCCTTGACGTCGTCGTAGGGGATGAACATCGCGTCGGCGGCCCGCTGCCAGACGTCGATCTCCTCGTCGCGCAGGCCGGTCTCGTGGACGAGGTGGCGGTAGGCGGCGGGCATTTCCTCGCGCATCCACAGCGCCACCTTGGCCGCGTAGCGCAGGTTGTGACGCGCCATGAGGTTGGTGAAGGCGTTGTCGTTGACGACCGTGGTGTACTCGTCGGGCCCGGTGACGCCGTGCAGGTGGAACGCGTCGTCCTCGGGGCTGAAGAACCCCAGGCCGGTCCACAGCCGGGCCGTCTCGACGAGGATCTCGGCGCCGACCTCGGCGAGCAGGTCCGTGTCGCCACGCACGTCGACGTAGCGCTTGATGGCATACGCGATGTCGGCGTCGATGTGGTACTGCGCCGTGCCGGCCTGGTAGTAGGCCGACGCCTCCTCGCCGTTGATGGTCCGCCAGGGAAACAGCGCACCGGGCTCGGACAGTTCCTTCGCACGCTCGCGCGCGAGCGGCAGCATGGTGTGGCGGAAGCGCAACAGGTTGCGGGTGATCCGGGCGTCGGTATAGGTCAGAAACGGCGCCACGTAGATCTCGGTGTCCCAGAAGTAGTGCCCCTCGTAGGCCTGGCCGGTCAATCCCTTCGCCGGGATGCCGGCCGTCTCCGCCCGCGCCGAGGCCTGCTCGAGTTGGAAGATGTTCCACCGGATCGCCTGCTGGACCCGCCGCGGCCCCTCGACCTGCACGTCGGCGCGGTACCAGAAGTCCTCGAGGTAGCGGCGCTGGGTCTCGCGCAGATGGTCGTAGCCGTCCTTGACCGCCCGGTCGAGCGTGCGGCGGGACCGGTCGACCAGCTCGCGTGGCGGGACCGAGCGGGACATGTGGTAGGTGAAGTACTTGATCACCCGGAACTTCACGCCCGCCTTGGCGTCGATCCTGAACACGACCTTGGACAGGTCCTCGGACCAGGTGGTGGCTGCTTCCCAGGCATTGTCGGTCTCGACCACGTGGTCGACCCCGACACCGAGCGTCATCCGCGAGTTGGTGGTCCGGTACCCGGTGACCAGGCGCAGGTCCTCGGCGTGGTGGTCCACGGCGTTGAGGACGCGGCTCCGGAAGGCCTTTGCCCGACGCGGGTCGCTGCCGTTCTTCGGCTCGTCGACCGCACTCGCGTCCTGCCGGTTGAGCAGTTGCGACGAGATCACGACCGGGGCGTCGGTGTCGAGTTCGACCTCGTAACAGATCGCACCCAGGTGGCGCTGGTCGAACGAGACGAGGCGGGCCGAACTCACGCGGACCTGCTTGCCGGCCGGGCTCGACCAGTGCAGGTCGCGCTGCAGCACGCCCTCGCGGAAGTCCAGTTCGCGCCGGTACTCGGGCAGCCGGGCGGTGGGCAGGAACAGCGGCTCGTCGTCGACGTAGAGCTTGAGCAGCGTCGCATCGGGGGCGTTGATGATGGTCTGGCCCGTGCGCGCGAACCCGAACGCCTCCTCGGCGTGCTCGATGTTCCAGGTCTCGTGGAAGCCGTTGAGGAACGTGCCGGTCTCGATGCCCGGGCGTCCCTCCTCGAACGTGCCGCGGACGCCGATGAAGCCGTTGGACAGGGCGAAGACGGTCTCGGCGTTGCCCATCCAGCGTTTGGAGAAGCCGATCTCGAGCAGTCGCCACTCGTCGGCCGGGAACAGGTGTTCCGGCGGCAGGCGCAGTTCACGGGGGATCAACGGGATGACACTCCGACGGAGGAACGAAAACGGGCGTGTGGCTGGTGGGCGGACGCTACTCCCCCGCGGCCCCGTTGCGTGCGAGGGCCTCGCGCACGAGCGTGCGCAGCCGGTCGATCCCGACGCCCTTCTCGGCACTGGCCCACACGACCTCGCGCTGATCGAGCTCGCAACCGGCTGCGAGGTCGCGCTTTCGACGGTCGCGCTTTGACGAGCGAACCTTGTCGTGCTTGGTCGCCACGACCTGGAACGGGACGTCGTGGTCGCGCAGCCAGTCGAGCATCTCCGCGTCGAGGGAGGTCGGTCCGACCTCGCCGTCGACGAGCAGCAGCGTCAGCACCAGCGGTTCGCGCTCGAGCAGGTAGCGGTGCATGCGCCGCTCCCACGCCTTGCGTTCGGTCTGTGACACCTTGGCGTAGCCGTACCCGGGCAGGTCGACGATGGTGCCGCCGTCCGTCTCGAACAGGTTGAGCAGGCGGGTCTTGCCCGGCGTGCCGGACACCTTGGCCAGCGCCTTGCGGGCCGCCAGGGCGTTGAGCAGCGACGACTTGCCCACGTTGGAGCGCCCGACGACGGCGAGCTCGGCGGGACTCCGGGGCAGCTCGGCGACGTCGGGGGCCGACAGCACGAAACGCAGGGGCAGTGGGGCACTCATGACGCGCAGTGTTACAGGCCCGGCGTCGGGCTCGAACCATCCATCGGATGTCGGCGCAGGGGTGGGTCGGACGTGGACGTGTGTCGTCCGCGCCGGACGGTGACGGTCCCGGCGGGGGTCATCGACAGTTTCCAGCGGCCTTCGGTGACCGCCATGTGATGCCGCCGGCACACCCCGACCAGGTTGTCGACCGTGGTCGGCCCACCCCGGTTCCTGGGGATCACGTGGTGGAGGTCGGTCCAGCCGGCCGGTGCGCGGCAGCCCGGGAACCGGCACCCCTGGTCGCGGGCCATGACCGCCCGCCGCACCCGGGCCGGGATCTCCGCCGTCGGCGCCGTGATCCCGAGCACCTGATGTCCGTCGACCAGCAGCACCTGCAGGTCCGCGTCACACGAAATCCGTTGGACCGCCTCGCGGGTCAACGCGGGTGGGGAGCCGGGCAGTCGCCACAACAGCCTGGCACGGCGAGCCTGTTCGGTGTCGCCGACGAGGTCGGCCACGTCGGCCACGACAACCATCGTCGGACGTGCCCGCACGGTCGGGCCATCGCCACGCTGCCCGCCCAGAAACGCCTCGGCCAGCCGCACCAACCCATCCGCCAGCTGTCGCGCCCGCGGCCGGTCGAACCGGTCCTCGGCCGGCTCACCGGCGGCCACGTCGGCGCCGCCCACGTCCGACGTGGCGGGGTCGGTCGGCTCGGTCGGCTCGGTCGGGTCGGCCGGGTCGGCCGGGTCGGTCTGTTCCGCGTGGTCGGGGTCGGTGGGGTCTGGGGCGTCGGCGGTGACGTCACGGTCCCCGGTGGGTGCCGACGTGGCGGCCTGCAGGGCTTCGAGCAGCAGTGCGCCTTCTTCGGCAGGCAGGTCGAAGTTGCCCCGCACCCCACCCTCGAACGATTCGCGCACATGCAGATACCGGCGCTCCTGGCGGGCCACCGTCCGACGCCGCTGCAGATCCTCACGCATCCCGGACGCGGCCGTCGACACCCGGTCCACGACCTCGTCGGGCTGCAACCGCCGCAGCTCGTCGGTGTCGGCGAACCGGCCGTCGAGCTCCTCGCGCAGCGCCATCGTCAACGGGCGGGCCTCGGACACGATGGCGCGGACCTGCCCCCAACCGAGCACTTCGGCGTCGAACGCCGCCCGCACATTCGGTAGGTGACGCAGCACATCCCTGGCGCCGGTCAGAAAGCGTCGGTCCCCATAGGTCGCATTGGTCTGCATCGCCAGCAACGACTCGAGCGGCAGACCCGCCCTGCGCTCGGCCAACCCCTCGCACTCGATGCGATCGACCAGCTCCAACGCCGCCGAGTGCCCACGATCCAGCGTGCTCACCAGCTCCGTCAGCGCCGCCAGCTCACCACCGCCCGACACCTCACGCGCCGCGGCGATCCGGCGCACCTGATCGAGGGCCTCCTTCGCGGTGGCGACGGCAGCCCGCAGATCCCCCACCGGCCGCGGATCAGGACCATCCGGCGCCGGCACCCCATCATGGCCGGCACCGGCCGCCTCGCCGTCACCGTCGGCCGGGCCGGCGTCGTAGCCGGCCCCGCCGTCCGCGGCCAGCACCGCGCCGCGTCCGGCGGGCCGTTCGAACTCGTCGAGCAGCGCGGTGAACTCCGCCTCGAGCTCGGACATGTGCACCGCATGCAGACGCGCCCGCGGGCCGCTATGACGGCGGGTGGCGGGGGTCGGAGCAGCGGGTATGGTCATGACTCGAACGTACGTTTGGATGCAGCGGAGTCAAGGACCGCAGGCCAACTCGTTGTGGATCATGCGCACGACGTTCCACAACCCCGCACAGTGCGCGCGACCACGGAATCGGCAGAGGCCAACACGTCCGCCCGGTGCGGCCGTCGTATGGGCAGATCGTTCCCCCAAGCCGCGCCAGCGGAGGTGCTTGGCTGCGATTCGACGTCGACCGTCGCCGACGCGGAACGCCCGTCCGGGCCGCGGGCGTGGCCGTCCAGGAGCTGGCATGCGCACCATCGAGTTGACCCTGCCCGCCGATCGCACCGACGCCGTGCTGGACCGGCTGCGGCAGGTCGAGGCGGCGACCCTGCAACTGCAGCGCGGCGGCTCGCTCCATCCACCCGGCGACGTCGTCACCTTGCACGTGACCAACAGCAAGCTCGGCGTCATCATGCGCATCGCCGACGAGTTCGGGCTCGGCTCGGACGAGGGCGTGGCGCTGTCGACCTCCGTCCCGCTGAGCGTGGTGACACCGGCGTTCCAGCGCCTGACGCGCGAGACCGGTGCGACCACGTGGGAGGAACTCGAGCTGTCCATGAGCGAGGACAGCACCATGACCCGCGACCGCACCCTCGTGATGCTGCTCGCCGGCGTCATCGCGGGCATCGGGATCATCGCCGACCAGTTGCACACCGTGATCGGTGCCATGGTCATCGCCCCCGGGTTCCAGCCGTTCGCCCGCGTGGTGCTCGGCCTGGTGACCCGTTCGAGCGCATGGCGGGGCGGGGTGGCCGACGTCCTGCGCGCCTACGGGGCGCTGCTGCTCGGGGCCACGCTCGCCGCGTTGCTGGGCCTCGTCTTCGGCGCCGACGCACTCGACGCCGGGGGCAGCAGCTACCTCGGCGACGCCGTGCTGCTGGAGTTCTGGACCACCGTGTCGTGGACGGGCATCGTCGTCGGCGCGGCGGGCGCGATCTGCGGCGGCATCCTGGTCTCGCTCAACCGCACCGTGCTGACGGCGGGGGTCATGGTCGCCCTGGCGTTGGTGCCCACCGCGGCCCTGGTCCCGATGGCGCTGATCGCCCGCGACCCCGGCCTCGCTGCCGACGCAGCCGTCCGCTTCGTCATCGAGGTGGTCCTGGTCGTCAGCGGGACGGCACTGATGTTCATGGTCAAGCGCCGCCTCGACGGCCGCAGCACCACCGACTGACGACGGCGGTCAGGCCTCGGCGTAGGCGACCTGGCAGAAGCCGTGGTTGCAGTAGCCGCCGGGGTTCTTGGCCAGGTACTGCTGGTGTTCGGGCTCGGCGTAGTACCAGTCCCCCAGCGGGGCGATCTCGGTGGTGATCTCGCCGTAGCCGTTCTCGGCCAGCTTGGCCTGGTAGCGCTCGCGGGACGTCTCGGCGACCTGCCGTTGTGCGTCGCTGGACGTGTAGATCGCCGAGCGGTACTGGGTGCCCACGTCGTTGCCCTGGCGCATGCCCTGCGTCGGGTCGTGGTTCTCCCAGAACGGGCCGAGCAGGCCGTCGAGGTCGATCACGGCGGGGTCGTAGACGACCACGACCACCTCGGCGTGTCCGGTCTGCCCGGTGCACACCTCGCGGTAGGTCGGATGCGGCGTGGGGCCACCGGCGTAGGCCGCGGCCGTGGTGAACACGCCGGGCAACTGCCAGAAGATGCGCTCGGCGCCCCAGAAGCAGCCCATGCCGAACACCACGACCTCGTGGCCCTCGGGCCACGGCGGCGTGAGCCCCCGACCGTGGACGAAGTGCTCCTGCGGGATCGGGAACGGGGAGGCGTCGCGGCCGGGCAGGGCCTCCTCGGGGCGGACCAGTTCGACCTTGCTGCGGTCACCGAACCACATGGTGGATCCTTCGTCGCGTGACAGGAGGCGTGGGAACGGGTCCAACGCCGGTCGGCGCCACGTGCTTCCCCGCGTGCGCCCGGTCAGCCGTTGGGATCGCGGGCGTCGCGCCGCACGTTGGCCTTGCGCCCCTTGATCGTGGTGTTGCGCAGCGCGGTGATGACGTCATCCACGCGGTCGGCCGGCACGTCGACCAGCGAGAAGTTCTGCGTGATCTGGATCGCGCCGATCTCGCGGCCGCTGACCGGCGACTCGTTGGCGATGGCACCGACCAGGTCCTTCGGTCGGATGCCGGCGCCGCGACCGAGGTTGACGAAGATCCGGGCGCTGTCGCCCGACCCGCCGCCGCGCGGGGGCCGACGGCCGCCGGTGCGACCCTGGCCCTTCCCGCCGCCACCACCACCGCCACCGCCCTGGAGCGGCGGGGCGAGGGTCATGTCGGGCAGTTCGGGTTCGTCCTCGACGTCGCTGCCGGTGGTGTCGTGGGCCAACTTGATGGCCGCGAGCGCGAGCTCGACGAGGTCGAACTCGTCCGAGAGGCTGTCGACCACGACCCGGAAGCGGTCGAGGTCGCTGTCGTCGTCGAGCAACTCCTCGCGCAGCGCCGCCCGGGTCAGTTCCAGCCGCCGCGCCTTGAGGTCGGCGACGGTCGGGATCTTGGCCACCGACATCTTCTGGCCGGTGTGACGCTCGATGGCCTTGAGCAGCCGGTGCTGCCGCGGCTCGACCAGGGTCACGGCCACGCCCTCGCGGCCGGCGCGTCCGACCCGGCCGATGCGGTGGGTGTAGGACTCGGGCGCGGACGGCACGTCGTAGTTGACGACGTGGGTGAGGTGGTCGATGTCGAGGCCGCGGGCGGCGACGTCGGTCGCGACCAGCAGGTCGGCCGTCTCGTTGCGCACCCGGTCCATGACCCGGTCGCGCTGCTCCTGGCTCATGCCGCCGTGCAGCGCCTCGGCGCGGTAACCGCGCCCGTTCATGGTCTCGGTGAGCTGGTCGACCTCGTTGCGCGTACCGCAGAACACGATCGTGGCGGCGGGCGACTCGACGTCGAGGATGCGGCCGAGCGCCGCCGGCTTGTTCTGGCGCGTGACGACGTAGGCGGTCTGCTCGATCCGCGGGCCGTCGCCTCCCCCGGGCGCCGTCGTGTCGTGCCCGAGCGCGATGCGCACCGGGTCGGTGAGGTGCTTGCGGGCCAGCTTCTCGATGTGCGGCGGCATCGTGGCGGAGAACAGCACCGTCTGGCGTTCGATCGGCGCCTCGTCGAGGATCGCCTCGAGGTCCTCCTGGAAGCCCATGTCGAGCATCTCGTCGGCCTCGTCGAGCACGACGACCGCGACATCGGACAGGTCCAGCGTGCCACGGCTGAGGTGGTCGAT
>JBBDSX010000024.1:0-1964 GCA_040904725.1 Egicoccus sp.
CACCGACGCCACCCGGGCGACCGAGGAGTCGATGCGCTCGATGATGGAGGCGATGACCTGGATCGGCCTCGACTTCGACGAGGGGCCGGAGCCGGAGGGGGACGGGTTCGGTTCGCGTGGCGCCTATGGGCCGTACCGGCAGTCCGAGCGGACCGCGCTGTACGGCGCCGTTGCCCGCCGGCTCGAGGCGTCCGGCGCGACCTACCGTGACCACCGCACCGCCGAGGAACTCGAGGCATGGCGCGAGGCGCAGCGCGCCGGCCAGGGCGAGGGACCGCCGGTCGTCAAGGCATCGACCTTCGAGCACACCGCGGACGAGTTGGAGCGTTTCGCCGCCGAGGACCGACCGGCGTCACTGCGGCTGCGCACGCCCGAGTCCGGCCGCGTCATCGTGCAGGATTTGGTGCGTGGCGAGGTCGGCTGGGACTGGGAGCAGATCTCCGACCCGGTGATCGCCCGCTCGGACGGCAGCGCGACCTACCCGCTGGCGAATTCCGTCGACGACCTCGCCCAGGGGATCTCGTTGATCTGCCGCGGCGAGGACCTGCTGTCGGTCACGCCACGCCAGGTGCTCATGCACGAACTGCTGACCGCCGACGATGGCGAAGGCTCCACCATCCTCGATGCCGCGCTCGCCGAGGTCGGCCTGCCGGCTCGCGACCCGTCCTGGGGCCCGCCGTCGGCGTTCGCCCACCTGCCGATGGTGGTCGGCATGGACCGCAAGAAGCTGTCCAAGCGGCACGGGTCGGTGTCGATCCAGGAGTTCGCGCGCCAGGGGTTCCTGCCCGAGACGCTGCGCAACTACCTCGCCCTGCTCGGCTGGTCGACCGGTGACGGCCGCGAGCGGCTGACCGACGCCGAGATGATCGCCGAGTTCGACCTCAGCGACGTCGGCCGCTCCGCCGCCGCGTTCGACGTCGACAAGCTCACCGCGTTCAACGGCGAGCGCATCCGCGAGCTGGCCGCGGAGGAGCTCGCGCGCCTGCTGGTGCCGTTCCTCGACGGCACCTACGGCGAGGACGTGTTGGTGGATTCGCCGCCGACCGACGCGCAGTTGGCGGTGCTGACCGGGCTGGTGCCGTTGGTGCAGGAGCGCATGCAGCGCCTCGACGAGGTGCAGCGCTACGCGCCGGCGTTCCTGCAGGAGACGGTCGAGTTCGACCCCGACAGCGTCGCGAAGGTGTTCGGCAAGGCCGGCTCGGTCGAGGCGATCGAGGCCGCTCGGCGGGTGCTGCCCGACGTCGAGTGGACGGTCGAGGCGATCGAAGCCGCGTTTCGCGCGCTGCCCGAGGAGCTCGGCATCGGGTTCGGCAAGGTCGCCCAGCCGATCCGCGTCGCGGTGACCGGCTCGTCGGTCAGCCCGCCGCTGTTCGAGTCGGTCGAACTGCTCGGTCGCGAGCGCACCCTGACCCGCCTGGACGCCGCACTTCCGGTCGCCCGGGAAGCGCGCGGCGGGGGCTGACACCTCGGCGCGCTTTGCGACATCGTGAGCGGGCGCGTACCCTTCCCGACCGCGCACCGAGCACGGCGGCCGAGCGTCACCCGGGCACCAGAGACCGGGACCGACGACGCGAGGAACACCGACCGCCGAGACCGGTGCCGAACCCTTTCGGGGGTGGTGTAATCGGTAACACGGCTGGTTCTGGTCCAGTTATTGAGGGTTCGAGTCCTTCCCCCCGAGCTGGTCGAGACGGCGCGCGAGCACCGGTTCGACCGCGGCGGCCAACTTCGGTTAGTCTCCGCCCGCCTCGCCCCGGCGAGGCACCAGCATGTCCTACGCGCCCCCGTCGTCTAGCGGCCTAGGACGCCGCCCTCTCAAGGCGGTAACGGCGGTTCAAATCCGCTCGGGGGTACGCAGATTCGCGCAGTTTCACTTTCGAGAGGCCCCTGTCCTGCAGGGGTCTCTCGCCGTTGTACGCCCGGCATGGGCGGCTGTTTCGGGGTGGAAGTCCCCGAGTCGGGAG
>JBBDSX010000025.1:0-1962 GCA_040904725.1 Egicoccus sp.
AGCCGGCGATGTAGCCGACCACCGGGGTGTCGGGGATGTTGTCGCGGATCCACTCACCGGCCTTCTGCTCCTCCGACCCGCCGATCTCGCCGACGAAGGCGATCGCCTCGGTGTCGGGGTCGGCGGCGAAGGCCTGGATCACGTCGAGGAACTGGGTGCCGATGACGGGATCGCCGCCGATGCCGACACAGGTCGAGATGCCGATGCCGGCCTCGTTGAGTTCGTGCATGATCTGATAGGTCAGGGTGCCGGACCGGGACACGAGTCCGACCTTGCCCGGCCGGGTGATGTCGGTCGGGATGATGCCGACGTTGGACTTGCCGGGGCTGATCATGCCGGGACAGTTCGGCCCGAGCAGCCGGACCCCGCCACGGCGCACGACCGTGTCGTAGACCTCGGTCATGTCGTGGACGGGCACGCCCTCGGTGATGACGACGATGGTCTGGATCCCGGCCTCGTAGGCCTCCAGGATCGCGCCCTTGGCGAAGGGGGCGGGGACCATCACCATCGAGGTGTTGGCGCCGGCCTCGGCCACGGCCTCCTTGACGGTGGCGTACACCGGGACGCCGAGTTCCTCCCAGGTCGTGCCACCCTTCTTCGGGTGGGTGCCGGCGACGACCTTGGTGCCGTAGTCGAGGTTGCGCTTGGCGTGGAACGTGCCCTGGGAGCCGATGCCCTGGACCACGACCCGGGTGTTCTCGTCGATGAAGATGCTCACGTCGTTCTCCTCACGCCGCAGACGGGCGTCCTCGTGGGTCGGCGGTCAGGCGCTGGCGAGACGGACGGCCTCGGCCGCGGCCTCGTGCATGGTGGGCCTGGACACGACGCTGGGCAGATCGGCCTCCTCGAGGATCCGGCGGCCCTCCTCGGCGTTGGTGCCGTCGAGGCGCACGACCAGCTTCTGCGGGAAGTCACCGAGGCGCTTGGTGGCCTCGACGATGCCGTTGGCCACCTCCTCGCCGCGGGTGATGCCGCCGAAGATGTTGATGAACACGCTCTTGACGCTGGGGTCCTTGAGCACCAGGTCGAGCGACTCGGCCATGGCGTCGGCCGATGCGCCGCCGCCGACGTCGAGGAAGTTCGCCGCCCGGCCGCCGTTCTGGGCGACCACGTCCAGGGTGGCCATCACCAGGCCGGCGCCGTTGCCGAGCACGCCGACGTCGCCGTCGAGCTTGACGTACTGGATGCCCTTGTCCTTGGCCTCGGCCTCGAGCGGGTCGTCGTTGTCGATCCCCTCGATCTGCCACTCGTCGTAGCCGTCGTGGCGGAAGGCGGCGTTGCCGTCGAGGGTCACCTTGGCGTCGAGCGCGATGATGCGACCCTCCCCGGGATGGTCGGCACCGGGAGTGGACTTGGTCTTGATCAGCGGGTTGATCTCGGCCAGCGTGGCGTCCTCGGCGAGGTAGGCGTCGAACAGCTTGACGAGCAGGTCGGCGGCCTCGTCACGGATGTCCTCGGGCATCTTCGCCTGGGTCATGACCTCGAGCGCGACGTCCTTGGGCAGGCCGTTCTCGCGCTCGGAGGGCAGCACGGTGCGCTTGACCACGGCGTCGGGGTTGGTGCGGTTGACCTCTTCGATCTCCACCCCGCCTTCCCTGGAGCAGATGATCAGCTCGCCCTTGTTGACCCGGTCGTGCATCACCGACAGGTAGTACTCCTCGTCGATGTCGCTGGCCGGCTCGATGTAGACCACCTTGACCGTGTGGCCCTTGATGTCGAGCCCGAGGATGTTGCCGGCGTGTTCGGTCGCGTCGTCGACCGACGGGGCGTACTTCACGCCGCCCGCCTTGCCGCGGCCACCGGTCTTGACCTGCGCCTTGACCATCACCGCCGTTGCGCCGTCGGTCTCGATGTACCGGCGCGCGGCGGCCTCGACCTCGTCGACCGTGCGGCAGGCGGCGCCTTCGGCCGGGACGGGGACGCCGTTGCGCCGGAACAGTTGCTTGCCCTGGAACTCCACGA
>JBBDSX010000026.1:0-11914 GCA_040904725.1 Egicoccus sp.
TCGAACTGCTCGTCGTCGTCCTGATCATCGGCATCCTCGCCGCGATCGCCATCCCCGTCTTCCTCAGCCAGCGAGAGCGGGCCTTCGTCTCGGCAGCCGAGAGCGACGCGCGCAATGCTGCCATTCAGGTCGAGACGTTCTTCACGAACACGAACACCTATCCGACGACGACGCCACTCACCTGGGGCGCCGGCCGCAACGAGGTCCTCGACGGCACCGAGGTCGAGGCCGTCATCACCGTCGGCGACGGTGTCGAGCTCACCTACACGTTCACTGCGGCTACGGCGACGACGGACCCCAGCTACACGATCGCTGCCGACCACGAAGGCACCGGCACAGGTGTCGACGCCACGTGGTACAGCGCGACGGGTGGCTTCCAGACTCCGTAGTTGGCCAGTTTGACTCGGTGGGGCGGCCTTCGGGCCGCCCCTTCGGGTTGGGTTAGGTTTCCGGGGCCGGAGGCCGAGGGGGTGACGTGGACGCGATCGTGGTGACCCTCGCCGTCGTCCTTGGCCTGGTGATCGGATCGTTCGCCAATGTGCCGATCCACCGCTGGCCGCGAGGTGGCACGGTCACCTCGCCCAAGCGCTCTGCCTGCCCGAGTTGCGAGGCCCCGATCGCGCCGCGCGACAACGTGCCGGTCGTGTCGTGGCTGGCGCTGCGGGGCAGTTGCCGCCACTGCGGTGAGCCGATCGCCGTCCGCTACGCCATCGTCGAAGCCTCGATGGCGCTCATCTTCGGTCTGATCGCCTGGCGACGGGGCGTCGACCCGCTGCTGCCGGCCCTGCTGGTGTTCGCCTGGGCGTTGGTCGTGGCGACGGCCATCGACCTCGAACACCGCATCATCCCCAACCGGCTCACCTACCGGCTGCCGCTCGTCCTGCTGCCGCTGCTCGTGCTGGCCGCAGCCCTCGGCGGTTCGTGGGACGATCTGCGTCGCGCGACGATCTGGGCGATCGGTGTCCCGGGGATCATGTTCGCCGTCGCGGAGTTGTTCCGACTGCTCCGCGGGAAGATGGGCATGGGGATGGGCGATGTGAAGTTGGCCATCTCGATCGGTCTCGTCGTCGGCTACCTCGGCGGTATCCACCTCGCGGTGTTCGCGTACGCGACGATGGCAACTTCGCTCGTGGTCGTCGTCGTCCTGCTGCTTGCTCGGCGGGCGCGGCTGGCGAGCAGGATCCCGTTCGGTCCCTACCTCGCCGCCGGCGCGCTCGTGCCGGTCCTGGCGCCCGACGCCGGTGCCGACCTCGTTCGCAGCCTGCTGGGCCTGTAGCCGCGGCCCGGAAAGGGCGCGGTCGCGCGACCACATGGCTCAAGTCGGCTGGTCATCGTGCCGACTGTTGCAGGAGACGAACACCCGTGTCGTGCGTTGCCATCGTGGCCAGTGATGCGGATGTGGCGTCGAGACTCCTGCAACCCGAGGACCGTCGTGTCGGCACAGACGCATGACCCGCTCGCCATCCACCTGCTGACCGTGGCAGAGGTGGCCGGTGTGCTGCGCGTGTCGACCATGACGGTGTACCGCCTGATCAAGTCGTGCGAACTGCCGGCCGTCCGGGTCGGGAAGAACTTCCGGATCCGTCAGCAGGACCTGACCGACTACCTCGCCGCCGGCGCCACCGTCGCCGCCGAACCCTCGAAGGGCTGAGCCGTGCCCTCACGCGCCGTCGGTGTCGACATCGGGTCCCGGACCATCACGTTGGCCGAGGTCCGTGATACGCGTGGCGGCCCGACCGTCACCAACTTCGGCGGGGTCGAACCCGGGCCGGACATGGTCCGCGACGGCGAGGTTCTCGACGCGGTCGGCGCCGCCAGTGCCCTGCAGGAACTGCTCGCGAGTACCAAGATCAGCGAAAAGCGCGTCTGGCTCGGCGTGGCCAACGCGCGCGTCGTCGTGCGCCAGATCGACCTGCCCTGGATGCCCGAGGCAGAGCTGCGCAGTTCGATTCGCTACCAGGTCCAGGAGCACATCCCGATCCCGGTCGAGGATGCCGAACTCGATCTCCACATCGTCGCCGACTGGATCACCGACGACGGCGAGCACCTGCAACGTGTGCTGCTCGTCGCCGCCCACCGCGAGATGCTCAACGCCCACCTCGAGGTTGCGACCCGGGCGGGTCTCAAACCCATCGGGGTCGACCTCAACCCCTTCGCGACCCTGCGGGCCGTCGGGTCGATGTCGGCCCTCGAGAGCGGGCAGGAGGTCCTGGTCGACGTCGGCGCCGGCGTCACCACGATCCTCGTCCATGGGGCCGGTGCACCGAGCTTCGCACGCATCCTGTCGGCCGGCGGCGACGCCCTGACGCACGACCTGGCGGACGGGCTGGGTATCGAGCACGACGAGGCCGAAAAGCTCAAGCGCGATGCGGTCGTCGCTGGCGACACCGAGGTGGACCGCATCCTCACGGCCGCCGTCGACCGGTACGTCGACGAAATCCGGAGCTCGCTCGACTACTTCCGTGCCCAGCCGGGTTCCGAGCGGCTGTCGGGCCTGGTCCTGACCGGCGGGAGCGCGGGCCTGCACGGCATCGCGGACCGCCTGGCGACCAACCTGCGACTGCCTGTGGCGCTCGGCAACCCGTTCGACCGGCTGCGCGCCGACAAGACCGCCTACGACGCCGAGCAGCTGGCGGTCGTGGGGCCGACCCTGGCCACGGCGGTCGGGCTCGCGCTCGGAGGCCTCGAATGAGCGTCCGGGTCAACCTGCTGCCCGCCGCGTCGCGGGAACGTGCGCGCGCGACCAGGCAGCGCGGCTACCTGCTCGGGAGTGTCGCGGCCGTCGTCGTCCTACTCGCCGGTGTCCACGTCTGGGTGCTCGGGACGGTCGAACAGGCCCGCACCGACCGCGATGCGGCACAGGCCGAGGTGCAGGCGGTCCAGCGGGAGCTCACCGACATGGCCGCCTACGCCGAACTCGACCGGGAACACGCCGAGGCCGAAACCGTGCTCTCGACGGCGCTCTCCGGGGAGATCTCGTTCGCCGGGATCCTCCAGGACGTCGCGGTCTCCGTTCCCGACGACATCGCACTGACCAACCTCGAACTCACGCGCATCGGCGATCCGGTCCCCGGAACGGTCGTGATCCCAGCGGCAGCGCGCTTGTCCGTGGGTGGGGAGGCGCTGCACGGCGCCGCCCCCGGCGTCGAACACTTCCTGTGGCAACTCGGGCAGCTCAGCTCGGTGACCGACCCCTACACGAGCAACCTGTCAGCCATCGAGGACGAGCCGGAGGCCGTGTCGTTCACGGTCGAGGCTGACCTGACCGACGAGGTCTACACCCAGCGTTACGCCACGGGCTTGCCGAAGGACCTGCGATGAAGCGCAACGCCATCCTCGCCGTCCTCGGTGTGGTGCTGCTGGTCGTCGTCTACAGCGTCCTGCTACTCAAGCCCGCCCGCGAGGAGAAAGCGGTCCTCGCACAGGAGACCGCGACCCTCGAACAGCAGGAAGTGCTGCTCATGGCTCAGCTCGAAGGTCTGATCGACACGCGCCGGTCGGCCCCGGAACTGGAAGCCGAGCTGATCGCAGCTCGGGCCGTCGTCCCAGAGAGCGCGGGCGTGTCGGCGCTCGTGCGGCAGCTGCAGTCCGCTGCCGACGAAGCCGGCCTCGAACTGACCGCGTTGTCGCCGTCACGCCCGCAGCCGACGACGCCCGAAGCGGGGCCGGTTTCGCTGGCTCGCATCCCCATCGCGATAGATGTCGAGGGCTCGTACTTCCAGGTGATCGACTTCCTGCGTCGACTCGAGAACCCGAACATCTCGCCCCGCGGCTTCGTGTTCAACTCGATGTCGCTAGCCGTGGGTGACGAGTGGCCGCAGTTGCACGTGACCTTCCAGGGTGAAGCCTTCGCGCTGGTCGAGATCGCCGGCGGCGACGCGCCCGCCGCGCCGGACGAGCGCGCGCCCGACGGCCTGGGCCAGGACCTGCAGAACGGTCTCGACACGCTCGAGGGCGAGCACCTCGAGGATCTGCCCGAAGCTGCCGGATCGGATGCCCCATGAAGCCGCACATCCACCTGCGTCGGCGACATCTCCTGCTCCTGGGGCTGGCCGCCGTCGTGGCAACCGCGTGCGGTGGCGACGAGGCGGGTAGCGCGACGATCGAGCCGGCCGCGGCACCCGAGCAGGCGGCGAGCGAACCGGTGGAACCCGGACCCGCTCCCGCGGATGGGGCCGAGACCTCCGATGACACGGAGCCCGTCGACCCACTCCTGACGTCAGAGCAGCTCGGTGCCAACGCCATGGCGTCCGTCGATGCCCGCGACCCGTTCGAGCCCGTCCGAGAAGACCCGGTGGCGGCCGTGGAGACCGCGGCCGGCGAGGAACTTGTCGTGCCTGCAGCGCCCACGGGCTCGGACCCCGCTGACCCGGACGCCCCGGCGCCTGCTGCGGGTCCCTCACCTGAGCCCACGGCGGCGACGTGTGTCACCGACCTGGCTGGCTGCCTGGCGTCGTTGCGGCTACTGGACGCGGGAGCGGAGGGCCAGGCCGTCTTCCAGGTGGGCACGAGCCTGTACGAGGTGGCGCCGGGGGAGGGCTTCGCAGACGCCTTCGTCCTGCTCCGGCTCGAGGACGGCTGTGCCACGGTGGCCCATTCGGATGGCATCACCGAGCGGTGTGTCGAACCGGACAGTTCGCTCAAGTAGCGACCGCCCGGAGCCGATACCTGCCACAGGGCCCGAGGAGGCCGTTCATTGGTGGTGCCATCCGAACACGCGGACGAGGAAGGTCTGACCCTCGTCGAAATGCTGGTGGCCATCGTCGTCATCGGCTTCGTGCTCATGGCCATGGCCAGCGTCGCCTTCGCATCGCTGCGTTCCGTGCAGACCACCGAGCGCGTCACGAACGCCACGCAACTCGGCAACGAACTCCTCGAGTCCTACGTGGCACTGCCCTATGACGATCTCGGCCTCTACACCACCGATGCGACCACGACCTTCTCCGGGACCACCTACGACGGGGCGACGCTCGTGCTCTTCCCCGACCCGCTGACGCCGGATCCGAGTATCCCGCCGGCGACCCAGACGCTGACACGCAGTGGCGTCACCTACGAGGTAACGACGGCGGTCGTCTGGATCGACGACACCGGGACGCCGACGGCGCAGGACTACAAGCGCGTCATCGTCGAGTCCCGTTGGCAGGGACCGGGCGGGGAGCAGACGGCACGCGTCGAGGCACTGCGGGCGCCCGGACCGGCCGATCAACCCCTGTCGGTCACGATCACCCCCGACATCGTCGACCTCGACGACGCCGGTGGGCAGCTTGCACCGGTCACGATCACCGTCGAGGCGAAGGAGACGCAGACGACGGTGACGCTGCAGTGGCTGGAGCGCGACGGGTCACAGGCCGGACCCACCACGATGGCCGACCAGGGCGGCGGCCGCCTTTGGACGACGACCGTCGACGGCCGTGACTTCGCCAACGGCGCGACGCTGTTCACGGTCACGGGCACGCTCGCGGGGACGACCGAGAAGGAAGTCACCACGCTCGGCCGCGGCCTGTTCCTGCAGCCACTCGAGTTCGCGAGCGGTGGCACCACCATCACCCCGTCCGTGGTGACCTACCAACCTGCCGACGAGACCAACCCCGGCGAGTTCTGCACCGATGCCGTCCACATCAGCAGCCAGGTCGACGGCGCCCTCCTCAGCGACCCCGTGACGGTGACCGTCCGGCCGGACGCGGCTGTCCCGTTGGTGCTGCCCCTGACGGGCGACGAGGTACCCACCGTCAGCGGCACGCGGTTCTGGATCGACGTGCCGGTAGGCGATCTCGACATCACCGGCCCCGGTGACGTGCCGGTCCGCCTGACGGCTACCCGACCGCTCGGCGACCCCGCGCCCACCGTGACCGCCGACCTGCTGATCCCGGTGCAGACGACGGAGCCGCAGTACGACTCCGGGGATCCCCCGGTCCTGATCGGCTATGCGCCATGTCCATGAGTGCTGCCATCCGGCACGAACCTGGCGAGGTGGGTGCCAGCCTGGTCGAATTGCTCGTCGTGCTCGTCCTGGTGAGCGTCGTGGGAACGATGGCCCTCAACGGCGTCGTGACGGCACTGCGGGTGTCGCGCCAAACCGAGGAACGGGTGCAGGCCGCAGCCGAACTGCAGCGCGCCGTCGAACGGATCAGCCGCGACGTGCGCTCCGCCTGCCCGCTCGAGATCATCGAGGCCGACAGGGTCGTGGGCATCGTGCATCCCGATGGTGGTGCCGCTCGCCGGGCGCTCTACCGCCACGACACCGCAACCCGAACGCTGTTCAGCGCCTCCACCGCAGCGACGGATCCGCTCAACTCGGCGACGGAGATCGCGGTCATGGCGAACCTCGAACCGGCTGGTGCGCTGTTCGCCTACCTGGGCGACGACGGCGCGGCCGTGACCGCGGCCGCCGACGTCCGCACCGTCCGCATCTCCCTGCGGCGGGACCTCGCCCAACAGGACCCGGTCGAGATCGAAACGTTGGTTGCCCTGCGCAACGGGGGTCGAGCATGCGACTAGACCGCACCGAAGAGGGCTCGCTGACCGTGGCACTGCTCGTGTCGATCGTCGTAGCGGGCATCATCGTGGTCCTCACCTCCACGATCCTGCAGTCACACCGCACGGTGCGGTTCGACCGCTCGTTCACGCAGGCGGTGCAGGTCGCCGATGCCGGCGTGCAGGACGCCTACCACCGGCTCGCTACGGGCCAGTTGACCCTTGCCGTCGGCGGGAGCGCAGGACCGTTCACGACCGCTCTCGGTGGCGACGAAGCGACCTGGCAGATCACGCGTACGGATGCCCGCACCTACGAGGTCGTGTCGGGGGGCACGATGGGTGCCGACGGCGTGGCCCGCACAGTCGTGGCCGCCCTCGAGGAGGAGTCGCTGTTCTTCCCCGGCGCCTTCGGTGACCGCCTGGTCGCTATGAACGGCACCAGCACCAGCATCGATTCCTACGAGAGCCGTACGGCGTCCTGCGGAAGCAACGTCGATCCCGCCAAGTGCTGGGGGTACCCGTGGGACACGCCCGCCGGCACCGGGAAGGGCGCGCTGGGCACCAACGAAGACTTCAACTTCGCTGGCAACGTCAACGTTTTACGGGCGATCCTCTACGACTGGCGGGACAATCCGCCGGCCGAGGGCACGGTCACCGCGACCAATCCCGGAGGCAGCCGCTGCAGTGGCAATCCCTGCACGGTCGACGTCCTACGCATGGAGGACGAGCGGCTCGAATACGGCTCGGACCCGGAGATGCAGTTCATCGTCGACAAGCTCGCCGACTGCGCCGGTCACGAGCTGCCGGCTTCCGTGTTGGGATCGAAGCACGTCACGGCGACCCTGGAGCCGCAAAACCCCGATCCGGCTGCGAACCAGGGCACCCCCGCGGACCCGGGCTGGGACAACTACTGGTGCGCCGACAGCCTGCAGATCAACGGCGACGTGGATCTCGTCGGTGCCTCGCCCGAGACGCCGGTGGTTATCTTCCTCAGGGAGAGCTACAAGCAGAACGGGCACACCGACGTCAACTGTCCCCAGTGCGACTCGCTGAACATGAACGAGGTGAGCAATGTCCGCTCGATCCGCCCGCAGGCGGACGCACTGCAGATCTACGTACTCAGCGAAGCTCCGGTGGCCGGCGCGAACGTGCTCATCGACACCCACGCGGTCTTCGCCGGTGTCGTCTACGCCCCCCGGGCGGGCTGCGGTTCGTCCGGCAACGCGGGTGTGCACGTCTACGGGGCCATGATCTGCCGGCGTATCGACAACGTGGGGAACTGGGCCTTCCACTACGACGAGGCCCTGAGCGACGCCGGTCGCGGCGCCTTCACCGTGGGAACGTGGCGCGAGGACTGATTACGCCCTGGGTAGGCTCCGACGACTCGTCGTCGCCACCGTAAGGACCGTTCGCCGTGCCGCGTCTGCGCTACCTGACCGCAGGGGAGTCACACGGCCCTGCGCTGGTCGCGACCCTCGAGGGGCTGCCGGCCGGCCTGAACGTGTCCAGCAAGGCGATCGGTGAGGAGCTCGCCCGCCGCCGGCTCGGCCACGGCCGCTCGCCCCGCATGGCGTTCGAGGTCGACGACCTCGAGATTCTCGGCGGCGTTCGTCACGGCCGCACGATGGGGTCGCCGGTCGCGGTGCTGATCCGCAACACCGAGTGGCCCAAGTGGGTCGACGCGATGGACCCCGAGCCGCGTGACGACCTCGACGCGATCCGCGACACCGGCCGCGGCCAACGGCTGACCCGCCCGCGGCCGGGACACGCCGACCTGACCGCCGCGCTCAAGTACGGCTACGACGACGTCCGCGACGCGCTGGAGCGGGCATCGGCGCGCGAGACCGCCGCCCGCGTGGTGGTCGGCCTGGTGGCCAAGCGACTGCTCGCCGAGGTCGGTATCGCCGTGGTCAGCCACGTCGTCAACATCGGCGGGGTCCGCACCCCCGACGGCGCGGCCCGCCCCGGCCCCGACGACCTCGACCGGGTCGACGCGTCGTCCGTGCGGTGTTTCGACGCCGATACCGAGGCGGCGATGATCGCCCGCATCGACCGGGCGCACGACGACAACGACACGCTCGGTGGCGTCATCGAGGTCATCGCCTACGGTCTGCCGCCCGGACTGGGCAGCCACGTCCACTGGGACCGCAAGCTCGACACGCGGCTGGCCGCGGCCTGCCTGTCGGTGCAGGCGATGAAGGGCGTCGAGTTCGGCGACGGATTCGCGCTCGCCGACCGGCCCGGCTCGGCCGCCCACGACGAGATCGTCCACGACGGCGACGCCTACGCCCGGCTGTCCGACCGCGCCGGCGGCCTCGAGGCCGGGATGTCGACCGGTCAGCCGCTGCGTCTGCGGGTCGCGATGAAACCGATCTCGTCGCTGCCTCGGCCGCTGCGCACCGTGGACATCGACACCCACGACGAAGCCGTCGCCATCACGCAACGCTCCGACGCCTGCGCGGTCCCACGCGCCGGCGTCGTGCTGGAATCGGTCGTCGCCTACGAACTGGCCGACGCCCTGCTCGAGAAGACCGGCGGCGACACCGTCACCGAGGTCCGACGCAACCTGCAGGCGTACCTCGCCGAGGTGGCCGGCCGCTGATGATGAGCCGCAACATCGCCCTGCACGGGATGATGGGGGCCGGCAAGTCGACGGTCGCCATCATGCTCGCCGACCGTCTCGGTCGCCGCGTCGCCGACTCCGACGCCGAACTCCGCAACTGGACGGGACGCTCGATCCCGGAGCTGTTCGCCGCCCATGGCGAGGCGGGCTTTCGTGACCTCGAACGCGCGGTGGTCGAGGAGCTGTCGACCTTCCACGACCTGGTCATCGCCCTCGGCGGCGGCGCGGTCCTGTCGGACGACAACGTCGCCTCGCTGCTGATGACCGGGGTCCTGGTCGAGCTGCGCGCCGACCCCGAGGTGATCATCGAACGGCTGCGTGGCGCGTCGGACCGTCCGCTGCTGGGCACGCCCGAGGAACTCGAACGCCGGGTCCACGAGACCCACGCGGCGCGGGCGGACCGCTACGCCGCGGTCGCCGACCTCACCGTCGACGCCAACCGGTCACCCGAGCGGGTCGTCGACGACATCCTCGAGTGGGCGCTGGCCCAGGGGGACGTGCTCACCCCCTCCGAACACGAACAGGTGATGCGGTGACCGACCCCGTCAGCGTCGAGGTGGCCCTCGGCGAGCGCGCCTACCCGGTCGTGGTCGGTACCGGCTGGCTCGACCGGTTCCTCGACCACGTCACCCTGCCCGACGGCGTGGCCCGCGTGCTGCTGGTCAGCCAGCAGGCGGTCGCCGAGGCCGGCCACCTCGCCCCGGTCGTCGCCGCGCTTGAGTCCGTCGGCGTCGAGGTGTACCGCTACGACGTGCCCGACGGCGAGGCCGCCAAGTCCGCCGGGGTGCTGCGCGAGTTGTGGGAGGCCTGTGCCGAGATTCCGCTCAGCCGCCGCGACCTGGTCGTCGCGCTCGGCGGTGGGGTGGTGGGCGACCTCGCCGGCTTCGCGGCCGCCACCTGGAACCGTGGCGTCGGCGTCCTGCAGGTCCCGACCACGCTGTTGGCCCAGGTCGACGCGGCCATCGGCGGCAAGACCGGGATCAACCTGCCCCAGGGCAAGAACCTCGTCGGCGCCTTCCACCAACCCGTCGCCGTGGCGTGCGACGTCGCGACCCTGGCGACGCTGCCGCACCGCATCCGGGTCGAGGGACTCGGCGAGGTGGTCAAGTACGGGCTGATCGCCGACTCGGGCCTGCTCGACCTGCTCGAGGGCCACGCCGACGAGGTCCTGGCCGGTGACGCCGGCCTGCTGCAGGAGATCGTGCACCGTTCGGTGGCCGTGAAGGCCCGCGTCGTCGCCACGGACGAGCGTGAGGGCGGCGAGCGCGCCCACCTCAACCTCGGCCACACCTACGGCCACGCCGTCGAGTCCCTGACCGGCTACGACGAGGTACTCCATGGCGAGGCCGTCGCGATCGGCACCGTGGTCGCCCTGCGGCTCGGCGTCCGCCTCGGACGCACCCCGCCCGACCTCGCCCAGCGCGGCGAGGCCCTGCTCGACCGCCTCGGCCTCCCGACCCGCGGCCCCGCCCTCGTCCGGGACGAGGTGTGGTCCACCATCGCGCGGGACAAGAAGGCCGACGCGGGCGGCGTCCGCTTCGTCGTCCTCGACGGACCGGCGAAGCCGACCATGCTGGTGCCCGACCGCGCCGACGTGAACGCCGTGCTCGACGAACTTGGCGTGGTGGCGCCGCCGAGCGACGAGGAGGACGGCCCCGGCCGATGAGCCGGTTCCCGCTCTGTCATGGTCGTCGGCGGGGGGCGGACAGGTTGCCGAACGATGACGGACGCGCAGGATGGATGCATCCGACTACGAAGCGAAGGAGCATCCATGGCTACCGTCGCCCGTGTGACCGAGATCAGCTCGAAGTCCGAGAAGAGCTTCGAGGACGCGATCAGCGCCGGCATCGAGCGGGCCACCAAGACCCTGCGCAACGTCGAGTCCGCCTGGGTCAAGGACCAGAACGTCAGCATCAAGGACGGCAAGGTCGCCGGCTACCGGGTGAACCTGCTCGTCACCTTCCAGCTCGAGGACTGACACCGACAGAGCCGATCCGTTGCCTAGGGTTGTCGGCCGTACCCGGCAACCCTAGGTGAGCCATGACCACGATCCTGTTGCTGCACGGTCCGAACCTGTCGCAACTCGGTACCCGTGACCCGAAGCAGTACGGCACCGACACGCTCGACGACGTCGTGACCGCCGCTCGGTCCGAGGCCGAAGCGGCCGGCGCCACACTCGTCGCCGAGCAGTTCGAGGGCGAGGGCGAGTTGCTGACCCGTCTGCACGCGGCACGGACTGACGGCACCGATGCCGTGATCATCAACGCGGGTGCGTTGACCCACTACAGCTATGCGCTGCACGACGCGTTGGAACTCCTCGACGTCCCCTGCGTCGAAGTGCACCTGTCCAACATCCACGCCCGCGAGGAATTCCGCCGACGCTCGGTCATCGCACCGGCGTGCAACGGATCCATCGCCGGATTCGGGACGGCCGGGTACCCACTCGCTGTCCGGGCGGCACTGGGCCTACGCCCGGCAGGGGAGTGAACGGCACCGACAGCGGACCACAGCCGGCCGGCCCGCGACCGGCCCTACCGAACGCCGACCATGTGGGGCGCCGGGACCGCGCCCGGGCCGGTCTGGCCGAGCACGGCGTCGAGGCGCTGCTCGTCACCGCTCCCGCGAACGTCCGCTGGCTGACCGGCTTTTCCGGCAGCATGGGCCAGGTCCTGTTGGCGCCCGACGCGGGGGGCGACCGGCTCGTCACCGACCACCGCTACGAGGAGCGCGCGGCGGTCGAGGCGCCCGACATCGCCGTCGCACTTACACGGGACCCGATCTCCGTTGCCCTCGCGCCGGGATTCGACCGCCTCGGGG
>JBBDSX010000027.1:0-1947 GCA_040904725.1 Egicoccus sp.
CGAAGACGGCCGGCCCGAGACGGGCCGACCGCGCGTGTGACGCTTCTGGTTGGTCATCGAACGTACCACGACCAGGCAGGACGTGCCAGGGTGAGGCGGGTCGCTACCGCGTCACCACGGGGGTCCCCGAGCCGCGCTCGGCGCGGATCTCCTCGGCCATCTCGGTGGCGTAGTGGATCATCGCCTCGACGATGTCCTCCTCGCGGACGGTCGCGATGCGCTCGCCCTTCTGGATGATCTCGCCCTTGCCGTTGCCGGCCGCGACGCCGAGGTCGGCCTCGCGGGCCTCGCCCGGTCCGTTGACGACGCAGCCCATGACCGCGACGCGCAGGGGGACGTCGATCTTGCCCTCGAGGCCCTTCTGGACGTTCTCGGCCAGGGTCCACACGTCGACCTGGGCACGGCCGCACGAGGGGCACGACACGACATCGAGGCCGCGTTCGCGCAGGTGGAGCGATTCGAGGATGGCGATGCCGGCCTTGACCTCCTCGACGGGGTCGGCCGAGAGCGACACGCGGATCGTGTCGCCGATGCCCTCGGCGAGCAGCGCGCCGATGCCGACGGCCGACTTGATCGAGCCCGACTTGAGCGGCCCGGCCTCGGTGACGCCGAGGTGCAGCGGATAGTCGCAGCGCTCGGACAGCAGCCGGTAGGTCTGGATCATGGTCCAGGGATCGGAGTGCTTGACCGAGATCTTGGTGTTGTGGAACTCGACGTCCTCGAGCAGGCGGACCTCGCGCAGTGCGGACTCGACCATCGCCTCGGGCGTCGGACCCCCGAACTCGTCCAGGATCTCCTGCTCGAGCGAGCCGCCGTTGACCCCGATGCGGATCGCGACGCCGGCCTCGTCGGCGAGCCTGCCGAGCAGCGCCACCTTGTCGTGCTTCTTGATGTTGCCCGGGTTGATGCGCACGCCGGCGCAACCGGCCTCGATCGCCATGACGGCGTACTTCCACTGGAAGTGGATGTCGGCGATGACCGGGATCCGGGCGTGCTCGGCGATGCGCGCCAGCGCCTCGGCGTCCTCCTTGCGAGGGACGGCGACGCGGACGACGTCGGCGCCGGCGGCCTGCGCCGCGGCGATCGCCTGCAGGGTCAGGTCGGCCTCGTGGGTGGGGGTGACCGTCATCGTCTGCACGCTGACCGGGGCGTCACCGCCGACCTCGATCGGCCCGAGCGTGATCTTGCGCGTGGCGCGCCGGACCGGTCCGGACACGGCAGGGGCCGGCGCCGGAGCGTTGGCGAGGATGGGCAGTTGCGTGGTCACGAGGGACTCCGGGCGAAAAACACGACGATGGGGTACCGCCACGGTACCGCCGGCGGTCACCGCTGGTTCGGACCGACGGGCGGCCCGGGATGGCGGATCTCAGCCCGGCAGTTGCAGCGGATTGCTGATGTCGAGCCACAGCACGGCCACCATCACGGTGCCGAGAACCGCCAGCACCGGGATCGCCACGGCGGCGATCGCCCGCGGATCGACCGCAAAGTCCTGCGGCTTGCCGCGGACCCGCCGGACGGCGTTGACGGCCCGTTCGATGCCGAGCACGGCGAGGTGGCCGCCGTCGAGCGGCGGCAGCGGCACGAGGTTGAAGATCCCGATGAAGATGTTGATCGAGACGATCAGCAGCAGCAGCATCAGCAGTCCACGGCCGCCACCGCTCGTCTGCCCGGCGACGTTCGCGGCACCGACCAGCGAGATGGCACCGTCCATCGAGCGCTCCTCGGCTCCCGACGCCTGGGAGAACAGTTGCATCAGGCCACTGGGCGAGAACACCCGGCCGAGGGCGACGAGCGAGCCGACGAACAGGGTGAGGAACCCGACCGGCCCGACCAGGGCCTCCTCGATGGCCTTGCTGACCGTGTAGCGCTCGAAGATCTCGGCCGGCAGGAAGCCGACCTGGCCGAACACCGTGCCGTCCTCGTCCTCGGCCGCGACCGGCGTGATGG
>JBBDSX010000028.1:0-1943 GCA_040904725.1 Egicoccus sp.
GTGACGATCGAGGTCATCTCGGTGCCCGAGTTGGTGATGAACACCTTCGAGCCGTTGATCACCCAGTGGTCGCCGTCCTGGACCGCCTTGGTGCGGGTGGCGCCGAAGACGTCGGACCCGCCGCCCGCCTCGGTCAGGCCGAACCCACCGAGCTTCTCGCCGCGACACAGCTCCGGCAGCCATCGGGCCTTCTGCTCGTCGGTGCCGAACTCGTCGATCGGGGCGGCCCCGAGGCCCACGCCGGCCTCGAGGGTGATACCGACGGACTGGTCGACGCGGCCGAGTTCCTCGATCGCGAGGCAGAGTGTGAGGTAGTCGCCGTCCATGCCGTCGTAGGCGGACGAGAACGGGATGCCGAACAGCCCCAGTTCGCCCATCTGCCGCACGATCTCGACCGGGAAGCGGCGCTGGACGTTCATCTCGGCCGCGGCGGGGTCGACCACCTCGTCGGCGAAGCGGCGCACGACCCGGCGGAACTCTTCCTGTTCGGGGCTCAGCGAGAACGACAACGACATCAGGCATCTCCCACGGACGTGGCACCGAGACTACTTTGACGTCCAAGGATCGGCGGGATCGCGCCCGACCGGCGCGCGATCTCCCGGAGCACCCCTGGTGTCAGGCCGACCCGGGGCGGAGGTGGTCACCCCGTACGTGGGGTGCGGAGGTGTTCGATGTCACCGGCGCTGACCGCGATCTGGCGTTCCGGAGTGTCGACGACCAGGCGGCCATCGCGGTCGAGGTCGACGGCCCGCCCCTCGACGGCGCTGCCGTCGGGGAACGAGACGCGGACCTGTTCGCCGATCGTCGCGCAGACGTCGCGATAGGTGACCAACAGGCGCAGGGGATCGCCGGGGACCGAGTGCAGCCAGGCGGCGAGCCCACGCAGCAGGTCGGCGAGGACGCCACCGCGATCGACGTCATCGTCGGTCACCTCGGCGACCGAGGTCCATGCACCGGCCTCGCCGCTGCGGTCGGTGCCACGCCAGTCGAGGTTGATACCGACACCGATCAGCACGACGTCGGCATCGGCGACGCGGTGCTGCTCGACCAGGATGCCGGCGGTCTTGCGTCCGTCGAGCAGGACGTCGTTGGGCCACTTCAGCCACGGGGTGGTGCCGGCGCGGCGCAGGGCATCCGCGGTGGCGACGCCCGCGGCCAATGGCACCAGGGTGGGGTGGACGGGCGGGGCCGGCGCGATCGCGGTCAGCAGCAGCGACGACTCGCGGCGCGGGCCGTCGAGCCAGGTGCGGCCCTGGCGGCCGCGGCCGCCCGTCTGCCGGTCGGCGACGACGACCAGGCCGGGCGGTGTCCCGGCACGCAGGCGCTCCAACGCGAGGTCGTTGGTCGAGACCACCTCGGGGACGTGTTCGACGGTGTGCCACTGCAGCGGCCCCGAGAGCAGGGCGCTCACGCGGTGGTGGCGGGCGAGGTCACCGGTCACGCTGCCTCGTTCGGGTCGGGGTTGTAGGACGGGACCCGGTTAGGATGCCCGACCCTGCGGCCACGTCGCCGCATCCGAGTCGCACGTCAGCGTCGTTGTCCACCGGAAGGTGCACCACCGTGGCCGAGACCACGAAGGACAAGCTCGAGGAACTGCGTCGCCGCCAGGCCGAGGCCTCGGCGGGCGGTGGCGACGAGGCGATTGCCAAGCAGCACGACCGCGGGAAGTTGACCGCCCGCGAGCGCGTCGACCTGCTCCTCGACGAGGGTTCGTTCGTCGAGACCGACGCGTTCGCCGTGCACCGCGCGACCGGGTTCGGGCTCGAGGACAAAAAGATCCTCGGCGACGGGGTCGTGACCGGCCACGGCACGATCGACGGCCGTCGCGTGTGCGTGTTCAGCCAGGACTTCACCGCGTTCGGCGGATCGCTCGGCGAGGTGTTCGCGGCCAAGGTCGTAAAGATCATGGACCTGGCCGAGAAGATGGGCGTGCCGGTCATCGG
>JBBDSX010000029.1:0-11749 GCA_040904725.1 Egicoccus sp.
GTCCTCGAGGATGGGCTCGGTGGGGCTCTCACCGACCTCCGCTGCCACGTCGCCCCTCTTGTCCTCGCCTGGCACGGCACGCTAGGGCGCGAACGGCGGGGACGCCCCTGACCTTCCGCGCGGTTTCGTCTCCCCCCGGCGTCACCGAACCTGCTTGCCCGAACGTTCGCCTGGGGACGGCTCCACCGACGAATCACACCCGTGTCGTACCTTCGCGCCCACCGTCCTTCGTTCGACGGCGCCACCGTGCGCCAGCACCGCGTCGAGGCCACCAGTGACCGACTACAGCGCCAAGAGCATCAGCGTCCTCAAGGGACTCGAGGGCGTGCGCAGGCGTCCGGCGATGTACATCGGCTCGACCGACGTGCGCGGCCTGCACCACCTCGTCTGGGAGGTCGTCGACAACGCCGTCGACGAGCACCTCGCCGGCGTGGCCAACAGGATCCGGGTGCGCATCCTCGACGATGGCGGCATCGAGGTGTCCGACGACGGTCGTGGCATCCCCATCGACAAGCACCCGACCGAGAAGGTGCCCGCGGTCGAGTTGGCCCTGACCACCCTGCACGCCGGCGGCAAGTTCGACCGGCAGTCCTACGCCGTGTCGGGCGGCCTGCACGGCGTCGGCGTGTCCGTGGTCAACGCGCTGGCCTCCCGCACCGAGGTCGAGGTCAGCCGCGACGGCAGCCGCCACACCATCGCCTTCTCGCGCGGCGCGACCACCGACAAGCTCAAGAAGGCCGGCAAGGCCAAGGGCTCCGGCACGCTGGTGCGGTTCTGGCCCGACCCCGACATCTTCGAGACCACGACGCTCGAGTACGACCGCATCGCCGAACGCCTGCACGAGACCGCGCTGCTCAATCCCGGCCTCGAGATCATGCTGGCCGACGACCGCGACGGTCGCTCGCAGACGATGAAGTTCAAGCACGGCCTGACCGACTTCGTGAAGGAGTTGCTGCGGGGCAAGGACCCCCTGGTGCCCCCGATCGAGATCCACGACGAACGCGAGTACGACGGCAACCCGGTCGCGATCGACCTCGCCTTCACCTGGTCCGAGGGGTTCCACGACGACCGCCTGCGCAGCTACGTCAACATCGTGCGCACCGCCGACGGCGGCACCCACGAGGAGGGCTTCCGCCGGGCGCTGACCAGCACGCTCAACAAGTTCGGGCGCGACTCGGGCGCGTTGCTCAAGAAGGACCCCAACCTCACCGGCGACGACGTCCGCGAAGGTCTCGTCGCGGTCGTGTCGATCAAGCTGCCGGACCCGCAGTTCGAGGGGCAGACCAAGGGCCGGCTCGGGTCAACGATCGCACGTGGCTACGTCGAGCAGGTGGTCGCCGAGGAACTGACGGCCTGGCTGGCCAAGCACAAGGCCAAGGGCCGCCAGATCGTCAAGCGCGCCGCGGTGGCCGCCAAGGCCCGCCAGGCCGCCAAGGCCGCCCGCGAGCTCACCCGTCGCAAGGGCCTGCTCGACACCCAGTCGGCCGGCCTGCCCGGCAAGCTCGCCGACTGCACCAGCCGCGACCCGTCGGAGACCGAGCTCTACATCGTCGAGGGCGACTCTGCGGGCGGCTCGTCCAAGTCGGCCCGCGACCGCCACACGCAGGCGATCCTGCCGCTGCGCGGCAAGGTGCTCAACGTCGAGAAGGCCCAGCTGGGCCGGGTGCTCGAGAACGCCGAGATCCAGGCGCTGGTCAAGGCGATCGGCACCGGGGTCGGCGAGGCCTACGACCACGACCGGCTGCGCTACGACAAGATCATCCTGATGGCCGACGCCGACGTCGACGGCGGGCACATCACGACCCTGCTGCTGACCTTCTTCTACCGGCTGACCCCCAAGCTGATCGAGAAGGGCCACCTCTACCTCGCCCAACCGCCGCTGTACCAGCTGCGCAAGGGCGGCAAGGTCGCCTACGCGATGAGCGACAAGGAACGCGACCAACTCGTCAAGACCGAGTTCAAGCGGTACAGCAACATCGAGATCCAGCGCTTCAAGGGCCTCGGCGAGATGGACGCCGAGCAGTTGTGGGCCACGACGATGGACCCGGGGCGTCGCACGCTGCTGCGCATCAACATCGACGAGGCCGCGCGGGCCGACGAATTGTTCGTCCTGCTGATGGGCAACCAGACCGATCCGCGCCGCGACTGGATCGTGACCAACGCGCACTTCGCCGAGAACGTGGACGTGTAGATGGCAACCTCCCCCTCCCTCAGCAGCGGCCAGGTCCTCGACGTCAGCCTCGAGTCGAGGATGGAGCAGGCCTTCCTCGACTACTCGATGTCGGTCATCGTCGGCCGTGCCCTGCCCGACGTCCGCGACGGCCTCAAGCCGGTCCAGCGGCGCATCCTGTACTCGATGTACGAGTCGGGCCTGCATCCCGACCGCCCCTACCGCAAGTGCGCGTCCGCGGTGGGCGAGGTCATGAAGACCTACCACCCGCACGGTGACTCCTCGATCTACGACGCGCTGGTTCGCATGGCGCAGGACTTCTCCACCCGCGAGCCGCTGGTCGACGGGCACGGCAACTTCGGTTCGGTCGACGGCGACCCGCCGGCGGCCATGCGCTACACCGAGGCGCGCCTGTCGCCGCTGGCGATGGAGTTGCTCGCCGGCATCGACGAGGAGACCGTCGATTTCGTCGACAACTACGACGGCTACGACACCGAGCCGGTCGTGCTGCCCTCGCGCTTCCCCAATCTGCTGGTCAACGGCGCGTCAGGCATCGCCGTCGGCATGGCCACCAACATCCCGCCGCACAACCTCGGCGAGGTCATCGACGCCTGTCTGACGCTGTTGGACAAGCCCGACGCCGACCTCGCGCGGCTGATGCGCCACGTCCCCGCGCCGGACTTCCCCACGGGTGCCCGCATCATCCAGGGAGGCGGCATTCACGACGCCTACGTGTCGGGCCGGGGTGCCGTCACGGTCGAGGCGGTCGCGTCCACCGAGACCCGCACGGGGAACCTGCCGCGGATCGTGATCACCGAGATCCCCTACCAGGTCAACAAGTCGGCGCTGCTGCAGCGCATCGCCGACCTGGTCAGCAACCGCAAGATCGAGGCGATCCGCGACCTGCGCGACGAGTCCTCGCGCGACGGCATGCGCATCGTGATCGAACTCAAGCGCGGCGAGGACCCGGGTGCGGTGCTCGAGAAGCTGTACCGGACCACGGACCTGCGCACGAACTTCAACGTCAACCTCGTCGCACTGGTCGACGGTGCGCCGCGGACGTTGGGTCTGGTCGAGTGCCTGCGCCACTACCTGGCCCACCAGCGCACGGTGCTGACGCGCCGCACCGAACACCGTCTGCGCAAGGCCCAGGCCCGCGCCCACATCGTCGAGGGGCTGCTGCTCGCGCTCGACCACCTCGACGAGGTGATCGCGCTGATCCGTGGCAGCGAGTCGGCGGCGCACGCCCGCACCGGCCTGATGGAACGCTTCGAGATGAGCGAACTGCAGGCCCAGGCCGTGCTCGACATGCAACTGCGTCGGCTGGCCGCCCTCGAGCGCGCCGCGCTGGAGGACGAATACCAGGATTTGCAGGAACGCATCGCCGGGCTCGAGGAGATCCTCGGCGACGACGAGGTGCTCGACGGCCTGCTCGGCGAGGAACTGCGCGAGATCAAGCGCGTACACGCCACCCCCCGCCGTTCACGCATCGTCGAACCGGGCATCACGGCCGACGACGTGCTGGCGGGCGGCTCACAGGCCGGGTTCGAGGCCCAGGAGGTGACCGTGATGGTCACCCGCGGCGGCTACGTCAAGCCGCTCCCCCGCCGTCGCGCGACACCGGCGCACAAGCACGCCCACGACCCGCTCGTCGCCGTGCTGCGCTGCACCACCGACGACACGCTGCTCCTCGTGGACGAGGAAGGCATGGGATACCGCGTCGGCGTCGCCGACGTGCCGGTCGTCAAGGCAAACCAGCGCGGCACGCACGTCGGTGGACTGCTCGGTGGCGGGCCGGACGCGAAGTTGGCCGGTGCGGCCGTCCTCGTCGAGGACGCCGACCTGACGGTCACGACCGTCAGCGCCGGCGGCCAGGTCAAGCGCACCGCGATGAGCGAGTTCGCCGAGGCCCGACAACGTTCGCTGCAGGCGGCAGGCGTGAAGGACGGCGACCGCCTCGTCGGCCTCGTGGTCTGCAAGGACGCCGACCATCTCGTGCTCGCCCACTCCGGCGGCCTGGTCACGCGGTTCGCCGCGGACGAGGCGCGCGCGATGGGCCGCACGGCCGCCGGGGTCGCCGGCATGAGCGTGCCAAAGGGCGAGCAGATCGTTTCTGTCTCGGTGGTCGAGGGTGGGGCCGACGATGCAGGCGAGGTGATCACCATCGGCGCCGACGGCACGGCGAAGCGCTCGCCGCTGGCCGACTACGCCCCCAAGGGCCGCGGCGGCAAGGGCCTGATGGCGGGCTCGGAACCGCTGCTGTGGTGCGGCGTGGCCGGCGACCTCCACGTCCACGGCGAGGAACCGATCGTGGTCCGGGCCGTGGATCTGGCCCCGACCAAGCGGGCCGGTCGCGGAGCGCCGCTGGATGCCGAGATCGCCGGCCCGGTCGTCGCCGAATGGACACCTCCCGACGAGGAGTGAGGCGCGCGACCCCTGTACGAACGACCCGGTGGCCTCCGCGGACCCGGGCGCCGGCTTTCCTAGCGTTGCGCCCGGTGCGAGCCGGCCATCCGTGGCTCGCCCCTGCCCCAGGAGCCCGACGTGCACGCCGACATCCAGCAGTTGACGACCGAGATCCCGATCGAGGCCGACCGGATCACGGGCGAGGTGCGTTGGTACAACGACGAGAAGGGCTACGGGTTCATCGCACCCGACGATGACGGCGACGACGTGTTCGTGCGCTACTCCTCGATCGCCGGCGACGGGTTCCGCTCGCTCGACGAGGGGCAACGGGTCGCCTTCGACCGCAGTGACGACGGTCGCGGCCCCCGCGCCCTCCGCGTCCGCCCCACCTGATCGTCACCGTCGGGTCTGACTGCGGCGGGAGGCCTTGCCGGCTGTTGGCGATGCCGCGGTCTCTCGTCGATGTCGCGAGGCACCCGCAACACTGGTGACACGAGGTGACATCGACGGCCAGCCGTCGCACCGATGAGTCTGGTGGCCTCAGCTCGTCTGCATGAGGGACGGCACCGCCATCACGCCACGAGGACGACATGGGTCAGATCTGCATCGAGATGTTCGCGACACTCGACCTCGTCGGACAGGCGCCGGGCGCCGGCGGCGTCGCGCTGGTGGCGGTCGCCGTGGCTGTCGCGCCGCTGGTCTGGTCGCGATCATGCCCTCGGACGGGCAGTGGGAGGACGGTGGCCCACGCCGCGCAGTCGGGGCTCGACCTCGATCGGCTCGTCACCGTGCCCCTGCGACCGGAGACCAGCCCCGTCCGTGGGCTACCTCACGGCTCCCGGGCCTCGGGCTCGCCACCGTCGTGTTCCTGCACGTGCTGCAGCGGCAGGCTGCCGTCGGTCTTGTGTGCCTCGGCGTGGACGGTCAGCAACTGCTCGTCTATCGACGGGGCCGACGCGTCCAGGATGTCGAGCCCGGCCATGTGACGGGTCACGGGATAGTCGCCGCGCGAGAATCCGCGCGCCCGTGCGAGCACCTCGGCGACGTCCTGGTCCATCCGCGCGTGCTGGGCGAGGTGCTCCTCCCAGTCGTGCACCATGAAGAACTCGGTGATTCGCGTTGGCCGGTCGGCGTCGCGGTACAGCGACCAGCGGTGGGCGCCGGTGCGGAAGCGCTGGCGGCGCAGTTCACGCATCAGCGCGAGGAACTCCTCGACGTCCTCGCGGTCGATCTCCCAGGTGTTGGCGATCAGAACCGGTGACCCCGCGACCTTGCGGGCATGGCGCGGCACGTGCCAGTCATCGGGGGCGGCCGGCTCGTCGAACTCGCCGAGCACGGGCAACCCCAGCCGGAACGCGACCAGGCCCAGTGCGACCGTGCCGAGGTTGAACAGCGCGACCGCGGTGCCGGCCGTGGTGAACTCGGCGACAACACCGGCCGCGAACGCCCCGACCGGCTGCAGACCGATCGCGAGGATGTAGAGCGACACGACCCGGCTGCGCACCCATCGCGGCGCGAGCAACTGCACGGTCGCGTTCATGGTCACCAGCGTGTAGACCCAGCACAGGCCGTTGACGCCGAGCGCCGCGCCGGCAAGCACCGGGTGACTGGCGAGCCCGAGCACGACGCCCGACACCCCGAACGTCAGCACCGCCCCCGGCAGCATCCGCCTGCGGAAGCGGGCACGTGCCCGCTCACGGGTCAGGACCCCGACCAGGGCCCCCGCACCGAAGAGGCCGTACAGCGTCCCGTAGCCGCTTCCCCCGAGACCGAGTTCGGTCGACTTGACCGGCAGCAGCGACTGGATGCTCGCCGTCGTGAAGGCGAACGTGGCGCTGACGACCAGCATCACCCGGATGGGGCGGGTGAACCGCGCGTAGCGCATCCCCGTCGCGGTCGAGCGCCACAGCGGCATCCGCGAGGTGTCCTGCACCGTCGCCCGCGGGAAGGTCAGCAGGACGCCGACGATCGCGAGGTAGGACGCAGCATTCGCACCGAACGCGGTGCTGGCCAGTCCCGCGCCGACCATAACGCCGCCGATCGCCGGACCGATCGCCCTGGCGACGTTGAACGCGCCGCTGTTGAGGGTGATCGCCTGGGTCATCATCGGGCGCGGGACGAGGTCGGGGATCAGGGTCTGGAACGACGGCAGGCCGATCGCGTTGCCCACGCCGAGCAGGAACGACAGGCCGAGCAGCAGGGCCGGCGTCAACAGGCCGGTCGCCGTCAGGACCGCCATGGCGGCCACCGACAGCGCGCTGGTGATCTGACCGACCAGCATCAGCGATCGCCGGTCGATGACATCGGCCAGCGCACCGGCCGGCAACGTCAGCAGCAGCCGCGGCAGGGTCAGCGAGGTCGTGACCATGGCGACCAGGAGCGGCGAGTCGGTCATCTCCTGCATGACCCAGGGGCCGGCCGTCATCTGCAGGAAGGTGCCGAGGTGGCTGACCAGGGCGGCCGACCAGAAGCGGCGGTACTCGGGCACGCGCAGCGGCGCGAACGTCGAGACCGGCGCTGCGGGCGCCGGCGGACGGGGGCTGGTGGTCGCGGGGTCGGTAGTCACGGGGGCCAGTCAAGCGGATGTGGCCGGGGCCGCGAATCGCGGCCCCCCCCGGCCACCTTGGGACGAGGGACGGACCGAGCTCAGCGGTTGCGCAACGCCGCGATCAGTTCGTCCTTGTTCATGTCGGATCGGCCTTCGACGTCGAGTTCGGCGGCACGGTCGTGCAGTTCTTCGACGGTCCAGTCCTCGTACGCAGCGTGCTCGCCACCCTTCTTCGCGGCGTCCTTGCCGCTGTTGGCGATGCGGGCCGCGGCCTCCTTGCCGTAGCCCTCGTCGCGTAGCGCCTCGTACTGCTCGTCGTTCTTGACGGACGGTCCGTGATCCTTGGCCATCGGTTCTCCTCGGTTCGCGGGTGTCGCGGTACTGCCGTCCGCGCTAGTTGCGCGCGGGCAGGCGTGGGTCGTCGGCCGGCACGTGCAGCACGCCCTGGCCGGGTGCCTCGTCCGGGACGTCGAGGTCGCCGAGCAGCGACGACTCGCCACGGTCCCAGGCGTCGAGGACGTGGGCGGTCAGCTTGGCTTCGAGCTTGCCGAGTGCGAGGGCGCCGAAGACGACCTCGTTGAGCCGCTTGGGGTCCTGCTCGACCAGGCCGCCGGCCAGCGAGGTGGCGGCCACGGTCTGGTGGTGGGCGTCGGCGACGACGTGCGTGTCGAAGAACAGGCACGTCCACGGGTCGAAGTCGAGCCGGCGCAGCGCCGTGGCGAAGCGGGCCATGGTGGTCACCGACGACATCTCGAAGACGGCGAGGTGGCCGACGACGGCGCCGAGCCAGCGACGGTGCAGTCCGAACATCGACACCAGGTTGACCGTGGCGAGCGACAGACCCGGCATGAGATCGATGTAGTGGTTCGGGCGCGACGACAGGCCGAGTCGCTCCATCGTCAGCGCGTACAGCTCAGCATGGACGTCGGCGTCCACCCCGTCGCCGTACTCGTCGGCCTGGATCTCGACCAGTGCGGCCTTCGGCTTGCCGCCCAGGCGTGGGATCGCCCAGCTGTGCGGATCGGCCTCCTTGAGCTGCCACGCGGCGCGGTGGACGGCCTGTTCGCGGAACTGGTGCAGGTCGCCATCGTGCTCGATGAACTTCGAGATCGAGCGGCCGTCGCTGTCGTCGGTGGTCAGCTCCTGCAGGAAGACGGTGACGTCGTCGACCTCGGGCATGTCGCCGACGACCTCGACCAGGCCCTCCTCGAACCGCTGCTCGAGCTGGCCGCGCAGGCGGATCAGGTCGGGGTGCCACTCCCAGCGCTCGTCGACGCCTTCGACGCCGCGGTAGTGCAGCTCGTAGACCAGGTACAGGGCGAGGTGGGTGTCGTCACCGGTGAGCGGATCGTCCTCGGGTGCCGGCCACAGCGGCAGGTCGTGCGGTGGCTGCGTCAGGTGCTCGAGCAGGAAGCTCGTGACGGGCCCGCGGGGGGCCGGCAGCGGGCACGGCAGGTGTCGCCCGGGCTGCTGGATCGGGCGCGGTATGCCGTCGGCGATGGGAGTCGCCGAGGTGCCCGGCGTCGAGCGAATCGCGTCCACGTTCGTGTCGTCCTTGTCTGGCCCTGACGGCGGAGAGGGACCACGGGGCTGGTCAATTGACCTGCAACGACGGTACGGACCGGCCACCCTGCGGCCGCGGAGACGATGCCGACCGGAGGCCATGATCCGCCCCGGATCGGCGGCTCGCCGGGCGAACGGACCCTGTACGTGGCCTGAACGTCGCCCGCGACGCGCTCACCCCAGACTCGGAAGCTCCTGCTGCAGGTCGGCCACGGGAGCGAACAGGTCCCCGTAGGCCTGCACGCGGGCGACGACGTCGTCCATCGCGAACCGCAACGCATCGGCATCGCCGGTGTCCGCGCCGTCGGCCACCTCGTCCCACGTCAGCGGCGTCGACACCGTCGGGCGTTCGCGTGCCCGTGGCGAGTACACGCACACCGTGGTCTTGGTCAAGGTGTTCTGATACCAGTCGATGAGCACCTTGCCGACCCGCTCGGACTTGGTCTGGGTGGCGATCACCAACTCGGGATGGACCCGTTCGAGCAGTTGGGCGACGTCGCGGGAGAAATCGCTGGTGTCGTCGTAGGTCACTTCGTCGTGGTTGAGCGGGACGTAGAGCTGCAGGCCCTTGCCGCCCGAGGTCTTGGTGACGGCGGTCAGGCCGAGCCGGTCGAACACGTCGCGCAGCAGCATGGCCACCTGCGCGCAGGTCACGACGTCCGCGGGCGCGCCGGGGTCGAGGTCGAACACGACGGCGCGAGGCACCTCCGCCTCCGGCGCGCGCCCCATCGGAACGTGCAGTTCGAGCGCGGCGAGATTGGCGACCCACACCAGCGCGGCGGTGTCGGTCAGGTTGCAGTGGTCGACCATGTCCTCGCGCTCGCCCGGCCGTGGCTTGCGACGCTGCTCCTCGGGGATCGGCTTGCCCCAGCGGCCGGTCCCCCGCTTGGGCAGCGGCGTCGTGGTCAGCCAGTCCGGCCTGTGCGGCGGGCAGCGCTTCTCGAAGAAGCTCTGCCCGTCCACGCCGTCCGGATAGCGCTTGAGGGTCACGGGCCGTTGCGCCAGGTGGGGCAGCATCACCGGCGCCACGGTGACGAAGTAGTTGATGAACGCGGCCTTGGTGGTCCCGTCGGGCCACAGCACCTTGTCGAGGTTGGACACGTTGAGCTGGCGGACCACCTCGTTGCCGTCGGCGTCGACGCCGGGCACCTCGACCGTCTGACGCTTGGACTCGCCCTTCGCCGCCATCAGGCCGTGTCGCGCTTGCCGTCGGTGTCACCGTCACCGTCGCCGGCCGCCTTGGCCGCCGACAACGACGCCTCGAGCGCCGCCATCAGGTCGACCACGTCGCCGGACTCGCGCTCGGCCGCGGGGACCTCGCCGATGTCCTCGCCGTCGGCCTTGGCCTCGATCAACTCGAGCACCCGCCTGCGGTACTCGTCCTCGTAGCGGGTCGGGTCCCAGTCGGCGGTCATCGACTCGATCAGCGAGGTCGCCATCGACAGTTCACGGTCGGCCACCTCGACGTCGTCGGGCAGTCCGTCGAGGTCCTCGGTGGCCACGACCTCGTCGTGGTAGAGCAGGGTCGAGACCGCCAGGGCCTTGCCGACCGGACGCAGCACGGCGAGGTACTGCTTGCTGCGCAGCGTGAACCTCGCGACACCCGCCTTGCCGGTCTCCTCCATCGCCCGGCGCAGCAACTCGTAGGACTTCGCGGCGATGTCGCCCGGAACGAGGTAGTACGACGACTCGTACTGCAGCGGCTCGATGTCGGCGAGGTCGACGAAGTCCTCGATGTCGATCGCGCGCGAGCGCTGCGGATCGAGGGCACGCAACTCCTCGGGATCGAGGACCACGTACCGGTCGGGTGCGATCTCGTAGCCCTTGACGATCTGGTCCTGGGTGACCTCTTCACCGTCGGTGGCGGCGACCTTGCGGTGACGGATGCGCGAGTTGTCGCCCCGGCGGATCTCACGGAAGCGCACCGTCTTCGGCTGGGTCGCGGTCACCAGCTTCACCGGGATGTTGACCAGCCCGAAGCTGATCGAACCGTTCCAGATCGCACGTGGCATGTCGGGCCCACCAGTCCTGCCGTCTCGCGCTTCGCGCTCGTTGTCGGGCGGCGCACGCCGTGAAGCGTAACGCCGGGACCCGGACGCGTGGCGGCCGGTTTCAGTCCTCGCGGACGACCTCCGCCGGGTCCTTGTCGCTGCGCCGGCCGAGGTAGACCGGGTGCCGCAGGCGCCCGTCCGGCGTCCACTCGGTGAACCGCACGTCGACCACCACCCGCGGCTCGGCGAACTGCGCGTCGCGGTGCTCGACCGCGTCGTGGAACGGGCTGTCACGGCGCGGCGTCAACAGCGTCTCGAGCGCGGCGATCTCCGTCTCGGTCAGCCCGCTGCCGACGCCGCCGGCGTAGTGCAGCCCCGAGCCGTCGTGGACCCCCACCAGCAACGAGCCGATGCGACCCGACCGGTGCCCCCTCCCCGGCCGCCACCCGCCGACCACGACCTCCTGGCGCCGTGCCAACCGCAGCTTGACCCAGGCCTTCGAGCGCACGCCCGGCCGGTAGGGCGCGTCGATGCGCTTGGCGACCACGCCCTCGAGGCCGCGGTCGGTCGCGATGGTCAGCGCCGCATCGAGGTCGTCGGTGTCGGGCGGGACCGACCACGGCCCATCGGTCGCAATGGGCAGGTCGACGAGCCCATCCCGGCGCGCCTGCTGCGGCCACGCGAGGCGGTCGTCGCCGTCGACCGAGAGCAGGTCGAACAGCAGCAGCGCGACCGGCTTCGCGGCGGCGGCTCGTGCCGCGCGGACCGGGTCGGCGAGGTGCATGCGTGACTGCAATTCGGCGAACGAGGGCCGCCCCTGCGCATCGAAGGCGACGATCTCGCCGTCGAGGACGGCGGGGCGGCCGATGGCGGCCGGCAGTCCGGCGAGCTCGGGGTACCTCGCGGTGATGTCGACCCCGTTGCGACTGCGCAACTGCAGGTCGCCGTCGGCCGTGACGGCAACCAGCGCCCGCACGCCGTCCCACTTGAACTCGTAGCGGAAGCCGCGCCGGACCTCGGCCTCCCGACCGGGCACCGCCAGCATCGGCCGCAACGTCGCGAAGTCGATAA
>JBBDSX010000030.1:0-11648 GCA_040904725.1 Egicoccus sp.
TGAGGTTGAAGAAGGTGGTCTTGCCGGCGCCGTTGGGGCCGATCAGCGAGGTGATCGCGCCGCGCTGCAGTTCGAGGTGTCCGACGTCGACCGCCTTGAGTCCGCCGAAGGAGCGCACGACGCTGTCGACCACCAGGATCGGGTCGGGCTTGGGGACGCCAGGCCGCGGCTCGACGTCGGCCAGGATGCGGGCTGCGGGGGTCTCAGGCATCGAGCATCATCTCCTGCTTGTTGCCGAGCAACCCCTGCGGCCGGAACGCCATCAGCAGGATCAGGATCAGGCCGACGAACGCGAGTCGCACCGCACCGAGGGCCGCGCTGCCGAAGCCGGTCTGGCGCAGCAGGCTGTCCATCGCCTGCAGGATGAACCAGAACAGGATGCTGCCGACCACGGGACCGATCACGGTCGCGGCCCCGCCGAGCAGCAGGACCGTGTAGGCGAAGAAGGTCAGCTGGGGCAGGAACTGGTCGGGGGTCATGGCGCCCTGGTTCATCGCCAGCACGATGCCGGCGAGACCGCCGAGCACGCCGCCGAGCACGAGGCTCTGCATCTTGTAGGCGAACACGTTCTTGCCGAGGGCGCGCGCGGCATCCTCGTCCTCGCGGATCGACTTGATGACCCGGCCCCACGGTGAGCGCATCAGCGCCCACACGAGCAGGGCCGCGAGTACGACCAGCAGCCACGCCACCACCATCATCCACAGTCGGGTGTGGGAGAAGGTCACCGGCCCGAACCCGTAGGCGCCGTCGGGGAACGGGTTGAGCCGGTAGAAGCCGCCGGAGAACCCGGAACCGCCGACCTGGCTCGGGATGCCGAACGCGCCGCCGGTCACCTCGGCCATCGGGCTCGAGCGGAAGACGAAGCGCAGGATCTCGGCGGCCGCGATGGTGCAGATTGCGAGATAGTCGGCCCGCAACCGCAGGGTCGGGAAGCCGAGCAGCAGCGCGAGCGCGACGGCGGCGAGCAGGCCGAGGATCACGCCGAGCCACAGCGGCAGCGTGTGGATGGACACCGCGATGCCCATCCCGTAGGCGCCCACGAGCATGAACCCGACCTGCCCGAAGTTGAGCAGCCCCGTATAGCCGTAGTGGACGTTGAGGCCGATGGCGGCCAGGGCGTAGACCGCCGCCACCGGACCGATGCCGGTGCGCAGGCCGTCGACGATGATTCGCATGAAGTCGACGTCCATCAGCCGATCCTCTCTGCACGACCCAGCAGGCCCTGCGGTCTGACGAGCAGGATCAGGATCAGCACCCCGAGCGCCCACACGTACTTGAGCTCGGTCGAGAACCACAGCGTGGACAGTTCGGTGATCAACCCGACCACGATCGAGCCGAACATGGCCCCGTAGGCGGTGCCGAGACCGCCGAGGATGACGCCGGCGAACATCAGCAGCAGCAGGCGGAAGCCCATCAGGTAGCTGACGTTCTCGACGACGCCGGCGAGCACCCCACCGAAGCCGGCGAGCCCGCCGCCGATGATCCAGATGAACAGGATGACGCGCTGGACGTCGATGCCGGAGGACTCGGCGAGGTCGCGGTTGTCCGAGACGGCCCGCATGGCCTTGCCGAGCCGGGTGCGCTGCAGCATCGTGGCGACGCCGATCAGCACGATCGTCGCAAGCGCCATGACGACGAGGTCACGCGGCGTGATCCGGATGGGACCGAGCACGATCGACTGCTGGATCGTGTAGTCGTAGTAGGGGCGGCTGCCGCCGCCGAACCAGACCTGCAGCGCGTTGCGCAGCAGCAGGGCGAGCCCGATCGAGATGACCAGCATCTGGATCAGGCCGGTCCGCCGCTTCCGCAGGGGCCGCCACAACCCGAGCTCGATCGCGCCACCGGCGGCGGCCGACAGCACGGTGGCGATCAGCCCGGCCAGGATCAACTGGAGCCCGAACCCGCCGGCCGACGACGGCGCGTTGAAGAAGAAGGCGATGACCGCGCCGAGCGCGACCAGTTCGCCGTGCGCGAAGTTGACCAGCCCGGTCGTGCCGAAGATCAGCGACAGGCCGATGGCGGTGATCGCGATGATCAGCCCGAATCGCAGGCCCGAGACCAACTGGGCCACGAAGCTGCTCCAGAAGGCCGACGCGGCCGCTCCCTCGCCGAGCGCGAAGATCAGCGTCCGGTTCTGCGCGCCGGAGACCTCGACCTCGAGCGGGTTGCGGTCGGGATTGCGCAGGTCGACGCCGTCGGGCAGGGTCTCGGCGTCCAGGGCGACGACGTAGTCACCGGGGCCGGGCAGGCCGATCTCCCAGGCGCCCTCGCCGTCGGTGACCGTCTCGCCGACTTCCTCCCCGTCCGCCGTCGCGGCCGAGATGGTGGCATCGGGGACGCCGTTCCCTTCACCGTCCCGGAGGGTGCCGCGGACGGTTTCGCCGCCCTGGGCGAGCACGAGTTCGCTCCCGTCGGACGGCGGCGTCGAAGCGATGGCGGCACCGGCCGTCGTGGCGACGGCGGCCAATGCGAGCAGTGCGAGCACGACGGCGCGCATGCGGGCAGACACGTGGTTGCTCCCCTGCAGTCCCAAGTCGGTCGCGCGGAGTCTAAGTGGCTGTTCGCCCGGTGTACGACCGCATGCCGCCGAGACGCGCGCGGACCGTGCGCGAGTTGTCCGGCCACCCGGACGAAACCGGCGCGTCGCCCGGACATCCGCGCCACGGGGCCGGGCGTGCCGACCGGGCAGCCCGAGGGCCGCCGCTACGCTGGGCCGGTCGGTCGTCGACCGGCCGCGTGTCGCCAGCAAGTTCCCCGGGATCGAAGAGCGGTCATGATCGAACTGGACCCGCAAGCCCTGACGTGGCTGGCGCTCGGCGCCGCCGCGCTCGGCGTGGTGCTGGTGGTCGTCGTGATCGTGCTGGCGCTGCGCTTGCGGGCCCTGCGTCGCGACCAGCGGCGGGCCTTCGACCTCGCGTCGGGCGAGGACATCGTCAGCGCACTCGGACGCATCGACGGCGGGCTGACCGACGTCCGGCGCGATCTCGTCACCCTCCACGGCGACACCGAGCACCTGCGCGAGTTGCTGCGCTCGACGGTGTCCCGGGTCGGCGTCGTGCGCTACGACGCCTTCGAGGACATGGGCGGTGCCCTGTCGTTCTCGGCGGCGCTGCTCGACGAGCGTGGTGACGGGGTGATCGTGTCGGCGATCAACGGCCGGACCGAGACGCGCTGCTATGCCAAGCCGGTCGTCGGCGGCGGCAGCGAGCACCACCTGTCCACCGAAGAAGAGCAGGCCATCACGTCCGCAATCGAGGGCCGGCCCGCGGCCACCGCGCCGACCGGCCGCCGCAGACGACGGAACGCATCGTGACCCACCGCATCGCCTACCTCGGACCCGAGGGCACCTTCACCGAGACCGCCGCCCGGTTCGTCGGCGGCGACGTCGCACCCGAGCAACTGCTGGCGTGCGGCGACGTCATCGAGGTGCTGCGCGCGGTCGAGTCCGGCGAGGCCGCCCGCGGCGTGGTCCCCATCGAGAACACGCTCGAGGGATCGGTCACCGCGACCCTCGACGCGCTCGCCTTCGACACCGACCTGCTCGTCCACGGCGAACTGGAGTTGCCGGTCTCGCTGGTGGCCGCGGGTGCCGACGAGGTCGGCCTCGACGAGGTCACCGAGGTGCACTCCCACCCGATCGCGCTGTCGGCCTGCCGGCGCTGGTTGACGAACAACGTGCCCGGCGCCGAGCGGATCGTGTCGGCGTCGACCGCGCGCGCCGCAGCGGACATCGCCGAGCGGGGCGGCCCCCGGCTCGCCATCGTCAACCCGCTGGCTGCCGACCGCTACGGCCTGACCGTCGTCGCCCGTGACATCGCCGACCGTTCCGGCAACTCGACCCGGTTCATCGTCGTCGGCAAGCACCTGCCCCCGCCGACCGGGTGGGACAAGACCTCGATCGTGGTCTTCATCCAGGAGAACCGGCCGGGTGCGCTGCTGCAACTGCTCGAGATCTTCGCCGAACGCGACCTCAACCTGACCAAGATCGAGTCGCGGCCGACGAAGCACGAACTCGGCGAGTACTGCTTCTTCCTCGACGTCGAGGGCCACCTCGCCGACGAGCGGGTCGGGGACGCACTCGCGGCGGTCAAGCGCACCCACCGCGACGTGAAACTGCTCGGCTCGTACCGGCGCTCCGGTGCCCGCCGCACCGCCGAGGCCGACCGGATCGCCGCGGACGACGCCGCCTACCGCGAGGCCACCGGCTGGGTCGCCGAATGGCGCAGCCGCATCGACCGCGACGCGACGCCGGGGACCTGACGGCGACGGCATCACCGACGCGACCGTTGCGGTTAGCCTCGGGTGCATGATCGATCTGCGCCTGCTCCGCGACGACTTCGAGTCCGTCGCCACCGCCCTCGCCCGCCGCGGCTACGACCGGGACGACCTCGTCGCCCTGGCCGACCTCGACGAGCGCCGCCGCAACCTCGTCGCCGAGGTCGACCGCGCCCGCGCCGAACAGCGCAACGCGTCGAAGGCCATCGGCCAGGCGGCGCCCGACGAGCGCCAGGCCATGATCGACGCGGCGGCCGAACTCAAGGCGAAGGTCGGCGACCTCGAGGTGCAACTGGCCGAGGTCGAGCGCGAGCACACCGACCGCTTCGCGCGGGTTCCGAACCTGCCCCACCCGGATGCGCCCGACGGCGTCGAGGGCGACGGGATCGTGCTGCGCACCTTCGGTGACAAGCCGACCTTCGACTTCGAGGTCCGCGACCACGTCGAACTGCTCGAGTCGGCCGATGCCCTCGATCTCGCCCGGGCAGCCAAGGTGTCCGGTGCCCGCTTCGCCTACCTCAAGGGCGAGGGCGCGCTGCTCGAGTTCGCGCTGGTCCGCTATGCCATCGACATCGCCATGCGCCACGGTCACGTGCCGGTGATCCCGCCCGTGCTCGTGCGTGAGGAGGCGATGTACGGCACCGGGTTCCTGCCCACCGACGAGCAGCAGATCTTCCTGACCCGCGACGACGACTTCTACCTCGTCGGCACCTCCGAGGTGCCGCTCGCGGCGCTGCACATGGACGAACTGCTCGACGAGGACGACCTGCCGATCCGCTACGTCGGCTACTCGCCGTGCTTCCGCCGCGAGGCCGGCACGCACGGCAAGGACACGCGCGGGATCCTGCGGGTGCACCAGTTCGAGAAGGTCGAGATGTTCTCGTTCGTGCACCCCGACCTCGCCGACGCCGAGCACGAACGGCTGCTGTCGATCGAGGAGGAGATCTTCACCGGACTGGGCGTCCACGCCCAGGTGGTGGACATCCCGGTCGGCGACCTCGGTGCGTCGGCAGCCCGCAAGTTCGACATCGAGGCCTGGCTGCCCGGGCAGGACGCCTACCGCGAGGTGACCTCCTGCTCGAACACGACCGACTACCAGGCCCGCCGGCTCAAGGCCCGGATCCGCCGACGCGAGGGCGACAACCTGCTGGTGAGCACGTTGAACGGCACCGCCCTGGCGGTCCAGCGCGCCATCATCGCCCTGGTCGAGACCCACCAGCGTGTCGACGGCACCGTCGCCGTACCGCAGGCCCTGCAGCCCTACCTCGGCCGCGAGGTCCTCTTCGCGCACTGAGCCACGCCTCCCGTGGCGACGGTTGTCGCGGTTGGTCGACCGGCTGGCACGCGACCTCGACCTGCCGGCGCGATAGCGTGCGGCCCCCCGGAGGGTTGGCAGAGCGGACGAATGCACCGGTCTTGAAAACCGGCGGGCGCCTCGCGCGTCCCGAGGGTTCGAATCCCTCACCCTCCGCTGTCTGGCGGGCCGACGCCCGCCATGATGTCGACGAGGGACGGGTGCGGTGCTGACGGCGATCGGGCTGGCCTGCCTCGTCGCCACGCTGGTGGTCGCCCCGGTCCTCGAGCGGCGGCGACGCCGGACGCGGCAACAACGCAGCAGCGCCGACGTTCGGGTCGCGCTGCTCGAGACCGCACGCACCCTGCCCGGCCACGACCTCCCCGAAGCGGCCCGCCTCGCGTGCGAGGGCCTGTCCAGCCTCGGGTTCGACGCGGCCGCCGTCAGCGTGCGCCGCGGCCGCGTGATGACGCCGATGCACAGCGTCGGGTTGCCGAAACTGGCGCAGCCGATCCCCGCGAAAGGCAGCTTCTCTGCCCGCTGCATCGACGAGAACCGGACCCTGGTCGTCGCCGACTACGCCAGTCTGCCGACCCATCGTCCGGATCGTGCCGAGCTGCGCTCGGTGGTACTGACGCCCGTGCGCGCGGACGGGCGTCCGGTCGCGACGCTCAGCGCCGCACGCCGACGGGTCGACGAACCCACGCCCCGCGAGATCGCGATCGCCGAGACCGTCGCCGCACACCTCGGCCGGGTCTTCGCCACACACGAGCGGGTGGCCGCCCAGGAGGAACTGCTGGCCCGGATGCGGCGCCTCGACGGGATGCGGACGAGCTTCGTCGAACAGGTGTCCGGCGAACTCCACGATCGTGTCGAGGTGCTGCGCGAGCGGTCGGACGCGCTCGGCCGCGACCTCGACCGTGACCACGGGCCGGAGCGCGTGCTCGCGGACATCGCGGCGCAGAGTGCGGACCTCGGTGCCTTCATCGACACGATGCTCGACTTCTCCCGGTTCCAGGCGGATCGGCCCGAGCCGACACTTCACCCGATCACCATCGGTGAACTGCTGGCCCCGCTCCGGCGATCCGGCGCCCTCGCCACCACGACCGACTCTCCGGTGACGGACGGGATCTGGGTGGCGGTCGACGGAAGCCTGGTCCGACACGCCCTCGAACTGCTGCTCACCCCGACGTCGGACGGCACCGCGCCGATGGTCCGCGAGGAGGCGGACCGCGTCTCGTTGGTGCTGCCAGGGGGGATACTCGACGGACGGTGGCGGCGTGATGGACTGCTCGCTTCGCTCGCCGAGCAACTCCTGCTCGCCGGTGGGTCCGCCCTGCACGACGACGGCGAGGTGGCCGTCGTGCTGCCACGATGGACCGGCGCGTGAGTGGCTGGCCCGTCGCCGTGGTCGGGGGTCTGTCCGCGCTCGTGGTTCTTGGGAGCCTCGCGGTCGCGATCGCCCGACACGACCGCGCCCGAAGTGCCGCCGAGGACCGTGAGCAGGTGCTGCTCCGCCTGCTGCGCACCGACTCGTTGCACCCGCGCAAGGTGCTCGATGCCGTCGTCGACGGACTGGCAGCCGCAGGTTTCGACGCCTGCGCCCTGCGCCTCGTCGACGAGACGGCCGGCGTGCTGCGCTACGTGGCGGGTCGGGGCGTCGCGGGTGGAGAACTGGTCCAGGAGCTACCACTCGGCAAGGGGTTCAGCGGCCGGGTGCTACGCGCCTCCGGTCCCCTCGTGCTCGACGACTACAGCGCGACCCCGGGCGTGTTGACTCCCGAGCTCGGCTTCGGTGGCACGATCGGCATCCCGCTCGGGCCGTCGGAGCAACCGATCGCCATCATGCTCGCCAGTCGCCGCCGCGGCCCGCTGACGGCGGGGCAGCAGGCGATCGCGATCGAGCTGTCCGAACAGGCCGGGCGTGCCCTCGAACAGGCGCTTCGGTACGAGGCCGTGGCCTCCGACGTCGCCCAGTTGCGGGCCCTCGATGCGCGGACCCACGACTTCGTCTCCATCGTCTCGCACGAGCTGCGGACCCCGTTGACCGTGGTGCAGGGCCTGGGACAGACACTGGCGCGGCGGTGGGGCGACCTCGACGAGGTTCGGCGACGGGACCTCGCCGCGCGGCTGGAGGCCAACGTCGAGCGGCTCGACTCGATGGTCACCACGCTGCTGGAGACGTCCGCACTGCAGCGCGGCCACCTCGAGGTCCGGCCGGCACCGGTCGAGCTGCGCTCCCAGGTGCAGTCCGTCTTGCACCGCCTGCCCGCGCTGCGCATGACACACCCGGTCGAACTCGACATCGACGCCGGCCTGCGCGTCGTGGCCGATCCCCGTCTGCTCGAGCACGTGTTCGAGAACCTGCTCGGCAATGCCGCCCGGCACACCCCGCAGGGAACGAACGTCCACGTGGCGGCGACGGCGCACGGGGACGCCGTCCGGCTGTCGGTGTCGGACGACGGGCCGGGCATCGCCACGGAGGACCTGCCCTTCGTGTTCGAGCGCTTCTACCGCGGCGGTGACCCCACCCGCCGCCCGAGTGGCGGACTCGGGCTCGGCCTGGCGCTCGCCGACCAGATCGTGACGGCGCACGGCAGCCGGCTCGAGGTCACCTCCGAACCCGGACAGGGCGCCACGTTCGGTTTCCTGTTGCCCCGCGCCGACGCTGCGGACCGCCAGCAACGGTGACGGTCCGGGCGCAGGTTGACTCGACCGTGACGGCCCCCGCATACGGCCATGCCCAGGGCGCCGAACTCTGGCCCGGACCGCTCTAGGCTTCCGAACTCGGCCGATCAGGGACTCCGCGCTTGCTCACCCCACTTGGCGAACACGACCTGTTGCTGTTCTGGGCGCAGTTCGCGCTGCTCCTGATCGTCGCCCGCGGGCTCGGCCACCTGTTCCGGCGCATGGGCCAGCCGGCCGTCGTCGGGGAACTGGCCGCCGGGCTGCTGATCGGCCCGTCGGTCTTCATGAAGGTCCTGCCCGACCAGGCGGCCTGGCTGTTCCCGGGCGGGTTGGCCGAGAGCGCACCGATCCTTACCGTTGCCTGGATCGGCGTCGCACTGTTGCTCGTCGAGACCGGTTTCGAGACCGACCTCGATTTGTTGCGCCGGCTCGGGAAGCAGGCCGCGACCGTGTCGATCGGGAGCCTGATCGTCCCGCTCATCCTCGGCTTCGCGGTCGGCTGGGTCATGCCCGGCGACGTGTTCGTCGGCGACGCCGGCAGCCGGTTCACGTTCGCGGCCTTCATCGCCGTGGCGATGTCGATCTCGGCCCTGCCGGTGGTGGCCCGCATCCTCGGCGAGATGGACCTGATGCGGCGCAACATCGGCCAGGTGACCGTCGCCGCCGCGATGGTCAACGACCTGATCGGCTGGATCCTGCTCGGGGTCCTCGCCGGCATCGTCACCTCTGGAGGCGTCGAGTTCGGCGCGACCGCCGTCACCATCGGTGCGATCGCGCTGTTCTTCGCGTTCGCGCTCACGCTCGGTCAGCGGCTGACGAACACGGCGCTGCGGATGTCGCGGCAGATCAGTGACGGCCTGACCGGGCCGTTGACCACCACCATCATGGTCGTGCTGATCGCCGCGGTGGTCACCCAGTACATCGGCGTCGAGGCCGTGCTCGGCGCGTTCGTCGCCGGCATCGTCATCGGACGCTCGCCCTACCAGCACCCCGAGGTCCGCCGCACCATCGAGTTGCTCGCCGCCGCGGTGTTCGCGCCGATCTTCTTCGCGTCGGCCGGCATCTACGTCGACCTCGGCGCCCTGGCGTCCGCGTCCGGGCTGTTCTGGGCGGTCGTGATCATCGTGGTCGCCACGGTCACCAAGCTGGTGGGCAGCTATGTCGGCGCCCGGCTCGGCGACCTGCCCCACCAGCACGGCATCGCCATCGGCGTCGGGCTCAACGCCCGCGGCGCCATGGAGATCGTGCTGGCCACGATCGCGTTCAGCCTCGGCGTGTTCAACCAGGACGCCTACACCATCATCGTGCTGATGGCGATGGTCACCTCACTGATCGCCCCGCCGCTGTTGCGGCGTGCGCTGCGCGACGTCAAGCCCGAAGGCGAGGAGGCACAACGACTCGAGCGCGAGAAGATTCTCGCTGGCAGCGTGCTCGCGTCGACGACCCGGGCGCTGTTGCCGACCCGCGGCGGCATGAACTCGCGTCTGGTCGCCGAGGCCTTGGACCTGGTCCTGCAGGAGGAGGCCACGGTCACGGTCCTGACCGTGCACAGCCCGCACCTGTCGGAGGAGGAGTGCCGTTGTAAGGAAGCCCAGGACGAGATGGCGGAGCAGCTCACCCACCGCCAACTCGAGCGGCGACGGATCACGTCGGGCGACCCGGCGGCCGCCATCCTCGAGGAGGCCGAACTCGGCTATGGGCTGCTCGGCCTCGGCATGACCGAGGAGTTCCGTGACACACACGAGCTGTCGTCGGTCCTGCGTGAACTGATCGGCAGCGCCCGCATCCCGCTGCTGTTGGTCCGCCACGGTGCCAACAAGGACTCGGGGATCGCCGACGCCCGACGCATCCTCGTGCCCGCCACCGGCGTCCGTGCCGGCCGTGCCGCCGAGGAACTCGGGTCCGTGCTCGCCGCGCGTCTCGAGGCCCGCCTCGACCTGGTCCACGTCGTCGCCCGCAGCGACCGTGGAGCGGACTCCGGTCAGCGGCAGCCGGTCTCGGTCGTTGGTCGCGGCGGAGGCAGCGAGGTGGCGGCCCAGAGCCTGCTCGACCAGGCCGTTCAGCGGGCCCAGCGGTTCGGGGCGGACGCCGAGGGGTCGGTCCGCACCGGCGCGGTCACGCCCGAGGCGCTGCTCGCCGCCGGGCGCGAACTCGCGGCCGACCTGATCGTGCTCAGCACCCGCGCCCGCGACATCGAGGGACGGCCGTTCCTCGGGCACGGTGCCGAGTACCTGCTCGAGCACGCGCCCCAGACCGTCATCACGATCATCTTCCCGCCCGAGCCGTCTGGCGGCGGCTGAACTCGCCCTCCGGGGTGGGCCACTTCCGCTCGATCTGCGCGTTGAGGGCCGCACCGGCGAGCACGGCGAACCCGGTGACCCACAACCACAGCAGCGCTACGATCGGGCCGGCCAGTGGTCCGTACGCCGAGCCGTTGTCGAGCACCCATGTGCCGTACAGCCGCAGGCCGGCGCTGCCGAGCAGCCAGAATCCCGTCGCCAGCACCGCACCGGGCAGGTCGCGTCCCCAGGGCGTGCGTCCCGGAACGCCGACGTGGTAGAGCACGGCGATCGCCAGGGCCGCCACGACGACCGTTGCCGGCCAGTACCCGAGTCGCCAGGCGGTCGCGATGCCGAGCCGGTCCGTGCCGACCCAGTCCGCGAGTTGCTCGCCGAACCCCGGCCCGGCCAGGAGCAGCGGCAGCAACACCGCCCCGACGGTCAGCGCGCCGAACGTGAGTCCGAGGCCGATCAGCCGCGTCTTCCAGGCGGGCCGCAACTCGCGGCGGTCGTAGACCAGTTCGAGCGTGGTGAGCACCACCTTGACCGCGCGGGACGCGACCCACAAGGTCGTCAGGAACGCGAACGAGGCGATCCCGAACCCACCGTCGTCGACCAGGCGCGTCAGCACCGGCCGCACGACCGCCAGGGTCCGCGCGGTGAGCGCGACGCTGGCGACCTCGATGATCCGGTCGATGAGGGTCACACGCCAGCCGTCGCCGAGCGTGCCGCCGATGAGCGTGCCGACGGCCAGGACCGTCAGCAGCAGCGCGGGCAGCGAGAGCAGGGTCCAGAAGGCGATCTCGGCCGCCAGGCCCGGCAGACGTTCGCTGCCTGCGCGGTCGACCGTTGCCACCGCGAGTTCGACCGCGGGCCGCAACCGCCGCGGACTGGCCGCGATCAAACGGCGGGAGAGCGGGTGCACGGGTGCCCGATCCATGCAGGGGAACGGCAGCCTAATGGGGATCGTGCCGGCGGCCGGTGGCACGCGGTGGCCGTCGGATCGCGGCACGGGGAAACCGTTGCTACCCTGCGCGAGCCGCGCGCCCAGACACCGGGTTCGCGGGCGCCTGGAGGCTTCGCCTAGTCTGGTCTATGGCGCGGGATTGCTA
>JBBDSX010000031.1:0-11610 GCA_040904725.1 Egicoccus sp.
GACCGCTTCCTGATGCGCATCGCCATCGGCTATCCCCACCAGGACGACGAGCTCGCCATCCTGCGCACGCACGGTGGCGAGGACCGGGTCCGGGCCATGCAGCCGGTCGCGGACGCGGCGGCGGTGGCGGACGCGATCGTGGCCATCCGTGATGTGCACGTCAGCGACGCCGTCGCCCGCTACCTCGTGGCGTTGTGCCGGGCGACGCGTGCCCACAGCGAGGTCGAGCTCGGTGCGTCGCCGCGCGCGTCGCTGGCCATGATGCGTGCCTGTCGTGCGGCCGCGGCGGTCGACGGCCGCGACTACGTCACGCCCGACGACGCGAAGGCATTGGCACCGCACGTGCTGCCCCACCGCCTGATCCTGCGTCCCGAGGCCCAGCTTGCCGGGCACGACCCCGCACACGTCATTGCCGACGTGGTCGACGGGGTCCCTGCCCCCACGGAGTGACGCGGATGCCCGGTCGCCCGCGTCGTGGTCCCCTCGGACTGCTGACCGAACGCGGCCTCGGCATGGTGCTCACGGCGGTGCTGCTGTGGGCCGCGGCCCGCAGCTTCGGCGTGCCCGAGTTGCAGATGGCCGCCGTCGGCGTGCTGTCGCTGATGATCCTCGCGGTGCTGTTCGTCATGGTCGCGTCGGCCCGCCTGCGTGTCGACCGCCTGGTACGCCCCGGCCGGCTGTTCCACGACGGTCAGGGCGAGGTCGAGCTGACGCTGGCCAATCTCGGCCGGCTCCCGACGGCAACGCTGGAACTGCGCGATCGCGTGCCGGCCATCCTGACGTCGGGCAGCGCGGTGGTGGTGCCGCCACTGCGCGCCGGCGCTCGGACCTCGGTGCGCTACCCGGTTCGTGGCCTGCAGCGCGGGCGCTTCGCCGTGGGGCCGCTGACGGTGTCGATGCGCGATCCGTTCGGCGTGGTCGCCCGCGAACGGGTGATCGGCGACACGGCACGCCTGACCGTCTATCCGCCGATCTGGCGGTTGCCCGACGGGGTCCCGATCGGTGGCACCACCAGCATGGGCGGCGAGGGTCGGCCGCGGCCGCTGCCCAGCGGCGAGGACCTCGCCAACGTCCGCGAGTACGTGCGGGGCGATGACCTGCGCACCGTCCACTGGCCCAGCACGGCCCACCGCGGCAAGATCATGGTCCGGCAGGCCGAATCGCCCCAGGATCCGCGGGTCGTGCTGCTTCTCGACATCCGTGCGGACCGCCACCTCGGACGCGGACCGGCGTCGAGTTTCGAGACGGCGGTGTCCGCGGCCGCGAGCATCACCTACCACGTGTCCGCGCGCGGCCGTCAGGTCGTGCTCGTCGACCGGCCCTTGCGCAGCGCACCGCTCGGCCTGGGCTGGCAGGAGTGGCTCGAACGCCTCGCGGACGCCGAACCGGCGGACGTCGACGTGCCGGCCCTGATGCAGCAGATCGGCCAGGGCACCGCCGGGGACGGGACGCTGATCGCCGTGTTGACGGTGCCCGACGCCGCCGAGTTGCGGGTGCTGGTCCGCTCCGGCCGCGGGTTCTCGACCCGGATCGCCGTGCTCGTGGATGCCGACAGCCACGCCGGACCTCCGACGGCGGACGCGGCGGGGCGGACGCAGGCGACCGCCGCGGCGCTGCAGGCCGCCGGCTGGCGGGTGACCGTGGTGTCCGCGGGTGACCGGCTCGACGACCGTTGGCAGGACCTGCTGCGTCGTCCCCGCCTCGCCGGGGTGAGAACATGAACCGGCGTGCTGCTGCCCTCGGTGCCGCCACGCTGCTGGTGCTGTTGACCACGATGCCCGCCTACAACCGCGTCTTCACCGAAGCGGTGTGGCGGGGTCCGGCGCTGCTCGCCGCGTTGCTCGCGATCGCCGCCGCGTCGGCCCTGCGTGCGCTGCGGGTGCCGTGGTGGGCCTCGTTGCTGGTCTCGCTGGCCGGACTGGCGATGTTCACCTACCTGTTGCATCTCCCACCCGGTCCGCTGCTCCCGGGCGGCGAACAGTTCACCCAGGCCCGCGAGCTGTTCGGCCAGGCGCTGGTCGAGATCCGTGAGACCCCGAGCCCGGCTCCCGTGCTCCCCGGCATGCTGTTCGCACTCACGACCGGCTACTGGGCGGTGGCACACCTCACCCACGAGATCCTGGTGCGCTGGCGACACGCCGGGCTCGGCCTCGTCCCCGCCCTGGTGCTGTGGGCGGTCCCGCTCGCGATCACCTCCGGACAGGGCGGCGCCGCTGCGGCGGTGCCCTTCCTGGCCAGCGCCTGCCTGGTGCTGCTGTTGTCCGCCCCGGACGCGCTGCCCGGCGCCGACCGTCTGTCGCGGGTGACCAGCAGCGGGGTCGCCGTCGGCGCGCTGGCGGTCATCGCGGCCGTCACGCTGCCCGGCGTGCTGCCGGGCTACGGCAACGAGGCCTGGGTGGACATCGGCGACGGTGCCGACCCGCGTGGCTACCAGCCCATCGTCGACGTCGCCGAACGCCTCAAACTGCCCGAGGAACGCGACGTGCTACGCGTGCGCAGCGAGCAGCGCAGCTACCTGCGCCTGGCCGGTCTCGACAGCTTCGACGGATTCACCTGGCGTCTCGGTCCGCCGAGCGAGGACAGCGGGTCCTACCGGCCCGATCCGTCGTCGCTGTACTCGGCCCGCGACGTCCTGCCCCCCGAGGCCGAGGCCGCCAGCACCGAGCCGGTGTTCGTCGACGTCGAGGTGCTCGACCTCGAGAACATCTACGTCCCCGCCCCCTACCAGCCGGTCCAGGTGCTCGGCCCCACCCGCGACGAGATGGTGTGGTCGACCGAGGGCGGCTTCCTGGCGACCTGGGACACCGTGGACGGCGAGCTGGCCGGCGAGGCGCGCGTCGGCATCCGCGAGGGCGTGAGCTACCGCGTGCAGGCGTCACGCCCCTCCCCCAACTACGAGGACCTGCAACCGATCACCGCGGACGCGGTGACCGACCCGGAACTGACCGCGCTGCCCCGTGACTACGAGGCGCTGCGAGAGCAGGCCGAGCAGGTCTACGAGGCCGCGGGCGCGCAGACGATGGTCGACCGCGCGCTGGCGTTGCAGGAGTGGTTCATCGGCGAGGAGGGCGGGTTCACCTACGACCTCGACGTCCCGGCACTGCGCGGCGACCAGGCCCTCGAACGCTTCGTGCTCGAGGACAAGGTCGGCTACTGCGAGTACTTCGCCACGGGGATGGCGGTGATGCTGCGCGCGACCGGCATCCCGGCCCGGGTCGCCGTCGGGTTCCTGCCCGGGCGTGTCAACCCCGCCGATCCCGAGGCGGGACGCGAGGTCGACGAGTACACGGTCTCGACCCGCGACGCGCACGCCTGGGTCGAGGTGCTCTTCCCCGGGTACGGCTGGGTCAGCTTCGAGCCGACGCCACGCGACGACAGCACGCAGATGGTGCCGCGCGCCGACGACCTGACCCCGGTCGAGAACGAACTCGAGCGCACCGCCCGCGAGGCCCGCGAGAACGCCAACAACGACGACGGTCCCGGCAGCAACCCCCAACAACCGGGGCAGATCCCGTTGCCGGACGAGGACCTCGTACCGCAGACGGAAGGAGCCGACGCCGGGACCCAGCCCGACCAGACGCGACTCTGGCCGCTCGCGCTCATCGCGCTCGGCCTGGTGCTGGTGGCCGTCGTGGTCGTTCGCGGTCAGCGGGCCGGTGTGGCCTCGCTGGGCGGTGACCCGGCCTCGCGCGTGCTGACGGCACAGCGGCGCCTGTTGGCGACCGCGGCCTCGTACGGCCTGGTGCGGCGGCCGCCCGAGACCACGCCGGAGGTGATGGCGCGCTGGCAGCGCGAGGGACGTCTCCCTCGGAACGGCGAACGGTTCGCGGCGGTGGCACAGCGCGCTGCGTTCGGTGGCGACATCGACGAGGCGGACGCCGCGGCGGCGGAGGACCTCGCCGAGCAGTGCATCGACGCGCTGCGCGCCTCGGTGGACACGCGGGGCCGGTTGCTCGCGCCGGTGCGGGTGCCGGTCGCCACGTCGATCGCACGGACCCGCGAAGCGGTCGGCGCCGTGCGCGGGCGGCTGGGCAGCTAGCCCGTCAGGCCACCTCGTCGGGCGGCACGGGCGCCGTCTCGGCGGGCTCCTCGGCACGGTCGCGCAGAGCGCTCGCACCGAGCAGGATCGCGCCGAGCAGCAGGGTCATGCCGACCGCACCCCAGGCGATACTGAAGGTCAGGCCGAGCAGCGAGAGCACGCCGAGCACCGCCATCGCCACGGCGAGTCGCAGTCGCAGTGACCGCGACGGGCCGGTGCGATTGCGTCGCGCACGCGCGACGAAGCGGGGATCCTCGGCGGCGAGCTGGCGCTCGATCTCGGCGAGGATGCGTTCCTCGTGCTCGGACAACGGCATGTGGTTCCCACGGTGGCCGACAGTCGTGCAAATGTACCCACGGCATCCTGGGGCCGCACCCCGCCAAGCGGCCGATGCGCGCCCGGTCCAACGACGGGTGACGGCCACCGTCCGCTGCCCATCCGAGGCGCCGTGGGATCCGAACGAGTGCGTCGCCGCACCGGTTCGGCGCCCCGGTTCACGCGCCGACGAAGTCGGGGGCGCGGCCCTGCAGCCGCGCAGTGACGGCCTCGGTGAAGTCGTGCCCGCCGATGCAGGCGACCTGGGCGTCGGCCTCGGCACGGAGCGCGTCGTCGCGGTCGCGTCCGAGGTTCTCGCGCAGCAGTCGCGGTGCGCGGCGCAGCGCACCCGGGCCGGCCGCGAGCCGGGCCACGAACTCGTGGGCCTCGCCCTGGGGATCGTCGCCGCCCAGGGCGATCTCGGCGAGCCCGATCGCGCGGGCTTCTGCGGCGTCCACGTTGCGGGCGGTCAGGGTCAGCTCGGTGGCGCGACCGAGTCCGACCAGCCGGGGCAGGCGCACGGTCCCACCCAGGTCGGGCACCAGGCCCCAGTCGGCCTCCTTGACGGCCAACCGTGCCGACGGCGCAACTGCGCGCAGATGGCAGGCGATCGCGAGCTGGATGCCGCCGCCGAAGCAGTAGCCCTCGATGGCTGCCACGGTCGGCTTGTCCACGTCCTCGTAGGCGGTGAACGCCGCCTGCAGGCGGGCGATGAAGGCCGGCTCGACGGTGCCGTCGCCGAGTTGATCACCGAACACCGACACGTCGATGCCCGACGAGAACGTGCCGCCCTCCCCCGCGACCAGCACCGCGCCGACCGCGTCGTCCTGGGCGGCGCGCCGAGCGTGGTCGCCGAGCAGGTCGAAGACCTCCAGGCTCATCGCGTTCTTCTTGTCGGGTCGCCGGATGGTGACGTGCGCCACCTTGTCGACGACCTCGTAGGTCACGGCGTCGGCCACGAACGCGCTCCTGCCTCGCTGGGTTGGGCCGCGCGCGGCATGCGGCGCGGGACGTCGAGCCTACGAGAGCGCCTGGCCGGCGCCGCTCTCATCCGTCGAGCCGGCGGTCCTCGGCGGTCGGCGCCTCGTCGTCCTCGTCGTCGTCGTCCAGCAGGGCGGCGTAGGACACGCCGATGCCGCGGAAGCGCTCGGCGACCGTGTCGGCGACGCGTTCGACGTCCTCCCAACGACGGTCACCCCAACCGGCCTGCTCGTCACCGGCGTCGAGCGGGAACAACTCGACGGGGGCGTCGAGCGCCAACTGGCGGGCCGCGTCGCCGTCGCCGAGGTTGGACACCCCGACGCCGAGCAGCCGCACCCTCGCCCGCTCGAGCCGCAGCCCGTCGAGCAGGCCACCGGCGACGGTGACGAGGTCGTGGGTGCGATCGGTCGGTGCGGGCAGCGTCGACGAGCGGGTGACGGTCTCGAAGGAACCGAACCGGACCTTGAGGGTGATGGTGCGGCCCGACAGCCCGGCCTTGCGCAGCCGACGGCCGACCTTCTCGCACAGCCGCAGCAACTGACGACGCAGCACGTCGGGGTCGTCGATGTCCCCGTCGTAGGTCTGCTCCGCCGACACCGACTTGGTCGGGCTGACCGGCGTGACCGACCGGGGGTCCTCGCCACGGGCGAGCCGGTGGAGGTGGGTGCCCGACACGTCGCCAACGACCCGCTGCAGGGTGCGCAGGTCGGCGTCGGCGAGTTGGCCGACGGTGCGGAACCCGTAGGCGGTCAGCCGCTCGACCGTCTTCGGGCCGGCGCCCCACAACTCGGCGATCGCGAGCGGACGCAGTCGGTCGCGCACTTCGTCCGCCGGCCACCGCAGCAGCCCGTCGGGTTTCGCCTTGGCCGACAGCAGCTTGGCGACCGACTTGGTCGGGCCGATCCCGACCGAGCACGGCAGTTGGCACTGCTCGCGCACGTCGGCGCGGATCGCGTGACCGATCTGTTCGGGCGAGCCGAACAACCGCACCGCCCCGGCGACGTCGAGGAAGGCCTCGTCGAGCGAGAGGGGCTCGACCAACGGGGTGTAGGCCTGCAGGATCCCCATGACCTGGCGCGACACCTCGCGGTAGACCTCGAAGTGGGCTGGCGCCACCACGAGGTCCGGACACAGGCGACGGGCACGCACCATCGGCATGGCGCTGCGCACGCCGAAGCGGCGCGCCTCGTACGAGGCCGCCGCGACCACGCCGCGGTTGCCGGCACCGCCCACGACGACCGGGAGGCCGCGCAGCGCCGGATCGTCGCGCTGCTCGACCGAGGCGTAGAAGGCATCCATGTCGACGTGCAGGATCGGCTCGGCGATCTCGGCCACGGACGGTCCCACCTCGACAGCTCGGCGCCCCGCGCCCGGGACGACAGTTGATCGAACGGATGTTCGCCCGGCAGCGTACCGCCGGACGTGTCCCGGACGGTGGCGCGGCCACCGGTTCGGGCCGCACGTGAACGATCACTAACCTGCGCCGCTCCCCCGCCGAGGCCCGCCCGTGTCGATCTCTTCCGTTCCCGACCACGTCGCCGCCGCTGTCCCGGCGATCGACGACGCCGCCGCCCGTTGGCGTGACGAACTCGGCGGCGGGTGGGTCGGGCCCCGCTTCCCCGGCGAGCACGCCGGGTTCGCGACCCGGCAGCTGCGGTTCGCCGGCGGGGCGAAGCTCGAACTGCTCGAGCCAACGACCGCCGACGGCTTCGCCGCGCGGTTTCTCGACCGCTTCGGCGCGCGCATCCACCACGTCACGCTGAAGGTGCCGGCCCTGCTGCCGGCGATCGAGACGCTGCGCGACCACGGATTCGACGTCGTCGACGTGTTCGCCGAGGGCGACGTGTGGCACGAGGGGTTCCTGCGCCCGTCCCAGGTCGGCGGCCTGATCGTGCAGATCGCCTGGACGGGCCGCTCGGACGACGAATGGGCCACGCTGGCCGGCATCGAGCCCGAGCCGCCGGCGACGGACGGTCCACGGCTGCTCGGTCCGACGCTGGCGCACCCGGACCCGGTCGCGGTCGCGGACGTCTGGCGGCAGCTCGGCGCCGAGGTCGAGGGCGACGCAGACGGTCTGCGCGTGGCCTGGCCCGACGCACCGCTCGACGTCGAGGTGGTGCCGGGGCCGCAGTCGCGCCCCCTGGGGCTGCGATTCACCGGCACGGCCGCGCACCCGGGAGACGCGCGCGTCGGCCCGGCCACGCTGTCGGTCCTCGCCGGGCGCTGACCCGGTTCCGTCAGCGCGCCCCGGCCCACCACCGTCCACCGGACGCGGCTGGTGCACGCCCCACCCCCACGGGTCCGCTTCCCTGTACTCCGATGCAGACGATGGGGTTCGGCCACCTGACGGTCCGATTCGACGACCACGTGCTGCGGCCCCGCCCGTGGACGCTGGTTCAGTCGCTGTGGGCGGCCGAGTTGGCCGACGACCTGCCGCCGGGTCCGGTGCTCGAACTGTGCGCCGGCGTCGGCCACATCGGCCTGGCGCTCGCCGCGCTCGTGCGGCGCGACCTCGTATTGGTCGATGCCGACGCCAACGCCTGCGACCACGCCCGGTTCAACGCCGCCGCGGCGGGGCTGTCCACGGCGGTGGACGTCCGGCACGGAGCGATGGATGCGGTCCTCGGCCTCGACGAACGCTTTCCGATGGTGGTCGCCGACCCGCCCTGGGTGCCGACCGCCGACGTCGTCCGCTACCCGGACGACCCCCGGTGGGCCATCGATGGCGGCGATGACGGCCTCGACCTCGCCCGCACCTGTCTCGAGGTCACCGGCCGCCACCTCGCCGACGGCGGACTGGGCGTGCTGCAGGTGGGCACGCAGGCACAGGCGGCGATCCTGGCCGACCACCTCGACGGACGGCCAGAGATCGGCGTGCAGATCGACGAGGTCCGCACCGTCGAGGACGCGAACGGCGTCCTCGCCCGCGTGTCCCGCCGCTGACCGTCGCGACCCGGCGAGCACGTCACCGGTGGGCGAACCGGCCGCCCATGGGCTGCTCGCCCGACGGCATCGACGGCGTGCGTGGCCACGACCACGCGGTGTGCGGCGGTGGTTCGGACGTTCATCAGGTCGGCTCTCGTCGGGTCGGTCTGTGCCGGGTCGGGTGGTCGGACGACGGGCGGGTTCACATCGAGGGCGCCACCGACTGCTCGGCAGGCGCGAAACGGGCGGATTCGTCGAACCCGCGGACGAGGAGGTCGAGGACCCGCTCGCCGTCGTCGTGATCACCACCTTCGACCTCGATGAGTACGTCCACGGCGCCCTCAAAGCGGGCGCGAAGGGCTTCCTGCTCAAGGATGCCGGTCCGGCCCTGCTGACCCAGGCCATCCAGGCCGCGGCGCACGGCGATGCGCTGATCGCCCCGAACGTCACCGTGCGGCTGCTGGCGGCCTTCGCCGACACGCACGGCCGGTCGGCACCGACGCAGCCGATCGATCCGCTCACCGCGCGCGAGGAGGAGATCCTGGTCCCGGTCGCCCGCGGGCGGACCAACGGCGAGATTGCCGCCGAACTGCACGTCAGCCTCAGCACGGTCAAGACGCACCTCGCCAGCCTCATGCGCAAGATCGGTGCCCGAAACCGGGTCGAGATCGCGATGTGGGCCTACGAGACCGGCCGGGTCAGGCCGTGACCGCGCCTGGACCTCAGGTGAGGTCGAGGCCGCCGACCTCGAGCGCATCGGTGAGCGTGTCGACCACCGGGACGCCCACCGCCTCGAGTTCCTCGCGCGGGTGCGAACCGCCGTCGTAGAGCACGCAGCGGGCACCGACGTGGGCCGCGGCGACGGCGTCGTCGATGGCGTCGCCGACGACCAGGACCTGCTCGGGCATGCTGCCCGTCAGCGGCATGACGTGTTCGAGGTGTGCCTCGAGGTATGGCGCCTTGGCGCCGCCGCCCGGGCCGCGCAGCCCGTCGATGCGCACGAACTTCTCGTCGATGCCGAGCCGCTGCACCAACGGCAGCAGTTCGTGGTGGCGGTACATCGACAGCAGCGACTGCGATCGGCCGAGGCCGGCGACCCGTTCGAGGGCCACCTCGGCGTCGACGGCCAACTGGGCCCGTTCGAGGGCGTCGGCGTAGCCGCGGTGGTAGACGTCGTCGAGCAGGTCCCACTCGTCCTCGGGGATGGGTCGCCCGAACAACCGCTCGTAGAAGACCTTCACCGGGCGCGTGTAGAGACGCTGGTAGGTCGCGAGGTCGGTGGGGGGCAGCCCACGGTCGGCCATGACGGCATTGAGCGCCTCGACGACCAGCAACTGGTCGTCGAGCAGCGTGCCGTTCCAGTCCCAGACCAGGTGTCGGATCTCTGTCATGACGCGGGAGGCTACCGGCAGGGGGACGGTCGACTGGCCGCGTCGGCGGCGACGTAGGCGTCCTCGCGGTCGTGGCGGCCGTGTCCGTCGCGGGAGTCGTAGCGCGCGACGGCCAGGCCCTGCTCGATCAACTGCAGGCCGGCGTCGGTGCCGTCGACGTCGAGGTAGCGCAGCAACCGGTCGTAGCGGTCGCGGTCGTCCCGGGCACCAGGGACGAGGTCGACCTCGCGGCCCTCGACCAGATCCGCCATGGCGTCGGCCGCCTCGGCATAGCCGCACTCCTCGCGCTCGGGCGTGTCGATGCCGATGACCCGGATCCGTTCCTCGGTCCCGTCGGGTCCACGGACGTCCACGGTGTCACCGTCGATCACCCACTCGACGGTCCAGCCGTCCTCGCCCGGTGGTGCGGACTCCGGCTGGCACGCGCCGAGTACTGCGGCCAGGACGGCGACCACCATCAGCACGTTGCGCACGCAGGCTCCACGGGGCGGGTCGCGGCCGTGGCACCCGGCCGCACGAGAGGACCACAGTGTGCCCGCCATCGGTGACACGATCCGCAACGCTTGTCCGCGCGTCCGGACGGCGGTCAGCGGCTGCCGCGGCCGAACTCGGCGGCATACAGGCCGGCGGGGCGGGTGACCGGGCGCTCGTGCGGAGCGGGGGTACCTCGCTCGGCCAGTGCGGCGTCGAGCCAGCCCTCCTGCCACGCCCGCCACAGCCGCGACAGGTCCCAGGCGCGGGTGCCGGTCACGGTTGCGCCCATCCTCCCCCGCCGCGACACGCGCCCCTCGGCGACCAGCAGCCAGGCGTGGAGCACGGTCCAGGCACAGTCGTCGAGGTGACGCTCGAAGTAGGTGGTCTGGGTCGTGCCGGTGCGGTCGTCGAGCGAGAGGAACAGCACCCGCTGGCCCGACCGCTGCGCCGGCGACTGGACCGCGACCTTGACGCCGGCGACCCGGATGGTGGACTGGGTCGGCAGGCCCTGCAGGTCGCACGCGCGCACCACACCGAGCGCGTCGAGCAGCGGCTCGTAGAAGCTGATCACGTGACGGCTGACATCCATGCCCGAGAGCGCGAGTTCGGCCCGGACCCGGTCGGACTCGCGGTCCTCGGGCAACTGCGGCGTGTGGTCGGCGTTCAGGTCCATCGACGTCTGTTCGACCTTCCGGCCATCCACGGTCGCGGCGGCCTTGCGACGCCGGCCCGCGCCGGCCCACAACTCCTCGACCGCCAGGCGCAGCGCCCGACGGCCGGACGGGCCGCCCTTGCGTCCGACGCCGGCGACCTGGTCGAGCGCGCCGACCTCGGCCAGCGCCTCGGCGGTCGGGCGCGACAGCCCGCCACGTTCGCGCACGTCGGACAGCGAGGTGAACGGGCGGCCCGCCAGCAGCGTCTCGACCTCGGCGTCGGTGATGCCGCGCAGGTCCTGCAGACCGATGCGCACGGCGTAGCGGTAGCCGTTGCCGGCCTCGCCGCTGTCGAACCCGGTCGGCGGCACCGGCCGCGGTGCCCGCACGGCCCTGGCAGGTTTGCCGGACTTCGGGCGTGGCACCCGGCCCTCCGGAACCTGCTCGGGCCACGTCCAGCCCGGCGGCAGGTGCGGGCCGGGATCCTCGCCGCGTCGGACCGCACGCACCGCCGCGGTCAGACCGAGCAGGTGGTCGGCCAGACCACGGTCGACCACCTCGGCGGTGTACGGCCCGAGCGAGCGGTTGACGTCGGCGGGGAGCACCGCGACCCCGAACAGGCGGCACTCGTCGAGGATCATCCGGCGCGGGTACATGCCGGGGTCGTGGGTGAGCAGGCCGGCGGCGAACTCGGGGAACACGTGCGCCTTGAGGAACGCCGAGCGGTAGGTCGGCACCGCGAACGCGGCCGCGTGCGCCTTGCAGAACCCGAACGACGCGAACGAGGCGACCTGGTTCCAGATCCGTTCGGCGTCCTCGTGGGTCAGCCCGC
>JBBDSX010000032.1:0-1880 GCA_040904725.1 Egicoccus sp.
CCCAGAACGACATCATCAAGGAGTACCTCTCGCGCGGGACCTACGCGTTCCCGCCCGAGCCGTCGCTGCGGCTGACGACCGACGTGGTCGCGTACACGGTCACGCAACTGCCGAAGTGGAACCCGCTCAACATCTGCAGCTACCACCTGCAGGAGGCCGGGGCGACGCCGGCGCAGGAGGTCGCGTTCGCGCTCGCCAACGCGATCGCCGTGCTCGACGCCGTACGCGAACGTGGCCAGGTGCCCGAGGAGGAGTTCGGCAAGGTCGTCGGCCGCATCTCGTTCTTCGTCAACGCCGGGATCCGGTTCGTCGAGGAGGTCGCGAAGATGCGCGCCTTCGTCGAACTGTGGGACCGCATCACCCACGAGCGCTACGGCGTCACCGACCCGAAGCTGCGTCGCTTCCGCTACGGCGTGCAGGTCAACTCGCTCGGTCTGACCGAACAGCAGCCCGAGAACAACATCTCCCGCATCCTGATCGAGATGCTCGGGGTGACGCTGTCGAAGGACGCACGTGCCCGGGCCGTGCAGTTGCCGGCCTGGAACGAGGCGTTGGGGCTGCCGCGCCCCTGGGACCAGCAGTTGAGCCTGCGGATGCAGCAGGTCCTGGCGTTCGAGACCGACCTGCTCGAGAACGACGACCTGTTCGAGGGTTCGGTCGTGATGGAGCGCAAGGTCGCCGACCTCGTCGAGAGCGCACAGTCGCTGCTCGACCGGGTGCTCGAACGTGGTGGGGCGATCGCGTCCGTCGACTTCATGAAGTCCGAACTGGTCGCCTCCAACGCCGCCCGCCTGCGCCGCATCGAATCGGGCGAACAGCAGGTCATCGGCGTCAACGCCTTCACCACCGGCGAGCCGTCGCCGCTGGTCGACGACGAGGGCGGCATCCTGGTCGTCGACGACGCGGCGGAGGCCGAACAGTTGGCCCGCCTCGAGGCGTGGCGCTCCGCGCGCGACGACGAGACCGTGGCCACGGCACTCGGGCAACTTCGTACCGCGGCCGAGTCCGACGCCAACCTGATGGAGGCGTCGATCGCCTGCGCCCGCGCCGGTGCGACCACCGGCGAGTGGTCCGGTGTACTGCGCGAGGTGTTCGGCGAGTACCGCGGCCCGACCGGGGTCGGCGAGCAGGCGCTCTCGGCCGGCGGCGCCCTGTCGAGCCAACTCGACGAGGCCCGACGCCGCGTCCGCGACGTCGAGGCACGCCTCGGCCGCAAGCTGCGCATCCTGGTCGGCAAACCCGGCCTCGACGGCCACTCCAACGGGGCCGAGCAGGTCGCGATCCGCGCCCGCGACCTCGGCATGGAGGTCGTCTACGAGGGCATCCGCCTGACGCCCGAACAGATCGTGCGCGCCGCCGTCGACGAGGACGTCCACATCGTCGGCCTGTCGATCCTGTCCGGCTCGCACCTCTCGCTCGTCCCGCAGGTCGTCGAGGGGCTGCGTCGCGAGGGCCACGACGTGCCGGTCGTCGCCGGCGGCATCATCCCGGCCGCGGACGCCCGCAAGTTGCGCGAGGCCGGCGTGGCCGCCGTGTTCACGCCGAAGGACTTCGAGTTGACCGACCTGCTCGTACAGGTCGCCGAGCTCGCCGGCGACTGACGTCTCTGTTCCTGGGGCCCCTGTCTCGCGCGCTGCGCTCGCTCGTTGCCCCCCAGGAAGCGCGATGTCGCGCGATCGGCGGTCGTTGGCCCGGACGGGGACCAGTCCATCGTGACTGTTTTGCGCGCACCCACTCCATTTTGAGGGCGCGCCTGCCGATGGAAACGGCACGCCCGACGTGTGGCACCCGACGGAACGGGGCCATCAGCGCGATCGGGTCGGACCTAAGGGACATGGATGTCCGCGCCGTTCATCGGCGGGCCCCGCCGGCTCGCACGC
>JBBDSX010000033.1:0-1875 GCA_040904725.1 Egicoccus sp.
CGGCGCTGCGCCGGGCGATCGCCGCCTCGATGCGCCGCTGCTCGGCCACCTCGGATTCTTGGCGGGCCGCACGCTCGCGTTCGCGGGCGCGTTCGACCGCGTCGTTGAGCGCGAGCATCCCCACCCGGTGCTGGTGCAGGTCCTCGGCTGTGCGGACCCGTTCGGGCACGGCATGGCGGTCGCGGACCGCGACGGCGTCGCCGTGGCTCCGGCTGGCCAGTCGCAGCTGGATGTCGGCGACGGCCTGTTCGGCCAACCGTTGGCGCTCCACGCCTTCGCGGGCTTGCAGGACGAGCTTCATTCGGTCACGCTTCACGCCGCAATCTCCTCGGCTGCCCGCAGTCGTGCTGCGAGCTCGGCGATCCGCATCCATGCGTCTTCGGAAGTCACCACGTCCTGCGATGACTGGGTCAGGAAGTCGACGATGTCGTCCATCATCGACAGTGCTGCATCTGCCACCCGGTCGCTGCCGGGGACGTAGGCGCCCACCTCGACCAGGTCGCGGACACGCTCTGCGGCGGCGAGCGAGCGCCGCAGCGTCAGGGCATCCGCCTGCTGTTCCGGCGTCGTCACCGTGGTGGCGAGGCGGCTCAGGCTGGCGAGCGGGTCGATGGCCGGGAACCGCCCGGCCGTGGTCAGGTCCCGATCGAGGACCAGGTGGCCATCGAGGATCGAGCGGGCGGCGTCGGCGATGGGTTCGTCGTGGTCGCCACCCTCCACCAGGACGGTGTAGAAGGCGGTGATCGTGCCGTGCTCGCGAGGGCCGGAGCGCTCCAGCAGCCGTGGCAGCAGGGCGAACACCGACGGCGGATAGCCCTTCGAGGTCGGCGGTTCCCCGGCGGCGAGCCCGACCTCGCGCTGGGCGGTCGCCAGGCGGGTCAGCGAGTCGACGGTCAACAGGACGTCGGTACCCGCGTCGGCGAACTCCTCGGCGATCCGGGTGGCCAGGAACGCGGCGCGCAGGCGCATCAGGGCCGGCTCGTCCGAGGTCGCGACGACCACGACGCTGCGGGCCAGGCCCTCGGGGCCGAGGACGTCCTCGACGAACTCCCGGACCTCACGGCCACGCTCGCCGACCAGCGCGATCACCGAGCGCGACGCGGTCGTGCCGCGGACCATCATCGCCAGCAACGTGGACTTGCCGACGCCCGAGCCGGCGAACAGGCCCATGCGCTGGCCGCGGCCGACGGTGCACAGCGTGTCGATCAGCTTCACACCGGTGTCGATCGGCTCGTCGACCCGCTGCCGCGCCAGCGCGTGTGGCGTGGCGGCGTCGACCGTGCGCTGCGGTGCCTCGATCGGGCCCTTGCCGTCCAGGGGGCGGCCGAGTGCGTCGACGATGCGGCCGAGCAGGGCCTCCCCCACCGGCGAGGTGAGCGGGCCAGGTCGGGGGCGGACGGTGTCGCCGCGGGCGATGCCGCTGGTGACGCCGAGCAGCAGGGCGCGGGCTGCGTGGTCGTCGACCGCCACGACCTCGCCGACGCGGGTCTCGCCGCGGACCTCGAGGTCGACCGCGTCGCCGACGGCCAGGCGCAGGCCACGCAGTTCCACCTCGGTGCCCACGACCCGGGACACCGAGCCGCGGCTGACGGCGCGCAGCAGGGCGGTCACTGGCCACCCCGCGCATCGGATGCGTCGTCGAGGTGACCTTCGCTGCGTAGTGCCACGGCGGCCTCCAGCATGGCGCCGCGGGTCAGCTCCGCGCCGCCCCAGGCGCCGCGGAGTGCGGCGTCACCGGCGGCGACGGTCCGGTCGGCCACCAGCACCAGGCGCGGGTCGCGGGGGGCGTCGTGCAGCGCGGCGTGGTCCTCGGGGTGCAACCGGACCTCGAGCGGGTCGTCGTCGAGGACGGTCGCGGCCTCACGGACCCGCTCG
>JBBDSX010000034.1:0-1856 GCA_040904725.1 Egicoccus sp.
CGGCCCAGTCGATGTCGTCCTCGGGCGGCGAGGCGAACAGCATCGTGCCGCGCAGCACGTCGGCGCCGTAGGTCTCGTAGACCTCGCCGGGCACCACCAGGTTGCCCTTCGACTTCGACATCGACGCGCCGCCCAGGATCACCTGGCCCTGACTGAGCAGGGCCTGGAACGGCTCGTCGGCGGCGACCAGCCCCCGGTCGCGCATGGCCTTGACCACGAAGCGGGCATAGAGCAGGTGCAGCACGGCGTGCTCGACGCCGCCGGTGTACTGGTCGGCGGGCATCCACTTCCCGGCCGCGTCCACCGGCCACGCCTCCTCGTCGCTGTGTGGGTCGAGGTAGCGCAGGAAGTACCACGACGAGTCGACGAAGGTGTCGAGCGTGTCGGTGTCGCGAACCGCGTCCTCGTCGCCGCAGGCCGGGCAGGCGACGTGCCTCCACGTCGGGTGCATGGCCAGCGGCGAGCCGGCGACCTGGAAGTCGAGATCGTCTGGCAGCCGCACGGGCAACTGGTCCTCGGGCACCGGCACCTCGCCGCACGAGGGGCAGTGCACGATCGGGATCGGGGGGCCCCACGAGCGCTGACGGGAGACCAGCCAGTCTCGCAGCCGGTAGTTGACGGACGGCTTGGCGATGCCTCGCCGCTCGAGGTCGGCGGTGATGCGGCGCTTGGTCTCGCGCCAGTCGAGGCCGTCGTAGTCGCCCGAGTTCACCGTGTGGCCGTCGCCGGCGTACGCCTCGTCCATCGCGGCGCCGTCCAGCTCGCCACCGTCCTCGGGGGCGACGACGACACGGATCTCGAGGCCCTCCTGGCGGGCGAAGTCGAAGTCGCGCTGGTCGTGGGCGGGCACGGCCATGATCGCGCCGGTGCCGTAGTCCATCAGCACGTAGTCGGCGGCGTAGGCCGGGATCGACTCGCCCGTCACGGGGTTGACCATGTCGAAGTTGAGGCGCAGGCCGCGCTTGGCGCGGTTGGCGCCCTTCTCGCGGCCGGTGTCGGCTCGTGCTCGGGGCGCAACGAAATCGAATGACGCCTGCCGCTCGACCTCGGACTTGCGCGACACCTCGTCCATGAACGCGCGGTACTCGGCGTCGTCGTCCATGCGCGCTTCGACCAGCGGGTGCTCGGGCGAGAACACGAAATAGGTGGCGCCGTAGAGGGTGTCGGGGCGGGTTGTGTAGACCACGACGGGCTCACCACCACCTGCCCCACCTCCCCCGTTCTTCTCCCCGCCCCCCACCGGGGCGGTCTCGAACGTGACCTCGGCGCCCTCGGAGCGGCCGATCCAGTTGCGCTGCAGGGTCTTGACCCGTTCCGGCCAGTCCAGCGTCGGCAGGGCGTCGAGCAGTTCGTCGGCATACTCGGTGGTGCGGAAGAACCACTGGGTCAGAGGCTTCCGGACCACGACCGTGCCGCACCGTTCGCACGCCCCGTCGACGACCTGCTCGTTGGCCAGCACGGTCTGGCAGCCCTCGCACCAGTTGACGGCGGCGTTGCGGCGGTAGGCAAGACCGGCGTCGAAGAGTTGCAGGAACAGCCACTGGGTCCAGCGGTAGTACTCGGGGTCGCAGGTGTGCAGCACCCGGTCCCAGTCGAACGAGTAGCCGAGGCGCACGATGGTGGCACGCTGCTCGGCAATGTTGTCGTAGGTCCACTTCGCCGGATCGGCGCCGCGGTTGCGGGCGGCGTTCTCGGCGGGCAGGCCGAACGCGTCCCAGCCGAACGGGTTGAGCACGGTCCGGCCGGTCATGCGCAGGTGGCGGACCAGCGTGTCGTGGATCGAGAAGATCTCCGCGTGCCCCATGTGCAGGTCGCCGCTGGGGTAGGGAAACATCGTCAGCGCGTAGAACCCGCCG
>JBBDSX010000035.1:0-1856 GCA_040904725.1 Egicoccus sp.
GCGACAACATCGCCTCGATGCTGGTCAACAACGCCGGGTTCAACTGCATCGCCGCCCGCGTGGTCGTCCAGCACCGCCAGTGGGCCAAGCGCCGCAAGCTCGTCAACGCCGTGCGCGACTCGCTGCGCCGCGCCGAACCGCGCGATCCCTACTACCCGGGCGCGGTCGAGCGCTGGCGGCGTTTCACCGGCGCCCACCCGACCGCCGAGTGGTACGGGGTCGCCCCTGGCGAGGGGCGCGAATCGGGTGCGCCGGACGCGGCAGACGACCGGCTGCCGTTCACCTTCATCCCCGACCTCGACGCGACCGACCTCGACGACGTCGCCTTCACCACCGAGGCCTTCTGCGGCGTCTTCGGCGAGGTCGGCCTGGACGCGCCACGCGCCGTGGGGGACTACCTCGACGCCGCCGTCGACTTCTGCAACGAGACCCTGTGGGGCACCCTGTCCGCGTCGATCCTGGTCCACCCCGACTCGCTCAAGGACCCCGAGATCGCCGCGGCCGTCGAGCGTGCCATCGACCGCCTGCGCTACGGCTCGGTGGTCGTCAACCACTGGTCCGCCGTGCCCTACGGCATGGGCTCGACCAGTTGGGGTGCCTACCCGGGCGCGACCCGCCAGGACATCCAGTCCGGCGTCGGGGTGGTCCACAACACCTACCTGCTCGAGGACGTCGAGAAGTCGGTGGTCCGCGGCCCGTTCCGTCCGCCGCTACGGCCGGTGTGGTTCCACAACCATCGCACCATCGCCCGGCTGGCCCCGAAGCTGGCCGAACTGATCGCCACCGGCGATCGAGGCCTGTTGCCCTCGATCAGTTGGAATGCCCTGCGCGGCTGACCACGGGCGCACACCTGGTCCGGTCGAACGCACGCCGAGCCCACCGCTGACCGCCACCCGTGGCGGGTGGGCTCGGCGGTGGGCTGGCTGGCGCCCGGGGGAGTGCTGCCGGCAGGGGCGGAAGGGCAGGGCGGGCGCCGGATCAGGTCATCAGAACGGCAGGTCGGTGTCGGCCGGTGGGGGCGGGTCCCGGGGAGGGTCGCCGGGCACGTCCGCGGGCGGTTCGGCTGGCACGTCCGTCGGTGGGTCGCCGGGCGGGTCGGTCGCTCGGGCACGTGGGGGTTTGGGGAGCCAGTGTGGGCGGGTGCCGGTTGGGGTGGTGGTGGCGGTCAGTCCGGTGCGTTGGTGGTGCCAGGTGCGGGTGCCGTCGGCGGTTTGGGTGCAGGTCCAGCCGTCGGGTTCTTTGGTGCGGTTGGCTGAGGGGCACAACGGCGCGAGGTTGTCGACGTCGGTCCGTCCGAGCGGTCTGTCGGGTCGGGTGGGGTGCCAGGGCACGGCGTGGTCGGTTTGGCAGGCGAGTGCGGCGGTGGTGCAGCCGGGTTCGGTGCAGGTGTCGTGGAGGGCGAGGAGTCCTTCGGACAGCCAGCCGGGTGGGATGCGGTGTTTGCGGCCGATGCCGACCACGGCGCCGGTGTCGTCGAGGATGGTGGTGCGCAGATCGGCGCCGCGTTGGTCGAGCAGCCGGCGTGTGGCAGCAGAGTTGAGGTACATCCGTCCGCCGGCGAGGTGGTGCAGCAGCCGGGCGGGCAGCTGGTTGCGGTCGCACAGCGTGTCGAGGTCGGCGACCACCAGCAGCGTCGGCCGCGACCGGCTGTCATCCTCACCTTCACCTTCGCGGTCGCCGTCGGCGCCGTTTGGGTTGCAGGTGTGGTCGAGCAGTCCGATCAGGCGTTGTAGGCGGCGACGTCCGGCCGAGTCGGCCACGCGTCGGGCGGTCTCGCCGTCGGTGGTGGTGCCGAACCGGCGGCCGGTCGCAACCGGTGGCGGGCCGGGGTTGGTGGCGTTCTCCAGGATCGCAAA
>JBBDSX010000036.1:0-11131 GCA_040904725.1 Egicoccus sp.
TTCAGAACGGGACGTCGTCGTCGGAGGGCGGCGGGGGCGCGAAGTCGCCGCCGCTGTTGCCGCCGCCACCGGACGAGCCGCTGGTGCGCGCCACCTGGGCGCGGGCCCAGCGCAGGCTCGGGGCGATCTCGTCGGCCTCGATCTCGGTGACCCAGACGGTCTGTCCCTGCTGGTTCTCGTAGCTGCGGACGCGCACGCGGCCGATCACGACGACGCGATCGCCCTTGTGCAGCGACTCGGCCGCGTTCTCGGCCAGGTCACGCCAGCAGTTGACGTTGAGGAAGGTCGTCTCCTCCTGCTGCTGGCCCGACCGGTCGGTGAACCGGCGGTTGGAGGCGACGCGCAACGAGGCCACGGCGGCCCCGCCACCGGTGAAGCGCAGTTCGGGGTCGTCGGTCAGGTTGCCGATGAACGTGATGAAATTGCTCTCGAACGCCACAATGGGCTCCTCGCGTCGAGCGGCTGATCAGGTCGAAGAAGCGTGAGCGGACGCTTGTTCCGGCACGAGCCGCGCCCCGCGAACGGGGCGACGTGGTCAGGCGCTGCGGACGCGCAACTCCGGACGCACCGTCTTGAAACGCACGATGTCGTCGTGGATCTTGAGCAGACGCTCGAGCTCGTCGACCGCCTCGGTGGTCGCCTCGTAGTCGAGGACGCCGTAGAAGCCGAAGTCGCGCTTGTTGATCTCGTAGCCGAACTTGCGGCGGCCCCACCAGGCCTCGTCGAGCAGGGTCCCGCCCTGCTTGGCGAGGATCTCCTTGGCACGGTCGAAGGCGGCCACAGCGGCCTCTTCCTCGAGCGTGTCGGTGATGATGATCATGGTCTCATAGCGGCGCAAGGTGCACCTCCCGCGGTCTGATCTCGTCCACGCCGGGTGGCGCGGTCGATGCCGCCTGACGGACACGGGGTCGTGACCGACCGGCGGCGGGTGGCCCCCACGGTCGCGGTCAGCGTGCGCGCACGCTGGACCGCCGGTGGGAGCAGGGGTGCTGCCCGGAAACGGGTTTGACGTCGTTTCGCCGGCGCACGTACGAAACGCACGCCGGACACGGGCGCTGGCACGGTACCGGACACCCCGTCCGCTCACAACCGACACGCTAGGTGGTGGCCGCGACGCGGGGCCCGGAAACCACGATTCCGGTTGTGGAAAGACGTCCGGGCTACTCCACCTCGACCCAGTCGAGCGTGCGTCCGACGGCGTCCTTCCAGCGGGCGTGACCGTGGGCACGTTGCTCGTCGTCCCAGGCCGGTTCCCAGCGCGAGTCCTCGTTCCAGTTCGCGCGCAACTCGTCGGTGTCGCGCCAGAACCCCACGGCGAGGCCGGCCGCGTAGGCGGCGCCAAGCGCAGTCGTCTCGGTCACGGCGGGGCGGCTGACCGACACGCCGAGCACGTCGGCCTGGATCTGCATGCACAGGTCGTTGGCCGTCACGCCGCCGTCGACCTTGAGCACCTCGAGTCCCACGCCGGAGTCCGCCGCCATCGCGTCGGCGACGTCCTTGGACTGGTAGCAGATCGCCTCGAGGGTGGCGCGGGCGAGGTGGGCGCGGGTGTTGAAGCGCGACAACCCCACGATCGCCCCGCGGGCGTCGGAGCGCCAGTACGGCGCGAACAGCCCGGAGAAGGCGGGCACGAACACCACGCCACCGCTGTCGGGCACCTGCCGGGCCAACGCCTCGGACTCGGCGGCGTCGCGGATGATGCCGAGTTGGTCGCGCAGCCACTGCACGGCCGAACCGGTCACCGCGATCGAGCCCTCCAGGGCATAGACCGGAGCGGCGTCGCCGAAGCGGTAGCAGACGGTGGTGAGCAGGCCGTGCTCGGAGCGAACCAGGTCGGTGCCGGTGTTGAGCAGCAAGAAGTTGCCGGTGCCATAGGTGTTCTTCGCCTCGCCCGGCGCGAAGCAGACCTGGCCGACCATGGCGGCCTGCTGGTCCCCGAGGGCGCCGGTCAGCGCCACCTCGCCCTCGAGCGGCCCGGCGGCCCGTGTGACGCCGTAGCCCGCCGGGTCCGACGACGGCCGGATCTCGGGCAGCATGGCGCGCGGGATGCCGAACAGCGCGAGCAGTTCGTCGTCCCAGTCGAGCGTCTCGAGGTCCATCAGCATGGTGCGCGAGGCGTTGGTGACGTCGGTGACGTGGATGCCGCCGTCGGTGCCGCCGGTCAGGTGCCACAGCAGCCAGGTGTCGGTCGTACCGAAGATCGCCTCGCCACGCTCGGCATCGGCACGGAGTCCGTAGACGTTGTCGAGCAGCCACTGGATCTTGCCGCCGGAGAAGTAGGTCGCGGGCGGCAGGCCGGCCCGACGCCGGATCAGGTCGCCGTGGCCCTCGCGTTCCAGTCGCGCCGCGATGCCGTCGGTACGGGTGTCCTGCCACACGATGGCGTTGTGGTACGGCCGCCCGGTCCGCCGGTTCCACACGACGGTGGTCTCGCGCTGGTTGGTGATGCCGAGCGCGGCGAGGTCGCCCGGGGAGAGGTCCAGGCGGTTCATGGCCGTGCGCAGCACCGAGGCCGTGCGTTCCCAGATCTCGACCGGGTTGTGCTCGACCCAGCCGGCCCGGGGCAGGATCTGCTCGTGTTCGAGTTGATGACGACCGACCTCGTTGCCGTCGTGGTCGAACACCATGAACCGCGTACTGGTCGTGCCCTGGTCCACCGCTCCGACGAACTCGGCCATGCCGCACCCTCCCGCAACCACCCCGCGTCGGTCACGCGGGCAGCCTAGGGAGCACGCCCCGTCGCGTGTCAGCCGACGCGCTCGCTCGGCCGGTGCTCGCTGGCGGCGAGGATGTGGGTGAACCGCTCCGCGGGCATGGGTCGGCCGAGGGCGAAGCCCTGTGCCCAAGTGCAACGACTGCGGGTGACGATGTCGAGTTGGGCGGCGGTCTCGATGCCCTCGGCGACCGTGCGCATGCCGAGGCTCTCGGCCAGGGCGACGATCGCGCCGAAGACCGACTCGCTCTGGTGGCCGGGCTGCAGGCCACCGACGAAGGAACGGTCGATCTTGAGCACGTTGAAGGGCAGGTCCTGCAGCCGGGCGAGCGAGGAGTGTCCTGTGCCGAAGTCGTCCATGGCGAGGTAGACGCCGAGGTCGCGCAGACGCCAGGCGAGATCGGCGAGCTGCTCTGGCGCGCCCTCGAAGGCCTCCTCGGTGATCTCGAGCGTCAGGACCCGAGGAGCGAGGTCGTGGCGCCGCAGGGCTGCCGCGACGTCGTCGACGAACTCCGCCCGGTGCAGTTGCGTCGTGCTCACGTTCACGCCGGCGGCGAGGTGGGCCGCAGCAGGCACCGTCTCACGCCAGATGCGCACCTGGCGGCAGGTCTCGTCGAGCACCCACCGTCCCAGCGCGTGGATGGCACCGCAGCGTTCGGCGACGGGGAGGAACTCGGCCGGTCCGAGCAGCCCCTCCACGGGGTGTTGCCAGCGGACCAGTGCCTCGACGCCGGCGATCTGGCCGGTGTGCAGCAGCATGACCGGCTGGTAGTGCAGGGTGAGCTCGCCGCGCTCGATGGCTCGCCACAGTTCGGCGGCGCGGGCGGACTCGTCGCCGACCACGCTGGTGCGGTTGCGCCCGCTCTCCTTCGCCGCGTACAGCGCGGTGTCGGCCCGGCCGAGCACCAGCGACTGCGTGTCGCCGGGCCGCCAGGCGGCCACCCCGGCCGAGCATCGCACCGGTGCCGCCACGGCGCGTCGGAGCCCGTCGAGGACCCGTCGCGCGGCCGAGAGCTCCAGTCCGGGCAGGACCACCACGAACTCGTCCCCGCCGAGGCGCGCCAGCCCCGCGTCCGGGGGGAGCACCTCCTGCCAGGCGGCGACGCTGGTGACCAGGACGCGGTCGCCCTCCTCGTGGCCGTGCCGGTCGTTGTGCCGCTTGAAGTCGTCGAGGTCGAGCAACGCGACGGCCAGCGGGTTCGCCGTCGCGTCGGCCCCGGCTGCCGCTTCCCCGAGCACGCGCTCGAGCCCGCGCCGGTTGTACGCGCCGGTGAGCGGGTCGATCTCCGTGCGGGCCCGTCCGTGTGCGAGCCCGTGGCTGAACACCGCGATGGCGCCGCTGACGCCGGCGAGCAGGATCACCTCGAACAGGAAGGGCTGCCCGTGCTGGGCGAAGGCAAGGCTGAGTCCGGCCATCGCGAGAGCGCCGTGGGCGACGGCGGCCGCCAGCGAGAAGAAGAACCCGGCGTAGAGGGCGGCCAACAACAGCGGCGTCGCCACGGCCAGTCCGGCGGACCCGGGCCCCACCAGCCAGACGCACAGGCAGATCGACGCACTCGCCAGCGCCACGCCAGGGTGGTGGGTCCAGTTGGGCGATTGGTCCCAGACGCGCGCGAGTGCCACACCGGTCAGCACGGCCAGGGCCGAGATCACCGCCAGCGCGGCCGTCGGCAGGCCGCGGCTGACGCCGGCGGGTTGGGCCATGAGTCCGAGTACCCCACCGAACGCGACCATCGCGGCCAGCGCGAGCACGCGGGCCCGCCTGCCGGTCGCGGGGGCCGGGCGCAGCAGGAAGTCACTGGCACGCCGCATGAGGGCGTGACGTGGCGTGGGCGGGGAGGCGGACGTCATGACCTCGGATGCCGGAGCGGGCCGCTGTCCTGTCGGCCGCACGACGCGGCAGTCGAGCGTTCGTGCGACCACGACACGCGGGCCGTCCGGACCCGGTGCTCACTCGATGCCGTGCTCGATGGCGTAGCGGACCAGTTCCTGGCGCCGGTTGAGTTGCAGTTTGTCGAGGATGTTGCGGACGTGGTTCTCGACGGTCTTCGGCGCGATGTGCAGCCGCTCGCCGACCTCGCGATAGGGGTAACCGCGGGCGACGTGCTGGAGCACCTCGCGCTCCCGTTCGGTCAACGGGTTGGTCCCGGTTGCCTGCTTCGACAGCCGACGGAATTCGCCGAGCACGAGCATCGCCAACGAGGGCGAGAAGACCGGCTCGCCTGCGGCGGCGCGGCGCAGTTCGCTGCGCAACTCCTCACCCGGGGTGGACTTGACGAGGTAACCGACCGCGCCGGCGGCGACGGCGTCGAGCAGGTCGCGTTCCTGTTCGCTGACCGTCAGCATCACGATGCGGGTCTCGCCGGCGCAGGCGCGCACGACCGCAAGGCCGCCGCCACCGGGCATCTGCACGTCGCACACGACGAGATCCGGTGTCGTGTCGCGGATGACCGCGATCGCCTCGTCCGCGTCCGACGCCTCGCCGACGACCTCGAAGGCGGCGCCGAGGTCGGCGCTGACACCGTCGCGCCAGACCGGGTGGTCGTCGGCCAGCACCACGCGGATGGGGGGCCGCCGCACCTTCGCCTGTTGCTCCACCGCGCGTCCTCGCTGCTCCGGGCGACGCAGCGTAGAGCCGAACGGCGCGACCGCGTCCTCAGCCCGGCGGGGCACTGACCGGGACGGTCAGTCGGATCTCGGTGCCGCGGCCGGCGGCGCTGTCGACCTCGAGGTTGCCTCCGACCTCCTCGATGCGGGCCCGCACCGACCGGGACAGCCCGATGCCCTCGTCCACTACGTCCGGATCGAAGCCGACCCCGTCGTCGCGCACCGAACAGAACACGCGGTCCTCGTCGGGTTCGAGATAGACGACCACGCGTGACGCGCCGGCGTGTTTGCCGACGTTGTTGAGCGCCTCGCCCACGGCTCCGAGCAGCGCCGACTCGATCGGGTCCGCCAGCGTCGGCAGGTCGTCCGGCACGAGCACCTCGACCCGGGCTGTGAAGGTTCGTTCGTGACGGTCCGCCATCTCGCGCAGGTTCTCCGCCAGGGTCGCGCCGCGTACCTCGGCGACGACCGTGCGACCGAACAGGAACCGGCGCAGGTCGCGGTCCTGCTCCTGTGCGAGGTCCGCGAGCTGCGGGTCGTCACTGCGGCGTTGCACCAGCGCCAGTGTCTGCAGGACGCCGTCGTGGAGGCGCCGGGCGACCCCCTCACGGGCGCGTGCATCGGCGAGGTCCCGTTCGGCGGCGGCGATCCGCTGCTCGCCGCGACGGATCAGGCGCATGGCATGGCCGCCGGCGCCACCGGCCAGGGCGTACATGACCGTCGTGGTGACCAGCGACAGCAACTGCACGGGCTCGAGGCCGAGCAGGACCACGTCGGTGGTCGGCACCGGCGCATACGCGAACGAGGACACCGCGCGGCCGACACCGATCACGACACCGGTCGCCGCTCCGACCAGCGGCCCGAACGCGATCCCCGAGGCGAGCACGCCCGCGATCGGCCACGCCACCCCCAACGGCTGTGCACCGGTGAACACGTGGGGCTGCCGGTAGACGAACCCGTCCGCGAGTTGCAGCGCCATCGCCACGGCGACCTCGGCGCCGACGGCCCGAGGCCGGCACAACCTTGCATGGTCGCGGCGCAGCAACACCGACGTCCACGCGGTGACCCCGAAGGCCAGCGACACGAGGGCCACCGCGATCACGGGCCGCTGGAGCCCGCCCCGTGCGAGCACCAGCACGACCCCCATCCACACCAACGCGGCCCAGCGGAAGACCGCCAGGCCGCGCAGGACGGTGCGTTCCATGGTCGGTCCTGCGCTCGCGGACGAGCGACGGTCAGTGGAACCGGGCGAGGTAGTAGCGCTTCTTGCCGACACGGATCACCACGGTGCGGTCGCTGGCGAGGTGCTCGGGGCCGACCTGCAGCGCCGCGTCGTCCACCACCACGTTGTTGACGCGCACGCCGCCCTGCTGGACCAGGCGGCGCGCCTCGCCGTTGGACTTCGACGCGCCGACCTCGGTCAGCAACTCGAGCACGCCCAGGCCCTCCTCCAGCCGGGTACGCGTGAGCACCACCGATGGGGCTTCCTCGAAGGCGGCGCTCAGGGTGGCGTCGTCGAGGCCACCGAACGGCTGATCGCCGAACAGTACGCCGGTCGCGCGCTCGGCCGCCTCGACGCCCGCATCACCGTGGATGACCCGGGTGGCCTCGCGGGCGAGCACCCGGTGCGCCTCGCGGGCGGCCGGGTCGGCCGCGTGCCGCTGCTCGAGTTCGGCGATCTCGCCGAGGTCGAGGAACGTGAACAACTTGAGGAAGCGGACCACGTCCGCGTCCGCGGCGTTCAGCCAGTACTGGTAGTAGGCGTAGGGCGAGGTGAGCTCCGGGTCGAGCCACACCGCGTTGCCGGCCGATTTGCCGAACTTGGCGCCGTCCGCGGTGGTCAGCAGCGGCCAGGTCAGGCCGTAGACCTGCTCGCCGTGGACCCGCCGGGTCAGGTCGATGCCGGCGGTGATGTTGCCCCACTGGTCGGACCCGCCGCCCTGCAGGCGACAGCCGTGGGTCGCGTACAGGTGCGCGTAGTCGTTGGCCTGCAGCAACTGGTAGCTGAACTCGGTGAACGACAGGCCCTGCTCGCGCGACTCGAGGCGTCGCTTGACCGATTCACGCGCGATCATCGCGTTGACCGAGACGTGCTTGCCGACGTCGCGCAGGAACTCGAGGAAGCCGAGGGGTTTGGTCCAGTCGTGGTTGTCGACGAGGATGCCGCGCCCCTCGGTGAGGTCGACGACCTGGCCGAGTTGGCGGCGGATCGCGTCGAGGTTGGCCTGCAGCACCGCCTCGTCGAGCATTTCGCGCTCGGTGTCGCGGCCCGACGGATCACCGATACGCCCGGTCGCACCGCCGGCCAGCGCGATCGGGCGGTGGCCGAGCCGCTGCAGCCACGCCATGGCCATCATCCCGACGAGGTTGCCGGCGTGCAGCGACGAGGCGGTCGGGTCGAAGCCGACGTAGTAGGTCACCGGCCCGGCGTCGAAGAGGTCACGCAGGCCGGCCTCGTCGGTGACGTCCTGGACGAAGCCGCGTGCGCGCAGCACGTCGATCGGGTTGGCGTCGACGCCGGTGGCTGGTTGTGCGGTCTGTTCGCTCATGCGGCGAAACTACCGTCCCGCACGCCGCTGCTGCCGCTCAGCCATCCTCCCGGGGCCCACCCGACCGGTCTTCCTCCCGGGGCCCACCCGACCGGTCTTCCTCCCGGGGCCCACCCGACCGGTCTTCCCCCCGGGGCCCACCCGACCCGCCCCAGTGTTCGAGGTGTTCGCGGACATCGGCGGGCGGGGTCACGGCCGGGACCTCGCGGGCCGGGAGCCAGTCCGGCATCCCGTCGGCCCACACGTAGGTGTCCGGCCGGATCGTGCCGTGCATGACGAGACGACGCATGGTCTGAAGGTCCAGCGGTCCGTGCTGGTCCTGCCCCTGCAGGTGATACCACCGGGCCGGCTCGTTCACGTCGTCCTCGCATCTCGATACGAACGCGACGCTACCCGCTGCCAGTACCGTGGCGGCGATGCGGCCGACGGTCACGTCGGATCGCCGCACGACAAGGAGCCGCTGGATGGAGACGTGTCGTTGCGACGTGCTCAACGTGCTCAGCGGGCCGGTGGCGCAGGACTACCTCAAGGGGCACCTCGACGCCGACCGGACCGACGGTATGGGCCGCCAGGTCCACCGCTGCCCGCACACCGACGTCGAGTGGGTCGCCGACCGCAGCCCTGACGGCTACGCCGACGAGGTGCTGGTGCTGCGCCGCGTGCTGCGCTGACCCGCCGACCCGCGACGAGTTGAGGTCACCCGATGCCCTTTCTCGACCCGAAACAGAACGACGATGACGACGAGGCCCTGCCCGGTGCGCCCGGCCTGAGCCTCGACCTGGACGTGCGCACCTGTCCCGAGTGCCGCCGCGAGACCCCGCCGTGGCAGTCGACCTGCCCCGACTGCGGCGTCCCGACCGTGGTCGCCGGCGACATCCCCCCACGGCGGTTCGCCCTGCCCGACCTCGATCCACCACCCGGGGCCGACGAGGAGGAGTAGGGCCGGGACGCGTCAGGCGTCGGTGCCCTCGAGCGCCAGCCGGATGCGGCGGAAGCCCTTGCCCTTCGACTCGACCTTGACGACCGTCACACGTCCGACCTCGGTGGTGTCGGCCACGTGGGTGCCACCGTCGGCCTGCCGGTCGAGGCCGACGATGTCGATCACCCGTACCTCGCGCAGCGTCGGGGGCAGCAGGCTGACCTTGGTGCGGATCAGCGACGGGTCCTCGTCGGCCTCGTCGCGGGGCAGGAACGACACCTCGACCGGTCGGGCGGCGGCCAACTGCTCGTTGAGTTCCTCCTCGAGCGATGTCCGGTCCTCGGGGTCCCAGTCGGGCAGTTCGAAGTCGAGGCGACCCACACCCGGTTCCATGTTCCCGCCGGTGACCGGACTCTGGAACCGGTCCCAGACCACGCCGCACAACGCGTGCATCGCCGTGTGCGTGCGCATCAGGCGATAGCGGCGGTCCCAGTCGACGACCGCGTCGAGATCCTGTCCCGCGCGGGGCAGCGACGCGCCTTCCGCGAGCCAGTGCCACACGCCACGATCGTCGGCCGTGACACGCACCACCTCGAGCCGGTCGTCGCCGATCCGCAGCGTGCCGACGTCGTGCGGCTGCCCGCCGCCGCCCGGGTAGAACACGGTGCGGTCGAGCAGGACGCGGCGGTCGTCGCGATCGACGTCGACCACGCTCGCATCGGTGCGCTGCTCGTACTGTCGGGTGCTGTAGATCCGCTCGGTCATCGGTGTCTCCTCACATGACGGGCAGGCCGTAGCCTTGCATCGATGCACTGTCCCCGCTGCCAGGCCGAGTACGAACCCGACGTGGTTCGGTGCGCCGACTGTGGCCTCGACCTGGTCGCTGACCCGGACGTGCCCGCGCCGGTCGAGGTCGCACCACTCGCACGCCTGGGGGCCTTCCACCAACGCATGGCCATGGTGGTGGCCGGCCTGCTGGCCGACCGCGACATCACGCACGAGGTCCAGCCGGCGACCGACGGCGGCGGGACGCAGGTGCTGATCGACCCCGCGTGGCGCGACGAGGTGCGCTCGGAACTCGCCCTGCGTTGGGGCGACCTCGTGACGGCGCTGCCCGAGGACGAGGTGATCGAGGTGCTGGCGTCGGGCGGGACCGCACCAGGCTGGTTCGACCCGCCGCGCGGCGGCTACGTCGACCGGGCCGGCCGCCTGGTCGTCGATCCGGGCGTCGAGGAGGAGGAGGCGCAGGACGCCTCGCGGATCGCCGGGCCGGCCCTGCTGACCGCCGGTGCGATCCTGGCGATCAGCGGCTGGTACGTGTTCGACTCGACCGCTGTCGCCCTGGCCGGCGTCGCCCTGCTCGTGGTGGGCCTGTTCAGCCCCAAGTGACCCCGCGGCGGATCCTCGTCAGGAGGTGGCGGAGTCGGGGTCGCGGGCGAGGAGCAGGAACGACTCGACGAGGTGGTGCCAGTGGCACGCCACGCACACCTCGACGGTGTAGACGTTGAGATCGCCGTAGCGCTCCTGCTGGCGGCCGAGCGCCTCGCGGGGTACGGCGCGGCCGCCCTGCGACTTCGGGGTCCGACCGTCGAAGACGTAGTCGACGTGACGCAGTTCGCGCTCCCCACAGACCGGGCAGGCGGTGTCGACGGGCGTGCCGATGTGTGCGCCGGCGCGCAGGAGATCGGGATGCGCGTCGCACACGTCCTCGCGCGACCGCGTGCCCGCGGCGACATCGCGCAGCAGCGACCGACGCTGCATGCGGTAGTCGATCCGGCCCTTGCGCACCGGCGATTCGCTCCTCGGCGTGGTCGCGGCCCCACGCCACGACACCATCGGACAAGCGTACGGACCGGCGGGTCGTTGCGCTCGTGGCCGAACCGACCGGCGTCCACGTGGGCGACCCGACCGGCGACGGTGGCGGCTGGCTAGCGTCGACACCCACGACCGACGACCCGAAAGCCCCGCCCGTGCCGAGTCCCCGCCTGCCAGACACGCGCCGCGACGACCTCGTCGAGGACCTGCACGGCCATGCCGTCGCCGATCCCTACCGGTGGCTCGAGGCGTCCTCCTCCGACGAGGTCGCGGCCTGGGTCGCCGCGCAGAACGCGGTGACCTTCGACCACCTCGCCGCCCTGCCCGCACGCACGGCGCTGCGCGAGCGGCTGGCCGCCCTGTGGGACCACCCCCGACGCGGGGCGCCGTGGCGTCGCGGCAGCACCTGGTTCCAGATGCGCAACGACGGCCTGCAGGACCAGGACGTGCTGTGGTGCGCGCCCGGGGGGGTGGGCGAGGAGGTACCACCGGCCGACGGCTGGCGGGTGCTGGTGGACCCCAACGACT
>JBBDSX010000037.1:0-11118 GCA_040904725.1 Egicoccus sp.
GCGCCTACGGCGCCGAGGTCGTGGTGTGCCCGACCTCGGTCGAACCCGAGGACCCTCGCTCCTACTACTCGGTGTCGGACCGCCTGGCCGCGCAGCCCAACGCGTTCAAGCCGAACCAGTACTTCAACCAGGCCAACCCGCAGACCCACATGCTCTCGACCGGCCCGGAACTGTGGCGGCAGACCAACGGCCTGATCGACGCCTTCGTCTGCGGCGTCGGTACCGGCGGCACCGCCACCGGCGTCGGCCGCTACCTCAAGGACAGAAAGCCCGGCGTCCAGATCGTGGGCGCCGACCCCGAGGGGTCGCTGTACTCCGGCGACGAGATCCACACCTATCTCGTCGAGGGCATCGGCGAGGACTTCTGGCCCGAGACCTTCGACAAGCGGATCGTCGACCACTGGTACCGCGTCAGCGACCGCGACTCGTTCCTGACCGCCCGGCGCTGCGCCCGCGAGGAGGGGATCCTCGTCGGCGGGTCGGGCGGCACGGCCCTGTACGCCGCCCTCGAATACGCCAAGGACCAGCCCGAGGACGCCACCATCGTGGTACTGCTGCCCGACTCGGGTCGTGGCTACCTGTCGAAGTTCTACGACGAGCGCTGGCTCGCCGAGCACGGCTTCGTCGAACACGCCTCCGGCACCGGCACCGTCGGCGACGTCCTGCGCGCCAAGGGTGCGGACCTGCCGCCGATGGTGCACCTGCACCCCGACGAATTGGTGTCGCAGGCGATCGCGCTCCTCAAGGAGTACGGCGTGTCGCAGATGCCGGTGTTCCGCGACGGCGTGCACGACGGCGCCGGCACCGACGACATCCTCGGTTCGGTCCGCGAGAACGCCCTGCTCGACGCGGCCCTGCGCGACCCCGAGGTGATGACGAAGCCGGTGTTCCAGGTCCTGCAGCCGCCCCTGGCCACCGCGTCGGCCGACGAGCCGCTCGACCACGTCCTGGCCGGGCTCGCCACCGGCGCCCCCGCCATCATGGTGCTCGACGCCGGCCGCGCCGTCGGCGTGCTCACCAAGGCCGACCTGCTCACCTTCCTCGCCGCCCGCTGAAAGGCCGCCTCGCATGCAGTTCGAGACCCGCGCCATCCACGTCGGCCAGGACCCCGATCCGCGCACCGGCGCCGTGGTCGTGCCGATCTACCAGACCTCGACCTTCGCCCAGCAGGGCGTCGGCGAGCACTCCGGCTACGAGTACGCCCGCACCGGCAACCCGACCCGCACGGCCCTGCAGCAGTGCCTGGCCAGCCTCGAGGGCACCGAACAGGCCGTCTGCTTCGCCTCCGGCATGGCCGCCGAGGACGCCATCCTGCGCCTGCTCTCCCCCGGCGACCACGTGATCATGGCCAACGACGTCTACGGCGGCACCTGGCGCCTGATCGACAAGGTCCACAAGCGCTACGGCATCGAGGTGTCCGCGGTCGACCTGACCGATCTCGACGCGGTCGCCGCCGCGTTCCGGCCGACGACGCGCTACGTGTGGGCCGAGACGCCGTCGAACCCGTTGCTCAAGGTGCTCGACCTCGCCGCCCTCGCCGAGGTGGCACACGACCGCGACGCGTGGCTGGTCGCCGACAACACCTTCGCGACCCCCTACCTGCAGCGTCCCACCGAGTTCGGTGCCGACCTCGTCGTCCACTCGACCACGAAGTACATCGGCGGCCACTCCGACGTGGTCGGCGGCGCGGTGTGCACCGACGCCCAGACCGCCGCCGACCTCGCGTTCCTGCAGAACGCCGTCGGCGCGGTGCCCGGCCCGTTCGACTCGTGGCTGACCCTGCGAGGGGTCAAGACCCTCGGCGTGCGGATGGACCGCCACTGCGAGAACGCGACCCGGATCGCCGCCTACCTCGCCGGCCACGACACCGTCGAGCAGGTCTACTACCCCGGCCTGGTCGATCACCCGGGCCACGACATCGCGGCCCGCCAGATGACGGCCTTCGGCGGCATGATCTCGTTCCGGGTCGTCGGCGGCGCCGACGCCGCGCGACGCGTGGCCGAACGCACCGAGTTGTTCTTCCTCGCCGAGTCGCTCGGTGGCGTTGAGAGCCTGATCGAGCACCCCGGCATCATGACCCACGCCTCGGTCGCCGGCACCGACCTCGAGGTCCCCGACGACCTGCTGCGCATCTCGGTCGGTATCGAGTCCGCCGACGACCTGCTCGCCGACCTCGACCGCGCGCTCAGCTGACCGTCTGAACCCGACGCTCTAGTCAACCGCGGCTACGGCCGATGTACCGGTGACGAACGCGGTGGACAGCAGTGGTGAACGCAGGCATCCGGCGGCGGGGCGCGGCCCTGGCCCTGCTCGCGCTGTCCTCGGCCGCCTGCGGGCCGGTGGTCACCCTGGAACTGCCGACCGCCGACGGCCTGACCGCTGTCGCCGCCACGCTCCCGGCGAAGTCGATCGTCTTCGACGCCGCCGGTGACCAACTCGCCGTGTTGCAGGCGGCCGCCCACGAACCCGCACGCCTGCACGAGTTGCCATCGCACCTCGTCGACGCCGTCCTGACCGCCGAGGACCGTCGCTTCAACAGCCATCGCGGCATCGACGCACGCGCCATCGTGCGCGCGGCACTGGCCAACCTCGAAGTCGGCCACGCGCAGCAGGGTGGATCGACCATCACCCAGCAACTGGTCAAGCTGCAGTCGATGCCCGAGGCGGACCGCACGGCGGCGACCAAGTTGCAGGAGGCCGTGTACGCGCGCGAACTCGAGCGTCGGCGTTCCAAGGCCGCCATCCTCGAGGACTACCTCAACAGCACCTACTTCGGCGAGGGGGCCACGGGTATCGCGGCCGCTGCCTGGACCTACTTCCGGCGCGAGCCCGCCGACCTCGACCTGGCCCAGTCGGCGCTGCTCGCCGCGATCATCCGCGCTCCCGAGTCACTGGCGCCGACGCGGGCCCCGGACGCGGCGCGCAGCCGCCGCGACGACGTGCTGCGTCGCATGACCCAGGACGGCCACATCGCCCCATCCCAACGCAACGCGGCCATCTCGACACCCGTGTCCGTGGTCGGCCGCGGTCCGTCACCCGCCGCGCAGGAACCCCACTTCGTCGACCTCGTCGTGCGCACCCTGCTTGCAGATCCGAGCTTCGGCCGGACCGAGGCCGAGCGGGCCGCCCGCCTCGACGCCGGCGGACTGCGCATCCACACCACGCTCGATCCACGACTGCAGCACGCAGCACGCACGACACTGACCACCACCCTCGCCGACGACGGGGACCCGGAGGCCGCGATCGCGGTCGTCGAGCCGTCCACTGGCCATGTGCTCGCCGCCGTCGGCAACCGCGACTACGACGAGTTGCAGTTCGACCTGCCGACGCAGGCCCGACGCCAGCCCGGATCGACCTTCAAGACCTTCGTGCTGGCGACCGCGCTCGCCGACGGCTGGCGCCCCGAGGACCTCGTCGACGGCCGCCAGGGCCTCGTCCAGACCTCGCACGGTGGCTGGGAGGTCCGCAACTACGACCGCCACAGCTACGAGGGGGTCACGCTGGCCGGCGCCACGCGGGCGTCGGTGAACGCCGCCTACGCCCGGCTCGGCGTCGAGGTCGGGGCGGACCGGATCGCCGGCACGGCCACCGCGATGGGCGTGCGCTCGCGGCTGCCCGCCGACGACCCGCAGATCGCGCTCGGCGGTGGCGGTGTCGCCGTGACCCCGCTGGACCTGGCCGCGGCGTACGGCACCCTCGCCAACGGCGGCAGGTACGTGACGACGACACCGATCCGGCTGATCACCGACCGCGACGACCGCGTCGTCTGGCGGCCCGATGCCGCGTCACGGCCGGTCCTCGCCCCGCAGGTCGCGGCCCTGACCACCGGCGTGCTGCAGGGGGTGGTCGAGCAGGGCACCGGCCTGGCCGCCCGCGTCGAGGGCTGGCAGGTCGCGGGCAAGACCGGCACCACGTCCGACCATGCCGACGCCTGGTTCGCCGGCTACACCCCGACGTTGGCGGCAGCGGTCTGGGTCGGCCACGCCGAGGGACGCATCCCGCTGCGGGACGTCGCCGGCATCGACGAGGTGACCGGTGGCACCCTGCCGGCAGCGATGTTCGCCCAGACCCTGACCACGGCCCTCGAGGACGTCGAACCGGTCCTCTTCGGCGACCGGGTGTCGACGGTCGGGGGCTAGGCTCGGCCGGCGTCCGCGGCTCCGTCGCGGCCCGATCGATCCCGTCCGGAAAGCACCGATCCTGCGCGCGCTGCTGCTGTTCAACCCCAACGCCACGACCACCGACGACCGGGTCCGTGACGTGATCGCCGCCGCGCTGGCCTCCGCGGTCGACCTCGACGTGCAGGCCACCAAGCAACGTGGTCACGCCACCCACATCGTCGCCGGCGCCGTGCACGAGGGGGTCGACGCGGTGTTCGCCCTGGGTGGGGACGGCACCGCGAACGAGGTGCTGCAGGCGCTGGCCGGGACCGACGTGCGACTCGGCATCATCCCGGGTGGCGGCGCGAACGTGCTGGCCCGCGCCCTCGGGCTGCCCAACGACGCCGTGGCGGCCACGTCCGTGCTGCTCGACCATCTCCGCGACGACCGCACCCGGCGGATCACGCTCGGCCGGGCCGGCGAGCGCTACTTCGGGTTCAACGCCGGCTTCGGGTTCGACGCCGCCGTGGTTCGCCACGTCGAACAGCACGCCCAGATGAAGCGCTGGTTCCGGCAGGCCGCGTTCCTGGCGTCGTCGACCCGCGAATGGGCCGTCGGCGAGGGACGAGAAGCCCCGTCGGTGACCGCCCACCTGGCGGACGGCAGCGCCGCCGGGCCGTACCTGGTCGCCATGGTCGCCAACACCGACCCCTACACCTACCTCGGGGAGCGTGCGATGCACGTGCACCCGCGGGCGTCGTTCGACCTCGGCCTCGACCTGCTGGGGCTACGCCAGATGTCGACCGCGACCCTGCTCAAGGTGGTTGGCCGGGCGTTCCGTGACGGTTCCCACGTCAACGGCAAAGACGTCGACTACCACCACGACCTGCCGTCGTTCACCCTGTCTGCGCCGCAACCGCAACCGCTGATGGTGGACGGCGACTACTCGGGCGAGCACCAGTCGGTGACCTTCACGGCCGTGCCCGGCGCCCTGCGCGTGCTGGCCTGACCCGACCTGACGTCGACGTCGGGGTCGGCGCAACGGTGCGCACGTTCGGGTCCGACCTTGTGCGTCGACCGCTCGACTGCACGCAGTTGCAAGCACTCCTTTACGTCAACCCTTGACTTGTATCGCGAAATGGTTACGGTCCCGTTTCCGGGTTCGAGAAATCGTTCACAAGCGGTGCCGGTGCCTGGCGGCCGCGGCACCAGAGACGTTCTCGCCCGGCATCACCCCCCCACCCCACCGACGTTTTTTCGCGTCGCCTGGCCCCGAGGCATGCCCGGGGACCGCCTGGCGAACGCGCCGATAGGGAGAGCGACCCATGGACTGGCGGAGCAGCGCCGCGTGCATCGACGAGGACCCCGAACTGTTCTTCCCCATCGGGACGACCGGTCCTGCGGTCGAACAGGCCGATGCGGCGAAGCGGGTCTGTGCCCGCTGTGACGTGCGTGAACAGTGCCTCGAGATGGCGCTGGCCACCAACCAGGACGCCGGCATCTGGGGCGGCCTGACCGAGGACGAGCGTCGCACGCTCAAGCGCGCCCGTCAGCGTCGCCGTCGGATGGCGAGCTGACCTCGGTCCGCACCCCCCATATGCCGACCCGGACCTACCTGACGACCCCGCCCGGACGTGAGCCAGCGTTGCACGGCTCCCCGGACGGGGTCGTCGAACGTTTCGTGCCGGGGCTCGATCTGCCGGTCGAGCCGGCGCCACCCCGCCGCGGGCGCGCGGCCATGACGATCGCGCTGGTGGTCATCCTCGCGGTCCTGGCCGTGTACCTCGCGGTCGAGGTCGTGAGCGGCTCGCAGGCCGAGGATCCGTCGCTGTCCGATTCAGCGGGGCAGGGGCAGCAGTAGCTCGCACATCGTGCCGGGCGCGTCGGAGCGGGCACACACCTCGAGCGTGCCACCGAGCTCGGACTCGACCAGGGTCGAGGCGATGCGCAGGCCGAGGTTCGAGCCCGCCTCGAGCGTCCAGCCGTCGGGGACGCCGACACCGTCGTCACGGACGACGAGGTGCAGGCTGGCCGAGCGACGTTCGAGGTCGACGACGATGTCACCACCGGAGTCGGGATAGGCGTGCTCGACCGCGTTCTGCAGCAACTCCGAGAGCACCAGCGCCAGCGGGGTCGCGACCTCGGCGGGTAGCTCGCCGGCGGTGCCCTCGAGCAGCATCCTCACGGGCCGCTCCGGGTCGGTCAGGCCGGTCGAGAGCATCTCGATGAGGCGCTGGGCGACCTTGTCGAAGCTGACCCGCTGCCGTGAGTCCTGCGACAGCGTCTCGTGGACCAGGGCGATCGACGAGATGCGGCGCACGCTCTCGTTGAGAGCCTCGCGCGCTTCCTCGGAGGTCAACCGCCTCGATTGCAGGCGCAGCAGGGACGCGACGGTCTGCAGGTTGTTCTTGACCCGGTGGTGGATCTCGCGGATCGTCGCGTCCTTGTAGAGCAGCAGTCGCTCGTGGCGACGCAACTCGGTGACCTCGCGCACCAGCATCAGTCCGCCGAGCACGTGGTGGTCGCGCGTGAGCGGCAGCAGCCGGCGCAGCACGACCGCACCGCGCGCCTCGACCTCGGACTCGAGCGGCTCACCGTCGGCGAGCGCTTCGAGTACCGCCTCGTCGTCGAGGTCGAAGTCGGCGAGGTTGCGGGCGAGGATGTTGTCGACCACGCCGAGCCGCCGGTAGGCGCTGATCGCGTTCGGCGAGGCGTACACGACGGTCCCGCTCGGATCGACGCGCAGCAACCCGTCACCCACCCGCGGCGCGAGTTCGCGTTCCGGGTCCTCGCCCGGGAACGGGAACGAGCCCTCGGCGAGCATGTTCGACAGCTCGTTGGCGACCTGCAGGTAGGTCAGCTCGAGCTGCGACGGCGCCCGCACCATCGACAGGTTCGCCTCGCGCGTGACGACCGCGATCACCTCGCCCTCGTAGGGCACGGGGATCGCCTCCTCGCGCACCGGTACGCCCGTCGACCAGTCCGGTTCGCCATCCCGGACGATGTGGCCCTCGTCGAAGGCGCGCTGCACGGCCACGCGGTCCCTGGAGCTGTAGACGGTGCCGACGAGATCGTCGTAGTAGATCGTCTGCGCCGTGTACGGCCGCATCTGCGCGACCACCGTGAGGTCGCCGGTGGCGGGGTCACGACAGAACATCAGCAGGTCGGCGAAGGACAGGTCGGCAAGGATCTGCCAGTCGGACACGATCGCCTGCAGCGTGTCGACGGCGGCCCCGAACAGCCCGCCGTACTCCTCGACCAGGTCCTGGAGAGAGGACACCGAGCGCTACTTGGGCAGGAACCGCTGCAGCTGCTGCAGCGGGACGGCCTCGCGGATGTGTTCGAACGCCCGCTTCTCGATGTCGCGAGCCTCACTCATCGACAGGCCGAGCTCACGGGCCGTGTCGGCGAGGTCGTGCGGGTGACCGTCCGTGAGTCCCATGCGCAACTCGAGGACGCGACGCTGGGTCTCGGGGAGGCGCTTGAGCACGCGCTCGAGCGGGCCGGCGAGCTCTTTCACCTTGTCGCTCTCGGTGGCCGGTGGCCGTCCGCCACGTCGTTGCCCCGAGCCGCTGCCCTGACGCTGTTGGCCCCCGCCGCTGCGACCGCCGCCGCCGCTGCGGCCGCCACCGCCACCACTGCGGCGGCCGTCACGGCCGCCGCCCTGGGATCCACGTTTCGATTGCTCGCTCATGCCGGCGAGCCTACCCGCGCCGACACCTCACGGGCGGACCGGATCGCGCATGGCACCATGGCACGATCCGCGCCCGGGGCTCTCCATGCCGTTCGTCGTCATCGTCGTACTGCTCGCCGTGGCCGTCTCCTACGCCCGCGGTGGTCGCCTGGGCAACTTCGCCGCTGCTCCGCTCCACCACGGCTGGCTGCTCGCCATCGGCGTCGTGATGCAGGTCGGGGTCGACCTGGCCGCCGCCCGAGGCTGGCTCGGCCCCGACGCCGGGACCTACGTGCTGCTGCTGGTGAGCCAACTGTTCGTCGTGGCCTGGGTCGTGGTGAACCGGCACCTGCCGGGCCTGATCCTCGTCGCCGTCGGCCTGGCCGCCAACGCGCTGGTGATGGCGGCCAACGGGGCGATGCCCGTGTCACCCGACGCGATCGCCGCGCTCGGGATCGGCGAGGTCGAGGTGCCGCCCGGCAAGCACGTCCTGCTCGACGGGTCGACGCGGCTGCCGTGGCTCGCCGATGTCATCCCGGTCCCGCCCCTGCGCTCGATCATCTCCGTCGGCGACATCCTGCTCGCGATCGGACTGATCCCGCTGACCCATCGGCTCATGACCTGGCCCCTGCCGGCCGCCGAGGTCGCGGACCAACCGGACCCGCACTGAGCCTGGCGGGGTCCGCGAGGGTCAGGCGGTGAAGACGCGGCGGTCCATGACGCGTGCCAGCGCCCCGACCACCTCGAGGTCACCGACCTCGCGGACCAGTCGGACCACCAGTTCGTCGCGCTGCCCGGCGCGACGCAGGTCGGCGCCGTAGCGGTCCGCCTCGCAGCAGGCGGCGATGATCCGCGCCGGGACCCGGATGTCCGGCGGGTGCGCCAGGGTCGGCTCGCCGTGGGCGGCGATGATGCGGGCCGCACGATCCAGCGACGCCGTGGCCTCGGCGACGACCGTGGCGCCCGCCTCTGCAAGGGCACGCCGTCCGCCCACCTGGCCGGCGTCGCGCTCGATGGCGACGCGCCCGAGTTCGTGCAGGTGGGCGGCGTGCTCGAGGTCGCTGAGCGTGCCCGCGTCCAGGCCGAGTTCGAGACCGACCTCGTGGGCGAGGTCGGCCACGCGGACGCCGTGGTCGGCGGTCACGCTGCCGAGGTGCTCGGGGAGGCGGGACATGGCGCGGATGGTCTGGTCGTAGGCGCGCGAGGCGACTGCGTAGCGGTCGAGACCGATCCTGGCGGCCAGCAGCGGCAGCAGCATCGTCGGCAGCGTCCAGTGGTCGAGCACCGGGTGGACGAGCGCGCCGAGCACCGCCGTCGAGGTGATCGCGAGGCTGATCAACCAGGTCGAGAGAATCGCCTCGCTGACCCGCCTGGTCACGAACCGCCAGCGGCCACGGAGTCGTCCGACGGCCCAGACGGCGGGGATGCCCACGATGATCGCCAGCGAGACGGCGATCGCGGCGCCAATCCGAAGTTCCGCGGCCGGCAACCCCTCGGTCGCCCGGCCGCTGAAGTGCAGCGGCAGGGCCCAGGCACCGAGCGTCGCCACCCCGCTGAGCGCCCACCCCGCAGCGGCGCGGATGAGGATGCCGTGCGGCTGGTGCAGGTTGCGGTCGACCGCCCGGGCGGCCCCCCAGCCGAGGCCGGCGACGATGGCGACGGCGACGGGCGACATACCCAGGATGGCGGCGGCCCCGACGACCGCGATCGACGCCGGGATCGGGTCGCCGAGGCGGTGGCGGATCGGGTGCAGTTCGGCGATGGCGGTCGCCGACGCGAACAACACCACGGTCAGCAGTCCGGTTCGCGGCTCGGGGCCGGGAAGCAGCCACCACAACGAGCCGATCGCCACGGTCAGGACGACGGCCAGGACCTGCAGGGCACGCCGATCGCGGCCACTCACGTCATGCCCCCGCCGGCCAGACGGTCCTCGGCCGTGCCCATCGGGATCTCTTGCCCGTGCAGGTGAACGGTGCTGGCGAACTCGGTGGTCGGCTGCCACTCGATCCGCTCGACGACCCGGGCCAGTGCCTCGACCATCCGGGGGTCGAACTGGGAGTCCACGCACCGGCGCAGTTCCTCGATGGCCGTGTCGACCTCCAGGGCACGGCGGTACGAGCGCGTCGACGTCATGGCGTCGAAGGCGTCGACGGCCGTGACGATGCGCACGATGTCGGACAGTCCGTCCTTCTCGATGCCGTGCGGGTAGCCGCCACCGTCGAGGCGTTCGTGGTGGAACCGCACGATGTCGATGGCCGGTTCGAGGAAGTCGATGTCGCGCAGGATCTGCGCACCGATGCTCGGGTGCAGCTTCATCTGCCCGAACTCGTCGTCGTCGAGCGGACCCGGCTTGTTGATGATGCACAGCGGAACGCCGACCTTGCCCACGTCGTGGAGCAGGGCGGCGTAGCGCGTGAGTCGCCGTTGGTCGTAGGGCACGCCGAGCTCCTCGGCGACGTGCACGGACAACTCCGCGACGCGTTCCGAGTGGCCGCGGGTGTAGAGGTCCTTGATCTCGATCGCCTTGACGAAGCCACGGACCAGCCGGTCGTAGGACTCATCGAGTCGCTGGACGGCGAGCAGTCCGTGTCGAGCGATCAGGGTCGGCACCGCCATGAACAGCAACGCCCACGGCGTCGCAGTCCGGAGGATGACCACGGCGAGCAGGGCGATGCCGACGTAGGGCACCTGCATGAGCAGCGACGCACCGATCGAGCGGAAGGCGCCCCAAAACCGCTCGGTGCTGGACAACGCTACGACTGCACCGACCAGTGTGTGATTGATCACGCTGTGCGTGATCGACGCCGCTACCACGGCAAGCAGATAGGCCGGCGTCACGAACCGCGCGTCCAACATGTGCGAGAACGCTTGGAATGCAAACCCGCTCAGAAGAGCCGTGAGTGCGAACTGACCGAAGTTGAAGCCCACGCGAACGGCCATCTCGTTGCCAGCCCGCCTGATGAACACCGGCAGAGTTCCGAGAACCGATGCGACGGCAACCGCAGGACCGCCGACCATAATGATCACCAACATCACCACGTTGGTCAGGGTCGCGTGCACATTCTCGCGGACGCGCGCCGCGAACATCTCGCTCAGAAGCACCGCCAGCGACGCGATGAGGATGGCCAGGAGGCTGACGCGCGGAAGTGCCCACAGCAACGCCACCAAACCGGCCAGAGCCGTTACGGCGACGAAAGTGGCGAGGCGGCGCGAGGCCGTCAAGGAGGCACTCCTCGGCGATGTGGAGCAAGCGGTGGACGGGGGAGGCCAGGGATCAGCGGAACCAGCTGACGTTGGCACCAGCCGACAGCGCAAGGGCTGCCAGGCTGGAGATGGCGAGAAGAA
>JBBDSX010000038.1:0-4559 GCA_040904725.1 Egicoccus sp.
GAGGTGGTAGGCCAGCTTCTGCACCAGCTGGATCGCCTCGAGGTGGTCGCGGTGCATCTTCCAGTTGCCGGCGATGACGGGTACCCGGTCGGTCACGCTGGTTGCCTTGTCGTCGACGTGTTGCTCGGGCTCGCGACCCTAGTTCACCACCGTCAACGGCCGGTGCACGGGGCCGCCGACCATCAGTCGCGCCGGAGTGCGACCACCCCGGGGAGGTCCTTGCCCTCGAGCAGTTCCAGCGAGGCACCGCCACCGGTCGACACGTGGTCGACCTGGTCGTCGAGGCCGAACTGGCGGATGGCCGCTGCGGAGTCGCCGCCACCGACCACCGTGAAGCCCTTCGCGGACGCGATGGCCTGCGCCACCGTGCGGGTCCCGGCCGCGAACGCCTCCCACTCGAACACGCCCATGGGGCCGTTCCAGAACACGCTGCCGGCGCCACCGATCGCCTCGGCGTAGGCGTGCGCGGTCGCGGGACCGATGTCGAGCCCCATCTGGTCGGCCGGCATGTCCTCGACGTGGACCGTGGTCGCGGCCGCGTGCTCGTCGAACTCGGGCGCGACGACCACGTCGTGCGGCAACAGGACGTCGACCCCACGCTCGCGAGCAGCCTCGACGAGGTCGCGCACGGTGTCGACCTGGTCGGTCTCGACGCGGGAGGCCCCGACCTCGTGGCCGTCGGCGACCAGGAAGGTGAACGCCATCGCACCACCGACGGCGATGGCATCGACGCGCTGGAGCAGGTTCTCGAGCACGGTCAACTTGTCGCTGACCTTCGCGCCGCCGAGCACGGCGACGTAGGGGTGTGCGGGGTCTTGGAGCAGCCCTCCGAGGACCTCGAGTTCCCGCTCGAGCAGCAGTCCGGCGTAGCCCGGGATGCGGGCCGGGATACCCGAGATCGAGGCGTGGGCGCGGTGGGCGGCCCCGAACGCGTCGTCGACGTAGACGTCGGCGAAGGCGGCCAGCGCGTCGGCGAACGCATCGTCGTTGGCGGTCTCGCCGGCCTCGAAACGCAGGTTCTCGAGCAGTAGCACCTGGCCCGGCTGCAGCGCGTCGGCCTTGGCGCGTGCGTCCTCGCCCACGACGTCGCTGGCGACGAGCACGTCGGTGCCGAGCAGTTCCTGCAGGCGCGCACCGACCGGTGCCATCGCGTAGGCCGGATCCGGTGCGCCCTTCGGCCGTCCGTGGTGGGAGGCGACGACCACGCGGGCGCCCTGGTCGAGCTGGTGACGCAGGGTCGGCACCGACGACTGCACGCGCAGGTCGTCGGTGACCCGGCCGTCGCGCAACGGAACATTGAGGTCCGCCCGCACGAACACCCGCTTGCCGCTGGCGTCGAGGTCGGTGAGCGTCGGTACGCCGGTCAGCAGGGAGCTCACGGAGCAGCCTTTCGCGTCAGCCGGCCCGCGCTCGACGACGAGCGCGGGCCGCGAGAAGGTGATGCCGGGGCAGGCGCCTACAGCTTGTCGCCCACGAAGACGACGGCCTCGGCCAGGCGGGTCGAGTACCCCATCTCGTTGTCGTACCAGCCCATGACCTTGACCAGGGTGCCGTTGGCCAGGGTGCTGGGCGCGTCGAAGATGCACGAGTGCGGGTTGCCGACGATGTCGACCGACACGAGCGGCTCCTCGCTGTACTGCAGGATGCCCTTGAGCGGCCCCTCGGACGCCGCCTTCATCGCGGCGTTGATCTCGTCGGCGGTCACCTCGCGGGACAGCACGAACACCATGTCGGTGATCGAGCCCGACGGGATCGGCACACGCAGCGCGAGTCCGTCGAGCTTGCCCTCCAACTGCGGCAGGGCGAGCGAGGCGGCCTTGGCCGCACCCGTGGTGGTCGGCACGATCGACAGAGCGGCGGCGCGTGCCCGGCGCGGGTCCTTGTGCGGCGCGTCGTGGAGGTTCTGGTCGCCGGTGTAGGCGTGCACGGTCGTCATCAGGCCCTGCACGATCCCGAACTCGTCGTCGAGCACCTTCGCCATCGGTACCACGGAGTTGGTCGTGCACGACGCCATCGAGATCACATCGTGCTTGGCCGGGTCGTAGTCGTCCTGGTTGGCGCCGAGGACGATCGTGACGTCCTCGTTCTTGGCCGGGGCCGAGATGATGACCTTCTTCGCGCCCGCGTCGAGGTGCTGGGCGGCATCCTCGCGCTTGGTGAAGAACCCGGTCGACTCGACGACGACGTCGATGCCGAGGTCCTTCCAGGGCAGCTTGGCCGGGTCACGCTCGGCGAGCACCTTGATGCGGTCACCATCGACCACGAGGTCGTCACCGTCGGTCTCGACGGTGCCGTCGTAGCGGCCGTGGACGCTGTCGTACTTGAGCAGCAGGGCGAGGGTGGCGGTGTCGGTGAGGTCGTTGACCGCGACGAGGTCGAGGTCGAGGCCCTGCTGCTTGGCAGCACGCAGGAAGTTGCGACCGATTCGTCCGAAACCGTTGATTGCGACACGCAAGGACATCTGGGTTCGACTCCTGGGGAGAGTGGAGACACGGGCGGGAGTTGGGCCGTGACGGAGACAGCCTCGGAGTCTCGACCCTACCACCGGGTGTGCGGCAGCCGACCGGGCACCCCGTCATCGATCGAACGGGTCGTGCGCCCCTTGCAGTTCGGTGTGCAGTGTCTCCAACCTACGCAGTCGACGGTGGACGGCGGACTTGCCGACCGGCGGGTCGATCAGTTCGCCGATCTCCTGCAGGCTCGCGGCCGGGTTGGCCAACCGGGCCAGTGCGACCACACGCAGGTCGTCGTCGAGCGCGTCCCAGCCGGCCGCCGCCACGACCTGTTCGATCATGCGCACCTGAACCCCGGCCGTCTCGATCGTGCGTCGCAGGTTGGCGGCATCGGCATTGGCCAGGCGGTTCGCGTCGCCACGCAGTTGGCGCCGCAGCCGCCGGTCCCCCCACTGCAGGAACGCGACGGTTGCGCCGACCGCGGCCAGGACGTCGCCGATCGTGGCGCCCGACTTGACCACGACGCGATGGCGCTCGCGACCGCCCGCCTCGTCCAACGCCCGTGCGGTCCCGTCGACGCAGCGGCCGATCAACCCGGCCAGCGCGCGCGCCGTCTCGCTGCTGCGCGCGGCGATCTCGAGGTGTGGGTCGCGGCCGGGGTCCGAGATGGACCCGGCAGCGAGCAGCGCGCCGCGCAGGTAGGCGAGGGAGGTCGCCCGTCCGAGATCGGCCGGGAGTCCGTCGCGGGGTCGGCCGTCGGGGTCGAGCAGTCCCAGGTCGCTCGCCACCTGGTCGGCACCGACCTCGACCCGCACGCCGTACGTCGAACGGCGCTGCACGCCGCCGGGAGCCCGCACCATCAACTCGGGACGCAGGCCATAGCAGCGTTGCAACAGAGCGAAGGCGCGGCGCGCGACCGCCCCCGACCCGGTCGTCACCTCGACGCGACGCCGGGCCCCGGCCGGACCGCCCGCCACGGTCAAGCTGCCGGCGAAGCGGAACAGGGCCGCCAACTCGGCCCGGGCCGCGTCATCGGAGCCGAGTGGGAGCCGCGCCAGTTCCTGGCGGACGTCCTCGGTGAACGAACCACTCACGACGTCTCGCCCGGAGCCTCCCAAGCCGGCTTCTCGCCCGGAGCCCCCCAAGCCGGCTTCTCCCCCGGAGCCCCCCGGGCCGGCCGGGCGACGAGATCGGCGAACACGCAGGCGAGGGCCTCGGGGTCGTGGCCATCCCGCCCGTCGTCGAGCGCCGCGGTGACGACCCGACCGACGACGTCGTCGAGATCGACGCCCGACAGGGGGCGCGCATCGGTGCCGGACACGGGCCCGTCGTTGGCCACGCACACCTCGATGCGGACATCGGGGACGTGGTCGCGCAGTGCCAGCAGGTGGTCGCGCAGCGACATGCCCTCGGTCTCGCCCGCCTGCTCACGCAGGTTGGCGACCAGGACGACCTGCGCCGACGTCGACGCGAGTGCCGACGCGACACCGGCCACGAGCAGGTTCGGCAGGACACTGGTGAACAACGATCCCGGCCCGAGCACGACGAGGTCGGCCTCGCGGATCGCCCGCACGACCTCCTCCCCCGCCCGGGCGTCGGCAGGTTCGAGCCAGACCCGGTCGAGACCCGGCGTGGAGGCGACGGCGGCCTGGCCGCGCACCTCCCCCCCGCCCGTGGCCCCGTGGAGCACCACCGGCGTCGTCGTGCACGGCAGCACACGGCCGGGAACCTCCAGCGCCCTGCACAACTCGTCCAACGCCGTCTGCAAGTCACCACCGACGAGGTCCTGCAACGCGACCAGGACGAGGTTGCCCAGGCTGTGTCCCCCCAGTTCGCCGCGGGGGAAGCGGTACTGCAGCAGGTCGGCGATCCGGCGTTGACGCGCCAGCGCAGCGAGGGCCATGCGCAGGTCCCCCGGCGGCAGCACCCCGAGGTCGCGACGGAGGCGACCCGACGATCCGCCGTCATCGGCGACCGTGACCACCGCGGTGGTCTCGTCGACGACCCGCGGCAGCGCCTGCAGGGTCCGTGCCAATCCGTGGCCGCCGCCGATGGCGACCGCACGGCTCGGTCCGCCGCTCACTCTGGATCCTCCGAGACCGCCGG
>JBBDSX010000038.1:4659-11112 GCA_040904725.1 Egicoccus sp.
CTCCGAGACCGCCGGCCTCGCCCTTCGGTTCACTCGCCCGCCGCCGCTCACTCTGCGCCCAGGTCGCGGTGCTGGACGTTCACCGACAGGTCGGTGGTCTGCTGCAGGTAGTCCCCGATCGACTCGCTGATCGCGACGGAACGGTGCTTGCCGCCGGTGCAGCCGATGGCGATGGTCAGATAGCGCTTGCCCTCCTGCACGTAGCCCGGCACCACCACGTCGAGCAGTTGGTGCATGGCGGCCATGAACGGCCCGCTCTCGGGCTGCCCGAACACGTAGTCACGTACGGGCTGGTCACGGCCGGTGTAGGGGCGCAGTTCCTCGACCCAGTGGGGGTTGGGCAGGAACCGCACGTCGAACAGCAGGTCGGCATCCCGGGGCGTCCCACGCTTGAAACCGAACGAGACCACCTCGACGCGCAGCTTCGCGGCTTCGTGGCCCTGCAGCAGTCCGACCAGTCGGTCGCGCAACTCGTGCACGTTGAGGTCGCTGGTGTCGATGATCAGGTCGGCCATCCCACGCAGGTCGCTGAGCAGGGCCCGCTCGTTGCGGATTCCGGCCAGCACCCCCTCCTCGTTGGCGGCCGGGTGGCGGCGGCGCGTCTCCTCGAACCGGCGGACCAGCACGTCGTCCTCGGCGTCGAGGAAGAGCACGCGGACGTCGGCTTCGCTCGAGCGCAGGTCGCGGATGGTGTCCATCAGCGCGGCGAAGAACTCGCGACCCCGGACGTCGACGACGAGGGCGAGCCGGCCCACCGAGGAACCGGGCGCGAAGGCCAGTTCGGTCACGCGCGAGATCAGCGTGGGCGGCAGGTTGTCGATCACGAACCAGCCGAGATCCTCGACCACGTTCGACACGGTGGAACGGCCCGCGCCGGAGAGCCCGGTGATGATCATGATTTCCGGCCGCTCGACCGTCTCGTCGTCCAGGATCCGGTCGATCTCGCGGCCGTCCTCGGGCACGTCACTCACTGGATTCTCCTCCGGGGCCGCCGACCTCGCCCCTCGACCCACGCGGCGCCGCCGTCCTGGGTTCCGCGCCACCGTGCAGGTGCTCGTGGACAGCCGTGGCGATCGTACGGGACACGCCGTGCACGGCCATCAGGTCCTCGATGCTGGCGCGCCGCATGTTCGCCACCGAGCCGAACCGGCGGAACAGCGCCTTCTTCCGCGTCGGCCCCACCCCCGCCACACCGTCCAGGGCCGAGCTCGCAACGGCTTTCGAACGCCGACTGCGCTGGTAGGTGATCGCGAACCGGTGGGCCTCGTCGCGCACGCGCTGGACCAGGTAGAGCGCCTCGCTGCCGCGCGGCAGCACGACGGGCCGCGACCGGCCGGGCACCCACAGCTCTTCGAACTTCTTGGCCAGGCCGACGAACGCGACATCGGTGGTGGCGCGCTCGCCCGCGCCCTGCAGCGCGGCGTTGAGCTGTCCCTGGCCGCCATCGATGATCACGAGGTTCGGCGGGTAGGCGAAGCGCCGCACGACCGGTTCGTCGGCGTCGGCGTCGGCGTCGGCGTCGGCGTCGGCGTCGGTGATGGTTCGGGCCAGCCGTGCGAACCGGCGCCGGATGACCTCGTGCATGGAGGCGAAGTCGTCGTTGCGGTCGATCGAGAGCTTGAACCGGCGGTAGTCCGACTTCTTGGGCAGCCCGTCCTCGAAGACGACCATGGAACCCACGACCTCGGTCCCACCGAGGTGCGAGATGTCGAAGCACTCGATCCGCAGAGGTGCCTCGGCGAGGTCGAGCGCGTCCTGGAGTTCCTTGAGCGCCCGGGTGCGGCTCTCGAAGTCGCTGGCCCGCTTGAGGCGCGCCCGCTGAAACGCCTCGCGGGCGTTCTCGGCCACGTTCTCGAGGAAGGCGACCCGGTCGCCACGCTGCGGTACCTGGAAGCGCACCTGCTGGATCGGTCGTCCGCGGGTGCCGGCCCGCGTCGTGCGGCGCTGCTCGGCGAGCAGCAGACCGAGCGCCTCGGCGTCCTCGGGTTCGACGGGGACCAGGATCTGCGGCGGGATGTCGTCGTCACGGTCGGCGTACAGCTGCAGGGCGAACGAGGTCAGCAACTGCGCCGTCGTGAGCGGCTCGACCTTGTCCACCGTCCAGCCCTTGCGCCCGACGAGGCGGCCCCGCCGCACGAAGAAGGCCTGGACCGCCGCCTCGAGTTCGTCCTCGTGGACCGCGATCGCGTCGAAGTCCTCGGCCTTCGCCGACACCACCTGCTGCTTCTCGAGCGCCTTGCGGACCGCGGTGAGCTGGTCGCGGTGGCGGGCGGCCACCTCGTAGTTCAGCTCGGCCGCCGCCGCCTGCATGTCGGTCTCGAGCTGGCGGAGGACCGGGCCGGTCTCGCCGTCGAGGAACTGCCCCAGCCGGTCGACGAGATCGCGGTGATCGTCGTGCGAGATCTTGCCGACGCACGGCGCGGCGCACCGGTCGATGTGGAACAGCAGGCACGGCTTCCCGGTCCGCGCTGCGCGGTCGTAGATCCCCTGCGAACAGGTGCGCACCGGAAAGGTGCGCAGCAGCAGGTCGAGTGTCTCGCGGATGGCGTAGGCGTGCGCGTAGGGGCCGAAGCGAAGGTCGCCCTTGGCCACCTTGCCGCGCTGCACCCTGGCACGGGGCACGTCCTCGGAGGTCGTCAGCACCAGGTAGGGATAGGACTTGTCGTCGCGGTAGCGGACGTTGTAGCGGGGCCGGTGCCGCTGGATCAGCGTGTACTCGAGGTGCAGCGCCTCGACCTCGGAGTCGACCACGATCCACTCGACCGAGCGTGCCGCCTCGAGCATGGCCCGGGTGCGTGGAGCGATGTTGTGCCACGCCTGGAAGTAGTTTCCCAGCCGCTGACGCAGCGACTTCGCCTTGCCGACGTAGACGACGCGCCCGTGGGCGTCCTTGAACTGGTAGCAGCCCGGGGCCTCGGGGATGGCGCCGGGTTCGGGACGGAAAGCGAGCGCAGGGTTTCGCACACGGCCGAGGGTAGCCAGCAACCCGGACACGCCCTCTAGGCTCCGCATCCACCCCGTAACCGGAGCCGTGGTGGTACTCGCACAAGCCAGCCAGCAGCTCGACGAGGTCTGTGGCGTCGGCGAAGACCTCGAGATCGGCTTCGTCTGCGAGGTGCTGTTCCGCGTCACCGGCAACGACCTGGTCGCCAGGGGCGGCGGCATCGTGACGGCCGGCGTCCGACTGCTGCTGATCCTCATCGTCGCGTGGGTGGCCACGCGCCTGGCGCGCGCGGCCATCAGCCGCTTCGGCACCGGCATGGAGAAGCGCATCCAGGCGCGGCTCGAGCGTGGCGAGCGGCGCGGCACCCTCGACGTCGCCAGCTACCGCGTGCGCCGCTTCCAGCGTCTGCACGCCATCACCGGCGTCATGCGCGGTGTCGCCGGCGTGGTGATCTGGACGATCGCGGTCTTCGCCGTGTTGCAGACCCTCCGCATCGACCTGCGTCCGATCCTGGCCGGCGCCGGCCTGCTGGGCATCGTCATCGGTTTCGGGGCTCAGCAGCTGGTCCGCGACGTGCTGGCCGGCATCGCGATGCTGATCGAGGACCAGTACGGCGTCGGCGACTGGATCGAGGTGGACAAGCGCATCGGCCAGGTCGAACGGGTCGGACTGCGCGCCACGTCGATCCGCGACCTCGACGGGATCGTCTGGCACACGCTCAACGGCCACGTGCAGCAGGTCGGCAACCTGTCACAGGAATGGAGTCGGTCGCTGCTCGACATCCCGCTCGCGCTCGACAGCGACGTGCCGGCCGCCAAGGCGATCATCCACAAGGTCGCGACGGACCTGGCCGCCGACCCGGTCTGGGGGGACGACATCATCGGCCCGCCCGAGATCTGGGGCGTGCAGGACTTCGGTCCGGAAGGCATCTCGATCCGGCTGGTGATCCCGACCAAGCCGATGGCCAACTGGGACATCAACCGCCAGATGCGCGAGCGGCTGCACCGCGCCTTCGGGCAGGCGCGCATCCGCATGCAGGGCAAGTTGGTCGAGGTCGGCGGCATGGCGACGGGCTACCCGCTGCTCACCTACAGCCGATCGGCGGACGACGGCCGCCAGCGCCGGGAGCAGCGGCGGGGGCTCGTACCGCCGGACGTCGGACCGTTCGACCGCCCGCCGATCCAGGAACCCATGGCCGACGACGACACCGACGAGTTCGGGCGCGACGAGACCACCGGGCTCCGGCTCGAGCGTGGCCGCGAGCCGCGGCCGGACTGACGCCGGCTAGCTGGCCGGCGGCGTCGCGTCCCCTTCCTCGACGAGCGTGCCGAGCCAGCGGGCCAGGAACATCGCCATCTGGTCGCGGCGCACCCCGTCATCGGGCCGGAACGTGCCGTCGCCCTTGCCGGCCGACCAGCCGGCCTCGGCGGACTGGTTGATCGACTGCGCGAAGGCGGTGCCGGCCGCGTCGGTGAACCACTGCCGCGTCGGAGCCGGAGCCGCCCGACCCGTGCGGTACTCGTAGGCGCGCACCAGGGTCCGCGTCATCTCACCGCGCGAGAGGCTCTCGCCCGGACGGAACGTTCCCCCGGAACCGGACAGGATGCCCTGGGCAGCGAGGCGATTCACCGCGTCGGCGTGCGCGAGACTCGACGGCACGTCGTCGAACGGCTGGCCGGCTGCCGGCGGGAGCCGACCACCGGAGCGCTCGATGGCGCGCGCGACGAACGACGCCATCTGGTCGCGACGCACCTCGAGGTGCGGGGTGTAGGTCGTCGGCGAGGTCCCCGACGCGATCCCCCACCAGACCAGGCAGGACACCGAGCGTTCCGCAGCCGGCCGGGTGACGTCGCTGAACCGCGCGGCTGGCAGGTCCGTCGGACACGCCGGCGTCACGTCCTGGGCCGGTGGCGGCTCGTCGGAGGTTTCCTCCTCGAGGTCCTCCGGGTCGGCGGCGGCGGGTTCGTCGGGGGTCTCCCCGATCGGCGGCAGCGGGTCGGGCAGTGGGTGGGGGTAGGTCTCGGTGACGGGGGCACCGGGGTCGGGAAGCCGGTAGACGGCCGAGACCCAGAGCGTGCCGTCGTCGTCGATCGCGGCCCCGATGCCGACGTGGGTGGTGGCCGCCCCCATCAGGTTCGGACGGAAGAAGCCACTGTTCATGATGAGTTCGACCACGCGCTCGGCGGCGGCGACGTAGTCCGGAAAGGCCTCGGAGGGCACCCCCGTGACGGTGCCGAAGGTCTGGGTCGCCCCGGCGTCCGGCAGTTCGGCAGCGAGGTTCGGGTTCGGTCCGTAGTCGCCGGTACGCGCCATGGTGTCGGCCCAGTCGCGGGCGATCTCGGCGACGTACTCCGACCACCACAGGGGGTCGACGGCCGTCGACGGGTCCTGGCCGTAGGCGGCCGGGTCCTCACGCGCGAGGTTGTGCCGCTCGAACAGCGTGGCTTCGGCGATGCGCTCGTGGCCGCTGCGGTCGGGCGCCGCGAGGGCGGCGCCGGGAGCGGACCAGGCGGCAAGCAACACGAGCACCGCGAGCAGGGCCGCACGCCCACGGGGGGCAGGGGCGATCGCGGTCATGGTCGTCCTCGGGCGTGGCTCGTCCCGCTCCCCGTCGACCGAAGAGCATCGGGCTCAAGCGGCCCGGCGGTAGGCGACCACCACGAGGCCGGGCACGGGTTCGTGGTGGCCGACCTCGACGAACCCGCAGCCCTCGTACAGGCGTCGTGCCGCGACGTTGCCCGCGCCCGTGCTCACCTCGGCTGCGGCGTGTGGCACGACCGCCAGGGTGAAGCCGAGCAACCGGCGTCCGAGGCCACGCCGGTGGTGGCCCGGGGCGACCATCAGTCGATCGATGTCGAGGACGTCGTCGACGACCCGGTATCCCAGCGCGGCGTGGACGGGATCGACCCCGATCCCGATGAACACCAGGTCGAGCCCCTGCACATCGGCGACCGACTCGTGCAGCGGCGGCAGCGCATCCGTGCCGAGCAGGTCGGCCTCGACGCGGTACGCCACCTGTTGCAGGGCGACGAGGCGCTCGGCGACCGTCGGGTCGCGGTGGTCGAGCACCTGGACGGCGGGGCGATGGCGGCCGGCCCCATCCGCGGACGACGGCACCGGAGCCAGGAGCCGCCGCCACCGGTGGTCCGCGGGCAGCCGGTCAGTGAGCCATGCCCGCCGGTGACGATCGAGGTGGGGCAGCGCGACGGCGAGGTCCGCTTCGTCCTTCGGGCGCGGCGTCCTGGCCTTCATCAGCAGCTGGATCTCCGGGGCGAGCACCGGCACGGCCGCGGCGTCGAACACGACCGCCTCCGTCAGCGGCCGACGGATCCCGGCGTCGCGGCGGCTCACCCACTCGTCACCGTCGGCCTCGTTGAGGTGCAACTGGAACCGCCAGACGTCCGTGCCCGGGCGGCGGCACCACACGTCGTGCACCCCGACCGGCAGCGACTCCCCCGGCGACCACGGCCGCAGGGTCCCCGGCGGGTCCGCGGCCCACCACTCCCAGC
>JBBDSX010000039.1:0-3217 GCA_040904725.1 Egicoccus sp.
CTCTGACCTCTTGCGTGTCGAGCAAGCGCTCTAGCCAACTGAGCTAACGCCCCGCGAGCAGCTGCGCGAGCGGCGATTCGGGCGCTCGGCGCGGGCGAACGGTACCCACGCCCCATCGTGGTGGCAAACCCTGCGATGGCGGGTCACGGCGGCCGGCTTCCTAGGCTTCGCGTTCCCCGACCGGTAGGAGCACGATGGCCACGCCGATCTTCGAACGCGACGGTGACCGGATCGTGCCGACCCCACTCGCCCGCGGGCCGTGGAATCCCGGCCAATGCCACGGCGGCGCCCCCGCAGCACTGCTCGCGGCCACCGTCGACGCCATTCCCTCGTTGGTCCCGATGCAGGGCGTGCGATTGAGCTACGACCTGCTGCGACCGGTGCCCCTCGCGCCGCTGCACCTGCACACCGAAGTCGTCCGCGAGGGCAAGCGCGTGCAACTGGCCGAGGCGTGGCTGGTCGACGACGACGGCACCGAGCTGATGCGGTGCCGAGCGCTCCGACTGCGTATCGGACAGGTCGATCTGCCCGGCGACGTCGTGGTCGACACGGCGCCGCCCGAGGTCGGCCCGGACGAGCTGGCCCGGCTGCCCGCACTGCCCGGTTGGGAGGCGGACGGGTTCTGGCGGGCCGTCGACGTGCGGATGGTCGACGGGATGCTCGGCGAGCCGGGCCCGGGCACGGCCTGGTTCCGTGTCGAGGCACCGCTGCTGGACGGCCTGGAGCTCACGCCCCTCGCACGCGCCGCGGCGGCCGCGGACTTCGGCAACGGCATCAGCTCGCCGCTGCCGATGGGGCCGTACCTGTTCGTCAACCCGGACCTGACCGTCCACCTCGACCGCCTGCCCGAGGGCGAGTGGGTCGCGATGGCGTCGGGCTCGGTTGCGCAGTCGACCGGCAACGGGCTGACGACCTCGACGCTGTACGACCGTGGGGGGCGGATCGGCCTGGCCGCCCAGAGCCTCTACGTCGACCGCGCCGGTTGACCCGCCCACCGCGCCGAGGACCCTGCTGGCCGCACAACCGAAGGAAGTGGTGAACCGCTCGCCCGACGCCGCGCGTATCGCCTCGTGACCCCACCTCACGGAGCGAACGATGCGCAACCATCGCCATGCCACGGTCCACCTGCTGCTCGCCGGTGCTCTTGTCCTCGCCGCGTGCGGTGGGGACGACGACGCCGACCCGGCGGCAGCCGCCGGTGAGACCGCCGAGGGCAACGTCGCGGTCGCCTCGACCGATCTCGGTGACGTGCTCGTCGATGCCGACGGCATGACCCTGTACCTGTTCACGCCCGACACCGACGGCGAGAGCACGTGTTACGACGACTGCGAGGCCGCCTGGCCGCCGTTGACCGTCGACGACGAACCCGCGGTCGGCGACGGTGCCGACGCGAGCCTGCTCGGTACGGCCGAACGCGAGGACGGCAGCCTGCAGGTCACCTACAACGACTGGCCGCTGTATCGATGGCAGGGCGACGCCGAGCCCGGCGACGTGACCGGCCAGAACGTCAACGACGTCTGGTTCGTGGTCTCCCCCGAGGGTGAGGCAATCGAGGAAACGCCGAGCACGCTCGACGACACCACCCAATACTGAGGACCGTGTCCAACACCGCGGGAGATGCCAAACTGCTGGCCGACGTGGCGGCCGGCGACCAGCGTGCGGCCGCAGCGCTCTACGACACCTACGCGCCGATGCTCTACGGCTACGGGCTACACCGGCTGCGGAACCCCGAACTCGCCGAGGAACTGGTCCAACGGGTGCTGTGGAAGCTGTACCGGCGCGCCGGACGCTACGACCCCGCCCGCGGCCCGGTGCGCGCCTACGTGTTCGCGATCGCCGGCTCCACCATCGTCGACCTGCAGCGTCAGGCTGCCCGTCGACCGGCACCGGTCGGGGTCGTCGACGCCGGCACCGAGGTGTCCGACGCGGCCGACCGGGTGGTGGCTGCTGCCACGGTTCGCACGGCCCTGCAACGCCTCGGTGAGGACCACCGCCGGGTCCTGGAGTTGGCCTACGACCGCGGTCTCTCGCAGCGCGAGATCGCCCAGGCGCTGGCCCTGCCGCTCGGCACGGTGAAGTCGCGGACCTACTACGCGCTGCAGGCCTTCCGCCTGGCCTGCGAGGAGCTCGGGGTGACGCCATGACCAGCGGATGCGAGCAGCGACTCGGCGATCTCGGCGCCTACGTCCTGGGCGGGCTCGAGCCCGACGAGGCGGCCGACCTCGAACGCCACCTCGACACCTGCGTGGGCTGCCGGGCGGAACTGGCCGGGCTGGCGCCGCTTCCCGGCCTGCTCGACCTGGCCGCCCAGGCGCCGCCACCCGTCCCCGCCGACCTACGGCCGCGGACGTTGGGCGGTATGCCACGGCAGCGACGCCTCGCGCTGCCGGCCGCAGCCGCACTGGCGCTGGTCACGGCCCTGGGCGCAGGGGCGATCGTCACGCTGGGCGGCGACAGCACGCCGCACGCGGTCGCCCTCGCCCTGCCGGCCGCGGACGACCGTCCCGTGCAGGGCGAGGCCGCGCTGCACCAGGTCGCCTCGGGCGTGCGGATCGACCTCGAGCTGACCGGGCTGCAGCCCGCTGACCAGGGCTACTACCACGCCTGGCTGACCCGGGACGGACGCCGGGTCTCCGCCGGCACCTTCGTCGGTGACCCGGACGGTGCGGCGCTCGCGCAACTGCAGTGCGGCGGCGACCTCGACGCCTACGACGAACTGCTCGTCACCTGGCACGGCCGAGACTGGGACGACGAGGTCGTCGCGGTCCAGCGTTCCCTCCGCGGCTGAAGCACGCCGGTGTGAGGGCGGTTGCACCCTGGCAAACTGTTGTATGCTGCAACCAATCTCTCACGTCTTCCCGCTCCCCGGGGTAGTCCCATGTCCGATGTCAGCGTCGCCGCGCTCGAATCCGCCCTCACGCGCCTGATCCGGCGCGCGCTGCTGCCCACCAGCGGTGACGAGACCCGCGCCGCGGCCGGCGTGACCCTGGACCGCGCCGCCTACCACGTGCTGCTGCGCATCTGCGACCAAGGTGGCATGCGGCTGTCGGCGCTGGCGGAGGCCATGGGTCTCGACGTCTCCACGGTCAGCCGTCACGTGACGCGGCTCGAACAGGACGGCTACGTCACCCGCTCCCCCGACCCCGACGACGGCCGCGCATCGCTGCTGACCACGACCGAGGCGGGTCGGGCCGTGGGCGCGCCGGTCCGTGAGACC
>JBBDSX010000039.1:3227-11088 GCA_040904725.1 Egicoccus sp.
CCCCGCCCGACTGCAGGCCCTGCTCGGTGACTGGGACGGCCACGACGTCGAGCAGCTCGCCGCGCTCCTCGACCGCCTCCTCGCCAGCTTCGACGCCGACCGGAACCGCCCATGACCCCAGCCGCCGCCCCTGCCGCCGGCAACATGTCCCACCGCGAGATCCTGACGGTGCTCGGCGGGCTGATGACCGGCATGTTGCTCGCCGCGCTCGACCAGACGATCGTGGCGACCGCCCTGCCGACCATCGCCGGCGAACTCGGCGGGGTCGACCTGCTCGCCTGGATCGTCACCGCCTACCTGCTGGCCTCGACCGCGGCCACGCCACTGTTCGGCCGCATCAGTGACCTGTACGGCCGCCAGCGCATCTTCCAACTCGCGATCGTGATCTTCCTGGTCGGCTCGTTGGCCTGCGGGCTCTCGCAGACGCTGCCGCAACTGATCACGGCCCGCGCCATCCAGGGCATCGGCGGTGGCGGGCTGATGGCGCTCGCGATGACGATCATCGGCGACATCCTCTCGCCCCGCGAGCGCGGCCGCTACCAGGGCTACATCGGCGCCGTCTTCGCGTTCGCCAGCGTCGCCGGACCGCTGATCGGCGGCTTCTTCGTCGACCACCTCGACTGGCGCTGGGTGTTCTTCATCAACCTGCCGATCGGTCTGGTCGCGCTGGTGGTCACCAGCAAGGCGCTCAAGCTGCCCCACCAGCGGGTCAACAGCTCGGTCGACGTGCTCGGGGCGACCCTGATGGTCGGTGCCGTGGTGTCCCTGCTGCTCGCCACCGAGTGGGGCGGCAACGACTACGCCTGGAACTCGCCGACCATCCTCGCGCTGCTCATCGGCGGCGCCACCGCCGCGGTCCTGTTCGTGCTGCGCCAGGCCGTCGCGACCCAACCGATCCTGCCGTTGCGGCTGTTCTCCAACCGGACCTTCGCGCTCTCGAGCGCCGCGTCCGTGATCGTCGGTGCGGCGATGTTCGGCGGCATCGTCTTCCTGCCCGTCTACCTGCAGTTGGTGACCGGCGCGAGCGCCACCAACGCCGGGCTGCTGCTCACGCCGCTGATGGCCGGGATGTTGGTCACCTCGATCGTCGCCGGCCGGGTCATCACACGCACCGGCCGCTACAAGGCCTTCCCCGTGGTCGGCACCGTGATCACCTCGGGCGCCCTGCTGTTGCTGTCGACGCTGGGGCAGGACACCAGCCGCCTCGTGTCGAGCGCCTACATGGTCCTGCTCGGTGTCGGGCTCGGCATGGTCATGCAGGTGCTCGTGCTCGCGGTGCAGAACGACGTGCCCGCGGGCGACCTCGGCGTCGCAACCGCCTCGGTCGCGTTCTTCCGTTCGCTCGGCGGCTCGATCGGGACGGCCGTGTTCGGCTCGCTGATGGCAACGCGACTGGCCACCGAACTGGCCGCCCGCGTGCCCGCCGGTGCAGATCTCGGTGATGCTGCCCGAGGAACCCCATCTGCCGTGCTGGCGTTGCCGCCCCTGCTGCAGGACGCGGTGGTGACGTCCTACGCCGAGGCGATCTCGATGGTGTTCATGATCGCCGCGCCCCTGGCCCTCATCGGCGTCGTCCTGGCCGCGCTGCTGCCCGAGAAGCCGCTACGCGAGACCGCCCACGTGCGCAACGACGATCGCGTGCTCGACCTCGAGGCCCCGCCCACGAGCGGACTCGAGCCACCCGCGCAGCCGGTCGACGGTCACCGGGCGCGACGGCTCACGCGTTGGCGCTGAGTTCGCCGGTGAGTTGTTCGAGCACGTCCTTGGCGTCGCCGTAGAGCATCGCGGCGTTGTCCTGCTCGAACAGTGGGTTCTTGATGCCCGCGTACCCGGGCGACAGGCTGCGCTTGATGACGAACACGCGCCGGGCGTTGCCGGCATCGAGGATCGGCATGCCCGCGATGGGACTGCCCGGCTCATTGCGAGCCGCCGGGTTCACGACGTCGTTGGCGCCCACCACGATGCACACGTCGGTCTCGGCGAAATCGGCGTTGATCTCGCTCATCTCCTCGAGCATGTCGTAGGGCACCTCGGCCTCGGCCAGCACCACGTTCATGTGGCCGGGCATGCGGCCCGCGACCGGGTGGATCGCGAAGCGGACCTGCGCCCCCTGGCGCTGCAGCGCCTGCGCCAGGGCGTAGGCGGCGTTCTGTGCGCGGGCGGCAGCCAGCCCGTAGCCGGGCACGATGATCACCGACTGGGCGGCCTCGAGCACCATGGCGGTGGACTCGGGGTCGGCCGCGATCACGGTGCCGTACTCGCCGTGCTCGGTGGACCCGCCGGTGAACCCGCCGACCAGCACGTTGACGAGCGATCGGTTCATCGCCACGCACATGATCTGGGTCAGGATCAGCCCGGACGCGCCAACGACCGTCCCGGCGATGATCAGCAGGGCGTTGTTCAGCGCGAACCCCGTCGCGGCGGCGGCGAGACCCGACATCGAGTTGAGCAGGCTGATCACGACGGGCATGTCGGCGCCGCCGATCGGCAACACCAGCGCCAGCGCCATCACGATGCTGCCGACGACCAGGGCCAGGATCAGGATCGACGACACGGCCGAATCACCGACGCCGAAGACGGCGACGAACCCGGCCACCAGGCTCGCGATCATGAGCAGGCCCATGACCGGCCCGCGGGCGGGGATGCTCGGGGTGCCGCCGATCGTGCCCCGCAACTTCAGTTCGGCGAGGACGCTGCCGGCCAGGGTGACCGCGCCGATCAGCACCGACAGCACCAGCGTGGCCGCCGACGCGGCGCCGAGCGCAGCCGCCGCGGTTTCGTCGCCCGGCATCTCGACGACATAGGCCCAGAACAACGAGATCGCGACCAGTGCCGACGAAGCACCACCGAAGCCGTTGAAGCGCGCCACGATCTCGGGCATCGCGGTCGCCTGGGCACGGGCGACCGTCAGGTAGCCGATGCCGGCGCCGACGACGAGGCCGAGGGCGATCCACCGGTAGTCGACGAACCCCATCTCGATCAGGGTCAGCACGATGGCGAGCAGCATGCCGGCCGCCATCAGGGCATTGCCGCTGCGTGCGGTCCGCACGCGGGACAGGCGCTTGAGGCCGAAGACGAACAGCGCGATCGACGCCAGGGCGAGCAGGGCGGTGACGTCCGTCTTGCTCACTTGCGGCCTCCGAAGGTCGACAGCATCCGGTCGGTGACCAGGAATCCGCCCACCACGTTGATCGTGGCCAGGATCAGGGCCACGACGCCGAGCACGACGCTGGTGGACAGCGCCGCGACCCCGACCAGGGTGAGTGCGCCGATGACGGTGATACCCGACATCGCGTTGGCGCCCGACATCAGTGGCGTATGCAGTGTCGGCGGCACCTTGTTGATCAGTTCGAAGCCGAGGAACGCGGCCAGAACGAACAGGTACAGGCTGATCAGCAACGGGCCCATCAGGCGTCCTTCCCGCCGAGCAGTTCGGCGATCCGTTGGGCGGTGACCTCGCCGGCATGGGTCACCAGCGCACCGGCGACGACCTCGTCGTCGCGGTCGAGTTGCAGGCCGTGTTCGTCGTCGACGAGCAGTTCGACGAAGGCGGCGATGTTGCGGGCGTACAGGGCGCTCGCCTCGCCGGCCATCGCGGAGGGGAAGTCGGTGCCCGGGATGATGCGGACCCCGGCATGCTCGACGACACGTCCGGCCTCGGTCAGCGCGCAGTTGCCGCCGTCGGCCGCGGCGAGGTCGATCACGACCGAGCCGGGCTGCATCGCCTCGACCATCTCGCGGGTGATCAACTCGGGCGCGGGGCGACCCGGGATCTGCGCCGTGGTGATCGCGGCGTGGGCCTGCGAGAGGAACTCGGTCAGCACCGCCCGCTGGCGTTCGAGGAAGCTCTCGCCGACCTCCTTGGCGTAGCCGCCCTCGCCGGTCGCGTCCTCGACCTCGGGGACCTCGATGAAGGTGCCGCCGAGCGAGGCGACCTCCTCGCGGGCGGCCTCGCGGATGTCGGAGACGTGGATCACGGCGCCGAGGCGCTTGGCCGTGGCCACGGCCTGCAGCCCGGCGACACCGGCGCCGAGGATGACGACCCGGGCGGGGCGGATGGTGCCGGCCGCCGTCATGAACAGCGGGAAGTACTTGTCGAGGTGGTAGGCGGCCTCGATCACGGCGCGGTAGCCGGCCACGTTGGCCTGGCTCGACAGGGCGTCGATCGACTGGGCCCGGGTGATGCGCGGGACCATGTCCATCGCCAGGGTGCTGACCTTGCGTTCGGTCAGGGCCCGCACCGTGTCGATGTTGCGGTGGGGGGCGAGGAAGGTCAGCAGCACCGTGTCCGGGGCCAGGCTCTCGACCTCCTCGACCGAGGGCGGCGCCACCCGCGCGACCAGGCTCGCGTCACCGACGGCCGATGCATCGACGAGTCTGGCACCGGCATCCGCGTAGGCCTGGTCGGGGAAGCCGGCGGCCTCGCCGGCCCCGTGCTCGACAAGGACGGTCAGGCCCTTGCCGACCTGCCGGCGCACCGAGTCGGGTGTCGCGGCGACCCTCCGCTCGCCCGGGGCGCGCTCGCGAACGACGAACAGTGCGGTCTCGGTGCTGGCAGCCATGGCGCCTCACGCGGTCGGTGCTGGTCTCCCCCGGGCGGCACTGTAGGTGAGTGGGGCCCGGATGCCGTCCTCCGCCGACCGGCAGGGTGTCGGGTTGCAACGAGTTCGCGGAGGCCCGGTGCGCGCGCGTCGGCATGGCCGTGGGCAACCCCGCGGCCGGATCGGACGTCCGACGGGGTGAGCGCACCACCACGGAGAACGTTCATGGCCTCGTCCGTCATCGTCAACGGCGGCATCCCCCGCCCCACCCGCCGCGAGCGCGCCGCCCGCGCCCGTCGCCGCCGTCGCATCGCGTTCGGGTCCGTGCTCCTCGCCCTGGTCCTCGTCGCCGCGCTGGCAACCTCGGCGGCCGGGATGTTGGCCTGGACCGTCTCGCGCGTCTCCTCGGCGCTACCCACCCCGGCGGGTTCGCCACCGATCGCCGTGCCGGCCGATGACGAGGACACCCCGGACTCGCCGTCCGTCCCCGTGGAGCCGGCTGCTCCCGCGACACCGGAGGACGACACCCCGCCCCTCGTGGACGACCCCGCACCCCGCGAGGTCGACGACGAGCCGCCCGTGGTGGAGGACCAGCCGCCCGTGGTGGAGGAACCGGCCGCCGAGGAACCCGTCGAGGACGACGAACCGACGCTCACGATCGGCGAGGTGCAGGAGCGGTTGCGTGGGTACGGCTTCCTGATCGGTGCTGCGGACGGAACGGCCGGGCAGCAGACGACCGCAGCGATCATGGCCTTCCAGCGCGTCAACGGGCTGAGCGTCGACGGCGTCGTGGGTCCGGCGACGACCGCCGCGCTCCTGGCCGGCACCGTCGACCCCGTCCTGAATGGCGGCCCCGACGACCGCATCGAGATCGACCTCGACCGACAGTTGCTCCACCTCGTCGAGGCCGGCGCGCGCACCGCCACCCTGCAGGTCAGCTCCGGTTCCGGTCAGGTACACGAACTCCCGCGGCGAGGCCATCGCCCGCACCCCGGTCGGTGAGTTCGTGGTCGAGCGTCGCGTGCACGGCGTCCGCAAGGCCGCGCTGGGCACCCTGTACGACCCGCTGTACTTCTACCGCGGCTTCGCCATCCACGGCTCCGGATCGGTGCCGGCGTATCCCGCCAGTCACGGCTGCGTCCGCGTGTCGATGGCCGACGCCGCCTGGCTGATCGAGCGCATCCCCGACGGCATGCCCGTCCAGCTCTACGGTGGCACGCACGTCTTCACCCCGAGTCGCTGACCCGTCGCTCGGCGTAGGATCGTGGCTCGTCGGCACCGATGGGAGACGAGGCCATGGCGATCCAGAGCACGATGCAGCCCTACCCGTTGACCGTGCGGCAGCTGTTCGAGCACGGCCGCCGCGTCCACGGCCACCGCGAGGTGGTGACCTGGCAGGGCGGGCAGTCCCGACGGGTCAGCTTCGCCGACGCCTACGACCGATCGGCCCGGCTGGCCGCCGGGCTCGCCGGACTCGGGGTCACGCCGGGCGACGCCGTCGGCACGTTCTGCTGGAACCACCAGGAGCACGTCGAGGCCTACTTCGCCGTGCCCTGCATGGGCGCGGTGCTGCATCAGCTCAACATCCGGCTGTTCCCCGAACAGCTGGCGTTCGTGGTCAACGACCTCGGCGACCGGGTCGTGATCGTCGACGACAACCTCGTCCCCCTGCTCGCCCGCGTCCTCGACGAACTGGCGACGGTCGAGACCTTCGTGGTCGTGGGCGACGGGGACGCGTCCGCGCTCGAGGCGTCCGGCACGCGCGTCGTGCGCTACGACGATCTGCTGCGGGACGCCGACGTCGATGGCTTCGACTGGCCCGACCTCGACGAGGACCAGGCGGCTGCCTCCTGTTACACGTCGGGCACGACCGGCAATCCCAAGGGCGTGGTGTACTCGCACCGCTCGATCTGGACCCACACGCTCGGGGCCGCCGCCGGGGGCGTCGGCGTCGTGGACGGCGCGCGGCTGCTGGTGATCGTGCCGCAGTTCCACGCCAACGCGTGGGGGCTGATCCACATCGGCTGGGTGTACGGCGCCGACCTGCTGCTGCCCGCCCAGTACCTGCAGCCCGAGCCGCTGACCGACTTCATCGCCGCCGAGAAGCCGACCTGCTCGGCCGCGGTGCCCAGCATCTGGAACGGGGTGCTCGCACTGGGCGAGACCCGCGACCTCGACCTGTCGTCCCTCGAGTGGGTCGTGGTCGGCGGTTCGGCCGTGCCGCGCTCGATGGTGAGCCGGTTCGAGGAGAAGTACGACATCGAGATCATCCAGGGCTGGGGCATGACCGAGATGTCGCCGCTCGGCACCGTGGCGATCCCGCCCGCCGGCGCGACCGGCGAGGCCAGCATCGACTACCGCGCGAAGACCGGCCGGATCGTCGCCGGCGTCGACCTGCGCATCGTCGACCCCGAGGGCGAGGAGCAGCCCTGGGACGGCGAGGCCATGGGCGAGATCGAGGTCCGCGGGCCCTGGATCACCGCCAGCTACCACGGCGTCGACGAACCGCAGAAGTTCCACGACGGCTGGCTGCGCACCGGCGACGTCGGCACGGTCGAGCCCAACGGCTTCGTGCAGCTGGTCGACCGCACCAAGGACGTGATCAAGTCGGGCGGCGAGTGGATCAGTTCCGTCGACCTCGAGAACGCGCTGATGGGCCACCCCGACGTGCTCGAGTGCGCCGTCATCGGCGTTGCCGACGACCGTTGGGACGAGCGCCCGCTGGCCTGCGTCGTGCGCCGTGAGGGTGCCGACGTCGGCCCCGACGACCTCAACGAGTTCCTCGCCGACAAGGTCGCCAAGTGGTGGCTGCCGGAGCGCTACACCTTCATCGACGAGGTACCGAAGACCTCCGTCGGCAAGTTCGATAAGAAGACACTGCGCATGAGCCACGCGCACGGCGACCTCGACATCACGACGGTCTGACTCGGCGCCTGGCCAAGCACGACTTGCCGTGCACATGCGGCACGTCGTGCGTCGGCGGGCCCTGAGGTGCGGGTGGGCCTGACCCCGGAGGCGGGGGGCGACCTCAGGGTGCCTTGGGGGGGTCTACCCCATGGTGCGGGGGTTGGCCGCCCGTGCGATGGTCCGGCTGCCATCGCGACCGCGGCGCGCGCCGCCATGAGGCGGCCGCAACGCGAAAGCGCCACCCATGTCACTCATCGCCACGCGGGGCCTGACGAAACGGTTCGGGACCGTCACGGCCGTGTCGGACCTCGGCTTCGATCTCGACCCCGGTGTCGTCGGCCTGATCGGCGCCAACGGGGCCGGCAAGTCGACCCTGATCAACATGATGGGCGGCTTCCTCGAGCCATCGGCCG
>JBBDSX010000040.1:0-1824 GCA_040904725.1 Egicoccus sp.
CCACGACGCGCGAGCGGGCGAGCGGCACGCCGTAGGCGCGCAGCAGGTCCTCGGCCGCCGCCGATTCCATCCAGACCGACGACCCGTCGGCCCCGGCGAGCGCCTCGTCGACGATCCGCCGGGCGGCATCGCGGTCCAGCCCGTCGGGTTCGACGACCTCGCCGAGCGGCCGACGCCGCCACGCCGAGTAGCGCGCGACGCGGCCCATCGCGCGTGCGGCCGCTTCGGGGAACGAGAACGTCGGGATCTCGGCCTCGGCGAGTTCGGCCGGCAGCCCAGACACCGACATGAACACGCTGACCACCGGCACGTCGTCGGGCAGGTTCTGCTTGGCGGCGATCAGCGCCTGGGCGACCTCGCTGGTGTCGGTGGTGCCGGTGAAGATGAAGATCACGAACACCATGTCGATCTCGTCGGCGTTGCCGAGGATCTCCATCGCACGCTTGTACGCGTCGGGGGTCGCCGAGGCGATCATGTCGACCGGATTGCCGACGCCCGCTTCGGGAGGCAGGAACGCGCGCAACTGCTCGATCGTGCGATCGGAGAGCGGCGGAACCTCGAGTCCGTTGGCCTCGAGCGCGTCGGCGGCGAGGATGCCGGGGCCGCCGGCATTGGTGAGGATGGCGACCTTGTTGCCGCTGGGCAGGCCCTGGCTCGACAGCAGCGTGGCGGCGTCGAACATCTCCTCGAGCGTGTCGGTGCGGATCACGCCCGTCTGGCGGAACAGCGCCTGCACGGCGGTGTCGCCCGACGAGATCGCGGCCGTGTGGCTGGACGCGGCCCGTACGCCGGCGCTGGTGCGGCCCGACTTGACCGCCACGATCGGCTTCTTGCGCGATACCCGGCGGGCGATGCGCGAGAACTTGCGCGGGTTGCCGAACGACTCGAGGTACATCAGGATCACGTCGGTGTCCGGGTCCTGCTCCCAGTACTGCAGCAGGTCGTTGCCGGAGATGTCGGCCTTGTTGCCGACCGAGACGAAGGTCGAGATCCCCAGGCCGAGGTCGTTGACGTGTTCGAGCACGGCGAGGCCGAGCGCACCCGACTGTGACGACATCGACACCCGCCCGGCCTGCGGGAAGGTGCGCGAGAACGTGCCGTTCATGCGGTATTCGTCGTTGCCGTTGAGCAGGCCCATGCAGTTCGGCCCGATGATGCGCAGGCCGTGGCCGCGGGCCCGTTCCATCAGGTCGTCCTGGAGGCGCTCGCCCTCCTCGCCGACCTCGGAGAATCCGGCGGTGATGACGCAGACGGCCTTGACGCCCAGCTCGCCGGCCTCGTCGATGAGTTCGTTGACAAACCGTGACGGCACGCAGATGAAGACCAGGTCGGGGACCTCGGGGCAGTCCTTCAGGCTGGGGTAGGCGGCCACGCCCTGCACGTAGGGGCTGTTGGGGTTGACCGGGTAGACCACGCCGGTGAACCCGCCCTCGAGGATGTTGTCGAAGACGAGGCCGCCGATCGAGGACTTGTTGCGCGAGGCGCCGACGACGGCGACCTTCTCGGGCCGGAAGAAGCGGCGCAGGCCGGCTTCGGCGGCTTCGCGTTCGGACTCGTCGACCACCTGCAGGAAGCGCTCGGAGATCGAGACCTCGAGGTCGCTGCGCACGACGCCTCCGAAGTCGCGGTCGGACTGGTACTCGAGGCCGAGTTCGCGCACCAGGTTCAACATGCGGGTGTTGTCGGACAGGATGTCACCGGTCAGCTGGGTGATCCCATGATCCGCGGCCGCAAGGGACAACTCGCGCACCAGGGCGGTCCCCACGCCGCGGCCCTGGTGGGCGTCCTCGACCAGTGCGGCGAACTCGGCCGAGTTCATGCGGT
>JBBDSX010000041.1:0-11066 GCA_040904725.1 Egicoccus sp.
CACGTCGGCGAAGTCGAGGTTGATCAGGCCGGGCGTGGTGATCAGGTCGGTGATGCCCTGCACGCCCTGCAGCAGGACCTCGTCGGCGAGACCGAAGGCCTGCACGACGGAGGTCTGGCCGTCGGAGATCTGCAACAGCCGGTCGTTGGGGATCACGATCAGCGTGTCGACCTTCTCCTTGAGGTCGCCGATGCCCTCCTCGGCCTGCGACGAGCGCTTGCGGCCCTCGAAGGCGAAGGGCCGGGTGACCACGCCGATGGTCAGGGCGCCGAGTTCCTTGGCGACCTGCGCGACGATCGGTGCGGCGCCGGTCCCGGTCCCGCCGCCCTCGCCGGCGGTGACGAACACCATGTCGGCGCCCTTGAGCACCTCGGTGATCTCGTCTTTGTGGTCGTCCGCGGCCTGACGCCCGACGGCCGGGTCGGCGCCGGCGCCGAGGCCACGCGTCAATTAACGGCCGATGTCGAGCTTGACGTCGGCGTCCGACATCAGCAGCGCCTGGGCGTCGGTGTTGATCGCGATGAACTCGACCCCGCGCAGGCCGGCATCGATCATGCGATTGACGGCATTGACGCCGCCGCCCCCGATACCGACGACCTTGATGACGGCGAGGTAGTTCGACGGGTTCGCCCCCATGGGCTCCTCCTGCGTTCTGGGCCGGGCGGGTGCATCGCACCCACCGACGGGCACACCGGACCGGCGGACCGATGTCTGCTGTGGGCTCGAGGCCGGGGCTGGCGGGGGAAGTACGGAAGCCTCGACCTCAAGTAGAGGTCTAACGTTATGTCAACCTCTGGTGGCGGGTGACCGTAACGGTCGCACCCACCCCGAGCAAGCACCCTCGACACCGACGGGCCCGCAAGGCGTGGGCCGCCCGTCCAGCGCCCGAAAACGCACACCGGGAACCCACCCGGTCCGGCGCATCAGGGCGGGGTGATGACGGGCGCCGAGGGGGCGCGGACGTCGATCGAGTCGACCGGGGTGCCGTCGAGGTCCTCGAGCACGGCACCGAGGGCGCGGACCTTCTCGTCGACCCGTTCGGCCCGCCCGAAGTGGACCAGCACGCCCGAGGCGAGTTCGAGGTCGAGTTCATCGGCGCCGTCGGCGCGGTAGCGCACGACCTCGGTGCGCAAGGGCCCCGAGAGCGCCCGCCAGGCACGGTGGGCGTTGGCCAGGGCGGGCAGGGCGTCGACCGCCTCCCCCGGTGGCGGTGGCGTGCCCGCGACCACGATCTCGGGCAGGCCGTCGAGATGTCCCGGTTCGGTCACCACCCCGTCGCGGTCGACCATCACCTGCTCGCCGTCACCGCTGACGTTGACCGCGGGGACGCGCTCGGCGACCTCGATCTGGACGGTCAGGGGGTCGAGTCGTCGCGCGGTCGCGTCGCGCACCAGCGGCAGGGCCTCGACCCGCGCCTCGGCATCGCCGAGGCGCAGTCGCAGCGTCGAGGTGCCGAGCGGCAGGTCCGCAGCGGCGATCACCTCGTCCACCTCGAGACGCTCGGTCCCGATCACCTCGACCTCCTCGAGGGCGACGAGGTCCGAGCGTTCGACGACCACGAACGCGATGGCGAGGACCACGAGCACGATCAGCGTCACCGTGCGGCGCAGGCGGTGCTGACGGCGCTGTTCGCGGACCTGGCGACGCCGTTGCGCGATCCGCTCGTCGATCACGACGCCAACCCCCCGTCGTCGAAGTCGCCGAGCATGGCGACCTCGGGCCGCAGGTGCACCCCGAACTGCTCGGCGACACGCGTGCGGACCTCGCGGATCAGGGCCCGGACATCGGCCGCGGTCGCCCCGGGGCTGGTGACGATGAAGTTGGCGTGCCGGTCGCTGATGCGGGCACCGCCGACCACCAGGTCCTTGCCACCCACCTCCTGGACCAGTCGGCCGGCGCTGTCGCCGGGCGGATTGGTGAAGACCGAGCCGCAGTTCGGGTCGTTGAGCGGCTGGTGTTCGCGGCGCCAGGCCCGGATCTCGCCGATCTCGGCCTTGAGTTGCTCGGCCGAGCCCGGACGCAGCCGCAACGTGGCGTCCACGACCACGGCGTCGTCGGGCAGCGCCGAGTGCCGGTAGGTCAGACCGAGCGTGTCCAGTGGCCAGGTCTCGCGGGTGGTACTCGACAGGCGCACGACATCGACCTCGACGAGATGGTCCGCCATCTGGCCTCCGTGCGCGCCGGCGTTCATCCGGACCGCTCCCCCGACGGTGCCGGGCACCGCGGCGGCCCAGGCGAACCCGGCGAGCCCGGCGTCGGCCACGCGGGCGGCGAGGGCGGGCAATGGCTCGGCGGCGCCGGCCCGTACCGTGTCGCCGCGCTGCTCGAATCCCCGGAAGCCGCGTCCGAGTTGGACGGCCACCCCGGGCCACCCCGCGTCGGCGACCAGCAGGTTCGAGCCGCGACCGACGACCGCCCATGGCACGCCGTGTGTCCGGCACGCCTCGCCGACGGCCGCGAGGTCGGCGTCGCGCTCGGCGACGACGAGCACACGCGCCGTGCCGCCGACCCGCAGCGTGGTCAGTTCGGCGAGCGGGGCGGTCGGCCGGACCTCGCCCTCGACGCGGTCACGCAGCACCTGCACCAACGGATCGTCCGCGGTCGGCGACCCGCGGGTCGGATCCTCGACCGCAGCCATCACGCCCGTCCGAGCCGTGCGAGCAGGGCCGGCCCGACCTGGGTGACGTCGCCCGCACCGGTGGTGAGGACGAGGTCACCGGGTCGCACGTGCTCGACGAGCGCCTCGACGACATCGCCGAGGTGCGGCTGGTAGATGACCTTGGCCCCGGCCGACTCGGCGGCGTCGGCCACGATCTGGCCGGTCACGCCGGGCACGGGTGCCTCGCTGGACGCGTAGACGTCGGTGACCACGACGAGGTCGGCCGCCGCGGCTGCCCGTCCGAGCTCGGCGCCCAGGACCTCGGTGCGCGAGTAGCGGTGTGGCTGGACCACGACGACGATGCGGTCCGCGCCGGTGCTGCGGGCCGCGGCCAGGGTCGCGCGCAGTTCGGTCGGGTGGTGGGCGTAGTCATCGACGACCTCGACCTCGCCGACGACGCCGAGTCGCTGGAAACGGCGTGCCGCGCCGGTGAAGCGTCCCAGGCCGGCCGCGGCAGCGGACAGGTCGAGACCCGACGTGTGGCAGACGGCGAGGGCTGCGGCCGCGTTGAGCGCGTTGTGCCGCCCGGGGACCGCGAGTTGGAAGGTGCACAGCGTGGCGCCCTCATGGCGCAGTTCGTGTTGGCCGTCGTCGCCCAACGCCAGGCGCAGGTCGGCGCGCGGGCTGGTGCCGTAGGTCAGGACCGGCCCGTCGATCTGGTCGGCCAGACCGAGACTGCCGGGGTCGTCGGCGCACAGCACCGCGGTCGCCCCCTCGGTCCGCCGGGCCAGGAAGTCGCGGAACGCGTCCACGACGTCGGCCTCGTCGGCGAACTCGTCGGGGTGGTCGTGCTCGAGGTTGGTCACCACGGCCAGGTCCGGGCGGTAGAAGAGGAAGGAACGGTCGGACTCGTCGGCCTCGGCGACGAACACCCCGTCGCTACCGCCGTGCGCATTGGTGCCGCTCTCGTTGAGCGAGCCACCGATCGCGAAGCTCGGGTCCTGCCCCGCCGCCTGCATCGCCACCACCGTCATCGACGTCGTGGTCGTCTTGCCGTGCGTGCCCGCGATCAGCACGGCCCGCTCGTCGGCCATCAGGGCCGCCAGCATCTCGGCGCGACGGAGTACCCGCAGCCCCCGCTCGGTCGCCGCGCGCAGTTCCGGGTTGTCGGCGGGGACGGCCGTGGAGATCACCACCACCTCGGCATCGCCGAGATGGGCGGCGTCGTGGCCGAGTTCGACCCGCGCGCCGAGCACGCGCAGTTCGGCGACCGACCGGCCCTCCTGCAGGTCGGAACCGGACACCGTGTGGCCGCGTTGCAGCAGGATCCGGGCGATACCGGACATGCCGGCGCCACCGATGCCGACGAGGTGTACCCGTCGGGGCGTCTCCAGCAGCGTCATGCGTGGCTCTCCTTGCGGGTTGCGGTCACGCCGTGTCGGCGCGGTCGAGCAGTTCGAGGACCAACCGGGCGACGTTCGCGGCCGCGTCCGGGCGTCCGAAGGCGCGCGATGCCGTGGCCATGCGTGCGTAGCGCTGGGCGTCGGTCAGCAGGGGCTCGGCCGTCGCGACCAGCGTCGCACCGTCGAGGTCGTCGTCGGCGACCATGGTCGCGGCGCCGGTCTGCTCGAGCGCCTCGGCGTTGAGGGTCTGGTGGTCACCGGTCGCGTGAGGATAGGGAACCAGCACGGCGGGCAGCCCCAGGACGGTCAGCTCGGCGATCGAGGTGGCACCGGCGCGGCACACCACCACGTCGGCCGCGGCGTAGGCCTGGGCCATGTCGTCGATGAAGTCGACGACGGTGACGGCGATGCCGGGGCGTTGCGCCTTCACCGGTTCCCAGGCCGCGACGGCCTCGTCGTGCTGGCCGCGGCCCGCGGCGTGCAGGACCTGCAGGGCCTCGACCTCCCACCGCGGGTGGGCGTCGACGATGGCCTGGTTGAGCGTGCGGGCGCCCTGGCTGCCACCGAAGACGAGCAGGGTCGGCACCTCGGGGTCGAGGTCGAAGCGCGAGCGGGCCCCGGGTCGGTCGGCGTCGCGATCGAGCGCGAGCAGGTCCTCGCGGACGGGGTCACCGGTGACGGCGCAGCGCTCGGGATGCGGGAAGCGGTCGGCCGAACCGGGGAAGGTCACCGCGACGCGGTGGGCCCAGCGCGACGCGATGCGGTTGGTCAGACCGGGCAGGGCGTTCTGTTCGTGGATGACCAGGGGCAGGCCGAGGTTCTTCGCCGCCCGGTCGAGCGGGAACGAGACGTAGCCGCCGAACGTCACGACGGCCGCGGCCTGCTCGTCGCGCAGGATCTGCTCGCACTCGGCGACCGCGCGCTTCACGGCGAAGGGCACCTTGAACAGCGCGGGCGAGAGACGGCGGGGCACCGAGACGGCGCTGATCTCGTGCATCCGGAAGCCCGCCTGCGGCACCAGCCGTGCCTCGAGCCGATCGGGGACGCCGACGAAGACCGGTTCGACGTCGGCCTGCCGGGTCAGTTCGGTCGCCACGGCCACGGCCGGGAACACGTGTCCGGCCGTCCCGCCGCCGGCAACCAGGATCCGCGTCGTCACGAGCCATCTCCGGTCCGGTGGATGAGCCGCGGCCGACCGGCGTCGCGGCGCAGGCGGCTGACCGGCGGTGGTGTCGCGCGCGCCACGGCGACCAGCAGGCCGAGTGCGACGAGGGTCGAGACCAGCGACGAGCCACCCACCGACACCAGCGGCAGGGTCACGCCCGTGATCGGCAGCACGCCGGTGACCGTGCCGATGTTGATCAGGGCCTGGCCGACGACCCAGGCCGTGATGCCGAAGGCGACCGTGCGCGCGAAGCCTTCCCGGGCGGTGTAGGCGATCCGCAGACCGACGAACAGCAACGCGGCGAACAGGCCGAGCACGAACGTGGCACCGACGAGACCGAGTTCCTCGCCGATGATGGCGAAGATGAAGTCGGTCTCGGGGTTGGGTACCCAGTTCCATTTCGCCCGCGACGAACCGAGCCCGACACCCCACATGCCGCCCTCTCCCAGCGCGTAGAGCGACTGGAGCAGTTGGTAGCCCGTGTCGGTCGGGTCGGCCTCGGGGTTGAGCCAACCGGTGATCCGTCGCAGCCGGTAGGGCGCCACGACCGCGAGCACGGCGATCGCGGTCAGGGCGCCGGTCGCGCCGACGGCCACGTACTTGCCGGGAAGCCCCTCGACCCACAGCACCGAGGCGATGATCAGCCCGAGCAGGATGGTCGTGCCGAGGTCGGGCTGCGCCAGCACGAGCAGCGAGAGCACGACCAGCAGCGGGATGGCGGGCACGTTGAGGTGCGCGGTCGTGTGGAGCGAGCCGTCACGGGGTCGCTTCCGTTCGAGCACGTCGGCGACCCACAGCAACGTGGCGAGCTTCGCGATCTCGGACGGCTGCACGACCAACGGACCGAAGCCGAGCCACCGGGTCGACCCGAAGCGGGTCACGCCCACGCCCGGGACGAGGACGGCGACCAGGCCGGCGACGGCGAGGATGATCAACGGCCACGCGAGACGTCGCCAGACGCGATGGTCGAGGTTGGCCACGACGAGGAAGGCCGGCACGCCCAGGGCCGCCCAGACGAGTTGACGCCGGAAGATGCCGAAGGGATCGCCGGCCTCGGCCGCATCGACGATGCTGGCGGAATAGCTCATCACCAGACCGATGAGCAGCAGGACGCCCGTGATGACGGTCAGCGCCGTGGCGTCGGCGTTCCACGCGCCCGGGTGCCAACGGGCGCGCAGTCGCGCCAGGCGCCCGCCCGGGTCCTCGGACCGGGGGCGCGTCGCGGTGGCACCAGGACCAGTCATCTACGACGCTCCTGGGATCGGGGACCGCAAGGCTCGCACGGCGGCGGCGAAACGTTCGCCACGTTCTGCATACCCGCTGAACTGGTCGAAGGAGGCACAGGCGGGCGCGAGCAGCACGGTGTCGCCCGCACGCGCCGATCGGGCCGCTGCCTCGACGGCCGCTTCGATCGACTCGGCGTGCTCCGAGCGCACGCCGGCCGATGCGCAGACCTCGGCGAGTTCCGAAGCGGCGGTCCCGATCAGCACGGCCGCCCGCACGGCGCCGAGGTCACCCGCGAGCGCCGACAGGTCCACCCCCTTGGCCAGCCCACCTGCGACCCAGACGATCGAGGGCGCGGACCGTAGCGCGGCCGCGGCGGCATGCACGTTGGTGGCCTTCGAGTCGTCGACGAAGCGCACGCCGTCGAACTCGGCCACGAGTTCGAGTCGGTGGGCGCCGGGATGGAACGTCCGGGCCGCCGCGGCGACCGCCTGCGGGTCGACGCCGGCGAGCAGGGCCGCGGTCGCGGCGGCGGCCACGTTGGCGCGATGGTGCGGCGCGTCGAGGGCGAGGTCCGCGACCGGCAGCAGCGGGCCGGAGAACGACGGCGTGGCCGCGACCAGGTGCCCGTCGGCGACGCCGACACCCACGCCCGCCACGGGCGTGTCACCGTCGAACGCGGCCCGGTCGGCCGGGGCGAACCTGTCACCGAGGTCGCCCGTGGTCGCGTCCGCCTGGTTGGTCACGGCCCAGTCCCCCGGCTGCTGGGCCCGCCACAGCCGGGCCTTGGCCTCGCCGTAGGCAGCGAGGTCGGGGTGCCAGTCGAGGTGGTCGGCAGCCAGGTTCAGCAGGACCCCGACCTCGGGACGCAGGTGGTGGGCGAACCGCAGTTGGAACGAGGACAACTCGGCGACGAGCACGGCGTCTGCGGCGGCCGACGCGGCGGCCTCGGTGAAGGGGCGTCCGATGTTGCCGCACGCGATCGCGTCCAGCCCGCCCGCCTGCAGCATCTGCGCCAGCAGTTCGGTGACCGTCGTCTTGCCATTGGTGCCGGTCACGGCGAGCAGCCGTCGCGGATGCAGGCGAGCGCCCAGTTCGGGCTCGGACCAGACCGGCAGGTCGCGCTGCGCCGCGGTCTGCAGGACCGGGGCCCGTTCGGGGACGCCCGGCGAAGGCACGACGAGATCGACGCCGTCGAGGCGTTCCAGCGGCGGCACGCCGAGCGCGACCTCGATGCCGGTGGCGGCCAGGTCGGCGGCGGCCGGGTGGTCGGCACGGTCGTCGACCATGACCACCTCGACGCCGGCGTCGAGGAGCGCGCGGACGGCGGTCTGCCCCGACGCACCCAGGCCGACGACGAGCGCGCGACGGATTCCCTCGAGTGCGGCGGCGCTCATCCGAGTGGGCCGTAGCGCGAGAGGTACTCGGCGTAGAAGGTGCCGAGGCCCAGGGCGACCCCGATACCGGCGATGATCCAGAAGCGCACGATGATCGTGGTCTCCTGCCAGTCGAGCAGTTCGAAGTGGTGGTGGATCGGCGCCATGCGGAACACGCGTCTGCCGGTCGTGCGGAACACCGCCACCTGGATGATCACCGACAGCGTCTCGAGGACGTACAGGCCGCCGAGCAGGACCAGCAGCACCTGGGTGTTGGTGACCACGGCCACCGCCGCGAGCAAACCACCGAGCGCGAGCGAGCCCGTGTCCCCCATGAAGATGCGGGCCGGCGGGGCGTTGTGCCACAGGAAGCCGGCGCAGGCCGCCATCACGCCGGCCAGGATGATGGCCACGTCGAGCGCCTCGCCGTCCGCCATCGGATAGGCGAACGGGTTGCGGAACTGCCAGAACGCGATCAGCGTGTAGGCGCCGAAGACCAGCGCACCCGAGCCGGCGGCCAGGCCGTCGAGGCCGTCGGTGAGGTTGACCGCGTTCGACGCCCCCGCGAGCAGCAGGAACATCCAGAGGAAGAACGCCCAGCGGGGCAGGCCGATCTCGATGGCGCCGACGATCGAGATGTTCTGGGGGATGTTGGCGTAGGCCGGCCCCACGAACGCGAAGATCGCCGCGATGATCGCCTGGCCGCCGAACTTGGCGGTCTTGCTCAGCCCGAGGTTGCGGCGCATCCGAAGCTTGATGAAGTCGTCGGCGAACCCCACGACGGCCATGCCGACGAACACGAACATCACCAGCCATCCGGCCGGTGTGAACGCGGCCGAGGTCAGGTGCGAGATCAGATAGCCGCCGAACGCCGCCAGCACGATCGCGGCGCCACCCATGGTCGGGGTGCCGGCCTTGGCCTGGTGGTCGGGACCCTCATCGCGGATGAACTGCCCGAACCCCCGCTCGCGGAAGTAGGTGATGACCAGCGGCGTACCGGCCAGCGCGGCGAGCAGGGCGACGGTGCCCGAGATCAGGATGGCGATCACGTTCGCGCAGCCTCCGTGTCGGCTCCATCCCCCGGTGTGGTGCGTGCGGCGACCAGGCCCTCGGCGACACGCTCGAGGCCGCCGACCCGCGAGGCCTTGACCAGCACGACGTCGCCCTCGCCGCAGCGATCGACGACGGCGGTCAGTGCGGCCCCGGCGTCCTCGACCTCGACGATGCGATCATTGGGCAGTCCGGCCTCGCGGGCGCCGCGCGCGATCCCGGCGGCGTCGGCGCCGACGACGACGAGGTGGTCGAGGTCGAGTTCGGCGCACCGCCGGCCGACCGCGACGTGCTCGGCGTCGTGGTCGGCACCGATCTCGGCCATCACGCCGAGCACGGCGTGGGTGGCACCGGTGCGCTCGACGGCGATCAACGTGTCGAGGGCGGCGCCGACCGAGGTCGGATTGGCGTTGTAGGCGTCGTTGACGACCACGACCCCGTCGGCCTCGACCACCTCGCCGCGCCAGCGGCTGACCGGGGCGTCGGCGATCGCGGCCGCGGCCGCCTCGAGGTCGATGCCGAGCTGACCGGCCACCGCCAGGGCGAGCAGGGCGTTGCCGACGTGGTGGCGACCGGCGATGGGCAGGCGCACCTCGACACGGCCCCACGGCGTGACGGCGGTCGCGGTGGCGCGCGCGTGCCGGTCGAGGTGGATGTCGATGGCATGGACGTCGGCCGTCGGATCGTCGAGGGCGACCCGGATGACATTGGGCGCGTGGTCCGCCATCGCGGCGACCCGCGGGTCGGCGACGTTGAGCACGGCGGTGCCCGATGGCCCGAGCGCCTCGACCAGTTCGCGCTTGGCGACGGCGACCTGGTCGATGCTGCCGAAGACCTCGAGGTGGACGCCGGCGACGGCGGTCACGATCGAGACGTCGGGCGCGACGATCGGGGCGAGGTCGGCGATGTCGCCGACGTGCCGGGCCCCGATCTCGGTGACCAGTACCTGCGTGTCGTCGGTCAACTCGAGCAGCGTGAGTGGCACGCCGAGTTCGTTGTTGAACGAGCCCTTGGCGGCCACGGTGCGGCGCTGTGCACCGACGGCTGCAGCGGTGAAGTCCTTGACCGTGGTCTTGCCGACCGACCCCGTCACGGCGACGGCCACCGGAGCGACGCGACGGCGGACCTCGGCAGCGAGGTCGCGCAGCGCCCGCCAGGTGTCGGCGACCCGGACCTGCGGCACGTCGAGGTCGAGGTCGCGCGCCACGAGCAACGCAGCGGCGCCGGCATCGACGGCCGCCGGAGCGTGGGCGTGACCGTCCGCGGTCTCGCCCGGCAGGGCCACGAACAACGCGCCGTCGGGCAGCGTGCGCGTGTCGGTCCCGACCGTGGCGACCGTCGTGGCCCCGTCACCGATGACGGTGCCGCCGACCACCTCGGCGATCTCCTGGAGCGTCATCCTGATCACGCCGCACCCTGCTGCAGAAGTTCACGGGCGACGACGCGGTCGTCGAATGGCAGGGTCCGATCGGCGAACTCCTGGCCGGTCTCGTGGCCCTTGCCTGCGATCACCACGACGTCGCCCTCGCCCGCGGCCCCGAGGCCGCGGCGGATCGCGTCGCGGCGGTCGGGCTCGGCGGAGATCTCGGCGGGCGCGCCGGCGTCGACCGCCTCGCGCGCGCCGGCGACGACGGCGTCGAGGATCGCCTGGGGGTCCTCGGAGCGGGGGTTGTCCGAGGTGAACACGGCGACATCGGCGAGGGCCGCCGCCGCGCCCATCGGGCCCCGCTTGGCCCGGTCACGGTCGCCGCCGGCACCGAGTACGAGCACGATCCGGCGACCCGGTTCGAGCAGGTCACGCATCGTGGCCACGACCTGCTCGATCGCGTCGGGCGTGTGCGCGTAGTCGACCAGCACCGTGAAGGGTTGTCCGACGTCGACCCGTTCGAGACGCCCCGGCGCGCCGGGACAGGCGGCGACGCCCGTGGCGGCCACCTCGGCGGGGATGCCGGCCGTGATGGCCGCGACGACGGCGGTGGCGGCGTTGCTGAGGTTGAAACGGCCGGGGAAGCCGGTGCCGATCGGCAGGTCGAGGCCTTCGCCGACGAGGCGGGCGCGCGAGCCGGTGACGTCGGCGTGCTCGTCGACGATGCGGATGTCGGCCTCGGGGCCACGACCGACGGTGGTCGTGTCCACCTCGGCGACCTCGAGCAGCCGCCGGCCCCACGACTCCCCCCCGAAGCCCACCCCTCCGGATCTCCCCCCGGGGCCCACCCCTCCGGATCTCCCCCCGGGGCCCACCCCTCCGG
>JBBDSX010000042.1:0-11047 GCA_040904725.1 Egicoccus sp.
GCCGCAGACCGGCGGATAGACGTGCCAACCCGCAGACCGCAGAAAAGGCCGGGAAACGAAGCGTCCCCCCGGTGGGAGGACCGGGGGGACGTCGTGGCTCGGTCTCGGGGTTCGCGAGGGATGCGCTGACTTGGGAGAAAGGGAGCATCCGGGCAGTGGGAGAACCGCCGGGTGGGAGAGGGTGCGAACCCGTCATGGACCGAGCTGGACGCGAAGGCGGCTGGGAGAGGGAGCGTGCCGCCTCGCGTACGACTATGCAGTTGTGTGCCGGAGCCGCGCGGTGGGGCCGGTGCGAACGCCGGTCCCGAGCGCCGCGAAGGTTGACTCCGGTTGGCCCGGTACTCGGTTCGGTGGGAGATCCGAACCGTGCCCTTTGGCCTTGTGAGAGGTAACGTACCACGACCGATCTTCCAGTCCAACCCGTGCAACCCCCTGTATTGGACTGCTATTGGACGAGCCAATCCGCGAAAGTGGACCGCATCTCGCCGGCATCCTTCGGGATGTCCTCGGCGGTGATGGTCCGCTCTACCGCCAGTTGTCGGACGGGCTCAAGCGCGCGATCGACCGGGGCGAGATCCCGCTCGGCACGGTCCTGCCGCCCGAGCGCATCCTGGCCAAGTCCCTGTCGGTCAGCCGCGCCACGGTCGTGGCCGCCTACGACCGGTTGAAGTCGGAAGGCTGGCTCGAGAGCCGCCAGGGCTCGGGGACCTGGGTCCGTCGCCCCGAGGGCGAGGACCGCGGCGGTGTCGACGCGGTCGCGACGGCACGCCTGTTCTTGTCCGAGGACAAGGCCGACCAGCGGTCCGGGCCTGGCGAGGACCACGCGGTCGACGACGACGTGATCGACCTCACCGTCGCCGCGGTCACGGCCTCGCCGTTGGTCGTCGAGACCATCACCTCGGTACCGGCCGACGAGATCGCCTCCCTGATGACCCACCACGGCTACGTCCCGCACGGCCTGCTGGCGCTGCGCGACATCCTGGCACACCGCTACACCGCGACCGGCCTGCCCTCCAGCGAGGACCAGATCGTGGTCACCACCGGCGCGCACCAGGGCATCTCGCTGGTGGCCAGGCAGACCCTGCAACGCGGCGACACCGTGCTCGTCGAGAGCCCGGCCTTCCCGGGCGCGCTCGACATCTTCCGCCGGTTCGGGGCACGCATGGTGCCCTTGCCCGTGGACGAACACGGCGCCCGCACCGAACTGCTGCCCGACCTGGTGGCCCAGACCCAGCCCAAGCTGATCTACCTCGCCCCGCACTTCCACAGCCCCACCGGGGTCGTGCTGCCCGAGGAACGGCGGCGGGCACTCGCGGAACTGGCCGACGACAGCGGCATCGTCGTGCTCGAGGACCTCGCCATGGGCGACATCGACCTCGACGGCACACCGCTGCCCCCGCCGATCGCGGCCTTCTCGAACGGCGAAGGCGCCATCATCACCATCGGGTCCATGGCCAAGCTGTTCTGGGCCGGGCTGCGCATCGGGTGGGTGCGTTCCCCCGCCAACTGGTCGGTGCGCATGCTGGCGACCAAGACGGTCGCCGACCTCGGCTCCCCCATGATCAGCCAGTTGTTCGCCTACCGGCTGCTGCAACGGGCCGACGACGTGCTCGCCGAGCGGCGGGCGGAACTCGTCCCCCAACGCGACCTGTTGTGCCGTCTCCTGGCCGACCACCTGCCGGCCTGGCGGTGGCGCACGCCCGGCGGCGGACTGTCGTTGTGGGTCACCCTCCCATCCGGCAACGCCGAGGAGTTCGCCGAACTGGCCCTGCGACACGGCGTGTCCGTGGTCCCCGGCCCCTCACTGTCGGTCGACGAGGGCAACCGCCGCGGACTGCGTGTGGTGTTCAGCCGGCCCGAGCCGGTCCTGCGCGAAGGCGTACGGCGGCTGGCCGCCGCCTGGAGCGCGTACGAACCGATCGCGTCGCGCGCCCCCGCCCGGCTGCTGGTGTGAGGCGCGCCGCCACCTAGGATCGCGACCCGACGACGGCGACCTGGGAGCGGCATGGCCATCGACCGGAACCTCGACGACGCGGGCGTGCTGACGGTGACGCTCGACGACGGCGACAAGAACGCACTCGTCCCCGAGGTCTTCGAGGGACTGATCGCCGCGCTCGACGAGGAGACCGACGCCCGCGCGGTCGTGCTCGCGGGCCGGCCGGGCATCCTGACCGCCGGGCTGAACGTGAAGTGGATGGCGGCCAACGGTCGCGACGGCGTCGAGGAGCTGCTCGTGCTGTTCGGCCGCTGCCTGATGCGCTGGTGGACCGACCCCCGACCCACCGTGTGTGCCGCCACGGGGCACGCGATCGCCGCCGGCACGATGTTCGCCATGGCCTGTGACCACGCGGTCGCGGCCGACGGCGGCTTCTGGGGCCTGACCGAGACCCAGATCGACTTCGAACTGCCGGTCTTCGGGATCACGCTGGCCCGCCACAACCTGCGGGCCGACCGGCTCGAGGACCTGGTGCTGCCCGGTCGCCGCGTCGACGCCACGGCCGCTGTCGAGGCCGGCTTCGCCGACGAGGCTGTCGCCCCCGACCAGGTCGTCGCGACGGCGCACGCCCACGCCGCCGAGTTGGCCGCGCTCCCCGCCCGTGCGTATGCCGGCACGAAGCAGCGGTTGCGCGCGGCCGACGCCGACGCCGTCCTCGCCGGACTCACCGACGACATCGCCGCGCTGACCGCCCACCTGCCGGCCTGAACCGGCCGACGCGGGCGCGACCTAGGCTGGCGCGATCGGCAGACCACCACCCGGTGGCGGTGCCCCCGCGGGCCGCTGCAACGTGAGTCGCACCTCCATGACCCCGCGTTCGTCGGCGTCGGGGTGCTCGAGCGCGAGCCGTTCGAGGCCGGCGGCCCGGTAGGCGGCCAACTCGCTGGGCGCCTGGGCCCAGGGCGGCCCCTGCCAGGAGCGCGAGACGTCGGTCGACGCCGCCACGAGCGTGACGGCGAGCACGACCCCGCCCGGCGCGGCCAGGCGCCCGACCGCGTGCATGGCGGCGTCGCGGACGACACCGGGCAACGACTGGACGGTCCTCACCTCGACGACGAGGTCGAACGCGCCGACGAGATCTTCGGGCAGGTCGAGCACGTCGACGACCCGCCAGTCGATCCCGGCGTCGGGGAACCGGGTGCGGGCCCAGTCGACGGCGCTGGCGGCGATGTCGAAGGCCACCACGTCGTAGCCGCGGCGGGCGAGTTCCACCGCGTCGTCACCGAGGCCACAACCCACCACGGCGGCGCGGCGTCCCGGCGGGTCCGCGACGGGGTCGTCGAGCCAGTCGACCACGTAGGGATGCGGGGTCAGCTTCGCCCAGGGGATCGCCCCGGCGTCACCGTGGGCCCGGGCGTAGAGCGGCTCGAACCACCCGGTTGGGCGACCGGCCTCGAGATGTTCCGCGACGAGCGCATGCGGGTCGGGCGCCGGATCGGCGGCCGGGTCGCGCCCGTCGGCCGGGTCGCGCCCGTCGGCATCCGGCGAGCGGCGCAGGAGGCGGGAGAAAAAGCTCAGGTCGCGTCGGGGATCTCGTAGGCCGAGACCTTCGGGTGGTCGACCTTGCTGGCGCCGACGCTGGCGGCCCCACCGGGTGCGCCGAGCCCGGTCACGCTGGGCTCGAAGTACTCGGCGTTGATCGGGGTGAACTGCGACCACTCGGCGGGGACGTCATCCGCATAGAAGATCGCCTCGACCGGGCACGCCGGCTCGCAGGCACCGCAGTCGATGCACTCGGTCGGGTGGATGTAGAGCATCCGGTCGCCCTCGTAGATGCAGTCGACCGGGCACTCCTGCACGCAGGCAGTGTCCTTGACGTCCATGCACGGTTCGGCGATGACGTAGGTCACGCAGCTCTCCTCGCGAGGTCGACCCCGGGCCCGACGAACGGGCCAACAACGGCCCCGAGTCTAACGACGCGGGCCCGGATCGACCGAATGACGCGCGTTCTAGGCGTCCCAGCCGGCGACCGTCGGGTGGTCCTTGTCGACCGCACCGACCGTGGCGGCACCGCCCGGCGAACCGAGGCCGGTCACGCTGTCCTCGAAGAACTCGGCGTTGATCGGCGTGAACTGCTGCCACTCGTCCGGGACGTCGTCCTCGTAGAAGATCGCCTCGACGGGGCAGACCGGCTCGCAGGCGCCGCAGTCGATGCACTCCTCGGGGTGGATGTAGAGCATCCGCTCCCCCTCGTAGATGCAGTCGACCGGGCACTCCTCGACGCAGGCCTTGTCCTTCACGTCGATGCAGGGCTCGGCGATGGTGTACGTCAACGCGGACCTCCTGGGCGCTCGCTTGCACGCTAGGTGCTGACCCTCGGTCGCGAGGGCGTCAGGTGGACCAATCGACCGAGGTGGGCGCAACCGTACTGCCCGGTTGGCCGAGACCACGAGTTAGGCCACCCTACGGCCCGCCGATCGTCACCTCTCCGTCACCTTCGTCGCGTACGGTCCCCCCCGCGGCCACAGCCGGTGCGAGCGCCGCGGGACCAGGCGATGACCGATCTGCAACACGACCTCGAGACGGACCCGGCGGCACGGCCGCCGGGCTCCACCCGCTCGATCCTCGAACACCATCCGGTGGGGCCCGACGGCGAGGTCCGTCATCTCAACCGCGAACTGTCGTGGCTGCAGTTCGACGAGCGCGTCCTCGCGCTGGCGGAGAACCCGGACCTGCCGTTGCTCGAACGCACGCAGTTCCTGGCCATCTTCACCTCGAACCTCGACGAGTTCTTCCAGGTCCGCGTCGCCGGCCTGCGCGAACAGGTCAGCGCGGGGGCGACCGGTTCGGGCGCCGACGGCATGACGCCCGCGTCCCAGTTGGCCGTGATCGACTTGCTGGCGGCAGGGTTGTCCGAGCGGGCCGCGCGCCTGTTCGGCGAGGACCTCGTGCACCGCCTGGCCGACGAGGGCATCCGCTTCTCCAACTGGGCCGATCTCGACGACGGCGACCGGGCCCACCTCGTCGAGGTCTTCGAGGACCAGATCTTCCCGGTCCTCACCCCGCTCGCGGTCGATCCGGCCCACCCGTTCCCCTATCTGTCCAACCTCTCGCTCAACCTCGCCGTGATCGTGCGCGATCCCGACGACGGCGAGCGTCGCTTCGCGCGGATCAAGGTCCCCCCGCTCCTGCCACGGTTCGTGGTCCTGCCCGACGGCGAGCGGTTCGTGCCCGTCGAGCAGGTCATCGCGGCCCACCTCGACCGCCTGTTCTCCGGTCTCGAGGTGCTCGAACACCACGTCTTCCGGGTCACACGCAACGCCGACTTCGAGGTCGAGGAGGACGAGGCGGACGACCTGCTGCTCGCGATCGAGACCGAACTGACACGGCGCCGTTTCGGCAGCCTCGTCCGGCTCGAGATCGAGCCGGAGATGTCCGACGCCGTCCTCGACCTGCTGCTGCGGGAACTCGAGATCACGCGCGCCGACGTGACCTCGCTGCCCGGCCCGATCGACCTGTCCGGGCTGTTCGCACTGCATGGACTCGACCGCCCCGACCTCAAGTACCCGTCGGCCCATTCGGTCACGCAACCGCGGCTGTCCGCCGCCGCGTCAGGCGAGCACCAGGACCTGTTCGCGACGCTGCGCGACGGTGACATCCTGGTCCAGCACCCCTACGACTCGTTCACGACCTCGGTCAGACAGTTCCTCGAGACCGCGGCGACGGACCCGCGGGTCCTGGCCATCAAGATCACCCTGTACCGGACCTCGGGCCCGAGCAGCCCGATCTCGCAGGCCCTGCTCGACGCCGCCGCCGAGGGCAAGCAGGTCGTGGCGCTGGTCGAGTTGAAGGCGCGCTTCGACGAGGAGGCCAACATCGAGTGGGCCCGCGTGCTCGAGGAGGCCGGGGTGCACGTCGCCTACGGCGTCGTCGGGCTCAAGACCCACACCAAGGTGTGCCTCGTGGTGCGCGACGACGGCGACCGCGTCCGGCGCTACGCCCACATCGGGACGGGCAACTACAACGACAAGACCGCCCGCCTCTACGAGGACCTCGGCCTGCTGACTGCGGACCCGGACATCGGCGCGGACCTGAGCGAGTTGTTCAACGTGCTGACCGGGTACTCGCGCCAGTCGGACTACCGCAAGCTCATCGTCGCCCCGACGGCCTTCCGCCCACGCATGCTCGAGTTGATCGAGCGCGAACGCGATGCCGAGGACGGCCACATCATGGCCAAGATGAACAGCCTCGTCGACGCTCGCCTGATCGAGGCCCTCTACGACGCCTCGCAGGCGGGTACCCCGGTCGACCTGATCGTCCGCGGCGTGTGCTGCCTGCGGCCCGGCGTGCCCGGCATGTCCGAACGCATCCGCGTCCGCTCGATCGTCGGACGATTCCTCGAACACTCCCGCATCTACCGCTTCGGCAGCCCGGCACGCGGGTACGACTACGTGATCGGCTCGGGCGACTGGATGCCGCGCAACCTCGACCGTCGCGTCGAAGCCATCGTCCCGGTCACCGAGCCGGTGCTGCAGGCCCGGCTCGAGGAGATCCTGCAGACCTGCCTGGACGACGACGTGCTCGCCTGGGAGTTGCATCCCGACAGCGTCTGGCGCCGTGTCCCGGAGCGCCGGGGGGTCGACACCCACGCGACGTTGAGCGAGCGCGCCCGGCAGCGCCTGCACTAGCCGAGAGAGGTCCGACCGTGCCCCTGCTGCTGTTGCGCCACGTCCTCGCCGGCGACCGCGACTCGTTCTCCGGCGACGACCGGCGGCGGCCGGCGTCCGACCGCGGAGCCCACCAGGCCCAGGCGTTGATCGATGCCTACGCCGACTTCCCCATCACGCGCATCCTGAGCAGCCCCTACACCCGGTGCGTCCAGAGCGTCGAGCCGCTCGCCGCGGCGCGCGGCCTGCCCGTCGAGGAAGCGGTCGAACTCACCGAAGGGACGCCGCTGGACGCGGTGGCGCGCCTGCTCCGACGCCTGCGCGGCGAGGACGTCGTGCTGTGCTCGCACGGCGACGTGATCGGGTCGATCGTGCAGGACTGGCACTTCCGTGGCGTCAACCTCGGCGCCGAGGGGCCGCGGTGGCAGAAGGGCAGCACCTGGGTCGTCGAGGGAGATCCGCGCGTGCCCAGCGTCCGCTACCTGCCGCCCCCGGCATAGCGGCGATGCGCACCTGTGTGCTCGACCTCGGCAGCAATTCGTTCCACGTGCTGGTCGCCGACGTCGACGACGGACGCGTCATGCCGGTGATGCGTCAGCGCGAGATGCTGCACCTCGGTGCCGTCGTCGCACGCCACGGCCACATCCCGCCGGACGAGAGCGAGCGCGCGTCCGCGACCGCCGGCCATCTCGCCGACCTCGGTCGCCGGGCCGGCGCGACGGAGGTGACGGCCGTCGCCACCTCGGCCATCCGCGACGCCGGCAACGGTCGCGACGTCCTGGCGGCGATCGAGGCGGCAACCGGGACCACCGTGCGCGTCCTGCCCGGCGACGAGGAGGCGCGACTGTCCTATCTCGGCGTGCGGTCCGCCATCGCGGTCGAGGCGGAGCCCGTCCTCGTCCTCGACCTCGGCGGCGGCTCGCTGGAGTTCGCCGTCGGACGGGGCCGCGAGGTGACCTGGTCGACGTCGACCCCACTGGGCAGCAGCCGGCTCAACACCCTGCCGGAACACGATCCACCGAGCGCCGCCGACCTGCGCCGCCTGCGTGACACCATCGCCGCCGGGGTCGATCCCCTGGTCCAGCAGGTCGCGACGCGGGCACCGGCACTCGTCGTGGCCGTCGGCGGGACCGTCCGCGCGCTCGCACGTGTCGCCGCAACGGCGGCCGGCACCTGGTTGCCGGCCGACTCCGTGACCAACCAGCTCGTGGTGACCACCGGCGAGCTGCGACGGTTGCGCGACCAACTGCTCGCCCTGGACCACGCCGGCCGCCTCGACGTGCCCGGCATGAAGGCGAGCCGGGCCGACCACATCCACGTCGCCGCCGTGATCCTCGTCGACGTGTTGGAACGGCTCGGCGTCGACGCCGTCACGGTCGCCGACGCGGGTCTGCGCGAAGGCCTGCTGCTGGACCGGGCCGGCGCCGCCGAGGTGCTCGACGGTCAGCAGCTGCGGACCCGCGAGACCGACCGTGTCGTGGACGCCTTCCTGCCGGGCGACCCCCACCCCGGGCACGTGGGCACGCTGGCCGGGCTGGTCTTCGACGAACTCGTCGACCTGCACGGACTCGGCGACGACGACCGCGAGCTCCTCGTGCACGCGGCCCGCCTGCACACCATCGGCGAAGCGCTCGCCCTGCGACGTTCGCACCGACACGGGGCGTACCTGCTCGAGCACGCCGAGCTGCGCGGCTTCTCGCCCCAGGACCTCGCGGTCGTGGCCACCCTCGTGCGCTTCCACGGCGCCCGGGGGCTCGACAAGCGGTTCCCGCCCGCCGCCGGCCTCGATGGCGGACGTCGGGAACGAACCGAACGGCTCCTGGCGCTGCTCCAGCTCGCCGACGTGCTCGATCGTGCCCGGGACCAGGCCGTCTACGACGTCAACACCCACGACGACGGCGAGGTCGTGACCGTCCGCGTCTCGGGTCAGCCGCATCTCGAGACGGCGGATCTGCGCCGACGCGCGGACTGGTTCGCCCGGGTGCTCGGGCGTGATCTGCGGCTGGTCGACGACGAGACGGGTGCCGTGATCGGCTGAGGCGCCCGCGCCGGCCCCACCGATACGGTCGTCACATGAGCGAGTCCCCCGTCCCCAGCGCCGATGGTCGCCGACTGCGCGCCCACTACGTCCACCGGGTGACCCCCGACGACGTCGGGTCACGCGTGTCGGTGCGCCACCTCGTGCCCGACCCCGAGCGCGGGCCGGTCCCCAGCGACGTCGTCGGACGGCTGCTGGTCATGGACGACGCCGTACTGCTGCTCGTCGACCGGCAGGCGCAGCTGATCGTGGTCGACGCCACCGCGGTGGTGGCCTCGCGGGTCGTGCCGCCCCATCCGAAGCTGCCGCCCGAACCCGTCGACGTCGGCACGCAGGAACAGCCGCTGATCCGTCGTGCGGCCCGTGTCCTGCTGCTCGACCCGCTCGAACGCGTCCTGCTGGTCGCGCACGCGCCGACCGCGAGCCGGCGGGTGTGGACCGCACCGGGCGGCGGCCTCAAGCCCGACGAGTCGCACGAACAGGCGGCCGGCCGCGAGTTGCGCGAGGAACTGGGCGTCGAACCGGAACTCGGGCCGTGGATCTGGTCGCGACGCGTGACCTTCGCCTTCCGGGGGCTGTGGCTCGACCAGGAGGAACGCTGGTTCCTCGCCCGCGCCGAGGTCGACGTCGCGGCGGCACCGCTGGACGACCTCGAGGCGGTCGAAGCCCGGTGGTGGACCCTCGACGAGTTGTCCACCACACGCGAGATCGTCGCGCCGGTCGCGTTGCCCGAACACCTCGTCCGACTCCGGGCCGACGGTCCGCCGCCCGAACCGGTCGACGTCGGCCGCTGACCCGCTGACACGCGGGCCCAGCCGCGGCGGTTGCCGTCGCGGACGAGTTCGGCAGCGAGTGTTGGTGGAGAGGCCCACCAACATGGCGGACCGTGGTCTTCTCAGCGACGACGGGCGTGCAGACGCAGCGGTTCTGCCTATGTCGGTCGGTTGACCGCCACCGGGTCCTCACGGCGGTTCGTGTCAGGCTCGAAGCCCTCGCCCCTCGGCAGCCGCGCGGCTGCCTTGAGGCGCGACTGCGCTCGTGTCAACGACTCGTCTGGGATCCGGCTGATCGAGAGGGCTCGAGCCCGCGTGCGTATGTCCCTCCTGTTGGTGGCGCAGTTCTTCACGCCCTCTGGCGGCTTGTCGGCATCGCACCCGGTACGGGTTTGGCCATGCCATCTATGACCTGCACGTCCAGATCTGTCTGGGCTATGACGGTCTCGGCGAGGTCCGCGCGCGTGCTGACGCGACCATTTTGCAGGGTCGTGGTGCCGGTCTCGAGCAGTTCGGCGAGCTTGCCGAGGTTGTCTCGGACGGCGGAGCGGATCGTGGACCTGCCCAGCTGCTGGACCAGGGGCGGCTGGCCGGTGTCGAGCTGCCAGTGATCGACGAGGTCGGTCCCTCCGGCGAGCAGCGGGGTCAGGGTGATGGTTCGTGTGAAGGCGGGCCGCTGATCCGGCAAGGTTCGTAGGACGAGAAATGTGGGGGGCTGCAGCTCGGCGATCTCGAAGACCTGCTGGTCGTTGCGGCGTCGCTGGTGGTAGCGCGAGCCGGGGCGGGGTTCGCTGTCATCGAGCGGGGTGACCTGCTCCACGTAGTGGTTCCAGTCGGGCAGGTGAGCCGGTTCGGCGAGATAGGCGAACACCGTCCCGGGCTCGGCAACGATCGTGAGCCGGTTGGCGAAGGAGATCATCGTGCGGCTCCCGCCAGGGCCGGACCGGTGATGTCGTGCTGGTCGAGGAAGTCGCGGATCGCCGTCGCGTACGTGACTGGGTGCGTGAACCGGAACATGTGACCGGTCTTGGGCAACACGACCTCCGTGGCGGTGGCGATGCCGTCGCGGAGCTGGCGGGCGGCGTCGGGTCCGATCAGCTGGTCGTGGGAGGGAGTGAGGATCAGGGTGGGGACGGCGATCAGCTGCAGTCGATCACGAACGTCGGCATCGAAGGCGGCGCGGGTGCGCCGCATGTACGCCCCGTGGGAGGTGTGGTCGAGGAAGAGCCGGCGGCTGTCGTCGCGCGACCACGGTTGTTCACCTTCGGCGTCGTGGGGTGATGCCAACGCGGCGGCGTGCAGCCGCAGCACGAACTGCCGATACAGCGGGCCCGGCAGGAACCGGGCGGCGCGGACCTTTGCGCGGGTCAACGGCTCGGTCACAGGGTCTGCCGCGAACCCCCCGGAGAGGACCAGGCCGAGCAGGTTGCCGGGACGGCGCAGGGCGACCGACAGGGCGACCACGGCGCCGAAGGAGTCGCCCACCAGCACCACGTCAGTGAGGTCGCGCATGGCCGCCTGCACCAGATCGGCGTACGCCTCGATCGTCGCGGGCTCATCGGGCAGGGCGAGGGTTCTCACCCGCGGAGTCGCGCGCCGAGATCCTCGACGCGGCGGACGCCGCGCTGCGGGA